>WFPF01000058.1 GCA_015487695.1 Chitinophagales bacterium
CATCCTGCCCCGCATCGGGGTGCTCACCGGCATCGGAGTGCTGATGACGCTGATCTCGATCCGCCTTTTTCGCAAAAATATATTAAAGCTGATCTGATCCTTTTCCGGCCGGGCCCGGAAATTAATTTCCACATTTTCTCAAACGTCCTATTAAACCATTTTGCCTGATATTGCATCTGAACTTTATCCTGCGAATGCAGATGCGGCCGCTTGAATCCATTTCCCCGGCCTCTTCAATGATTCGCAAAGAGCAACTGCCATGGTAATCTTATTTCCAAAACTCAAAAAATTTGAAAATGAAAAGATGCGTACCCCTCCTTGCCATTTACTTTCTATTCCTTACACTTCCCCTCCATTCTCAAAAACCCGTTTATTTCAACATCATCTCACACAATGAAATCACCGACTCTCTGGATTATGCCAATTCCATGGCCGACTTCAAATCCATACGCAGACAGGTAAAAGAGCTCTGCGATTCCATTATCTCGAAGAAAGCCCGCTACAATATGCAGGTGGACGCCAACTTTATCTTCGGTGCCCTTCGTTTCGACAATGCAGCCGACAACCCGATTGATATTCTTGAGTGGGCCTCCAAATCCCCCTACATTGCGGTGGACGGACACAATCATTTCGACATGCACGTCAATCCCTACAACTACTCCGACCTGGCCTACCTGCTCGATTCATGCGGGGTGGTACTCGAACACCACACCCTCGGAGGCGTGACCTATGCTACGATGACCATTGGCGGACTTAATCTGGTTGAAAACTGGACGCAATACAGTGTGCCCAAAGCCGGATATACCTTCACTGATTACATTTGGGAAGCAGATATCGTATGGGGAACCGCCACCCCGGGTCATGTGGCCGATTATACGGCATTCGGGGTGTGGAAGCCGGCTGGGGGCTCTTCGACCGCAGAATTCGGAACCCACGACCCCGACCAGACCCTCACGACCATTGGCGGAGGATGCAAAAATGAGATCGGCTACAACCTCAACCCGAAAGACCACCGGCTCTTCCGCTATACGGATGAGGTCATTTCCAATATTCTCGACATTGTGGACTCCATTCAGCGCTCGGCCGACAGTCCCAATGATTTCTATACCATGAATATGCTCATCAATTTCAGGGATATACCCCTCATCCCTTCCTTTGCCGACAGCATTTCGAAAATCATTGACGGATTGCAGGCCTATGTGGACGAAGGAAAGATCATCTGGGCCACGCTGGGCGAGAAGTACGATCGATGGTACGCACTCCACAGTGATCCGGCCGATTATTTCAATGTGGACTGCACGGCCATTCCCGTGGGCCTTCCCGAGGACCCCGTGCCCGAAGAAACACTCTTCTATCCCAACCCCACAGACGGCCTGCTTTTTGCGCCCTCCTCTTTGCTGCACAACGGCCCCTTCGAGGTGATGCTCTACGACCCGGCCGGCCGCCTCCTCCTGCATTCCGGGCTGAACGTGGAGAATATCGACCTGAGCAGTCTGTCTCCGGGTATTTACTTCCTCCGGATTCGCCAAAAGGAGCAGCTTTATCATCAGAAGATCATCATCAAAAGCCGGCAGGGATGAGAACTGCGCTATTCATTATGATTTTTTGTCTTTTCCGATATCCGGCTTTGCAGGGCCAGTCATGGCATCAAGTGCAAAAGATTGCGGCATCCGATCGCAGCGTGTCCGATCGTTTTTCAAAAGACCTGGATATCGATGGAGAATACCTGATCGTTTCCACGCACCGCAACAGCAGCAATTCCGAAGGCAATGAGATAAAAGAGCATGCAGGAGCCGTCTATGTTTTTCATAGAAATCAGGACGGCAGCTGGGCGGAGACGCAAAAATTAACGGCCTCGGACCGGGAGGTGCAAGATAACTTCGGTACGGCCGTGGCGCTGAGCGCTTCGTACATGATTGTAGGGGCCTACAAGCGTGATGAACCCGACAGCAACGGCCGGCCCCTCTATCAAAGCGGAGCCGCCTACATTTTTGAACGCAACGCCCGGGGTGAATGGGTAGAAGTGCAAAAGCTGATCGCTTCGGACCGCGACTCGCTCGATTATTTCGGCATTGCCGTAGACATCAGCGGCTCCTATGCGGTAGTGGGGGCCGCATACAAAAATGCCGATGACGGACAGGGCGGCAAGATCATTCAGGCCGGAGCAGCCTATGTGTTTGAACGCCAGAACAACGGACATTGGGAAGAAGTGGCCAAACTGCGTGCTCCCGACAAAGGCGCTTTCGACCTCTTTGCCTTTTCCCTGGCCCTCGATGGGAAAAACCTCATGGTTGGCGCTTATAAAGAAGACGAAGATGCAAGCGCTACGAACACAATGACGGATGCCGGGGCGCTCTATGTCTTCGAAAGGTCTGCCAACGGAAAGTGGCCTTTCCGCCAAAAGCTGACGGCCCCGGACCGCAGTGCCAATGACTGGTTTGGCAGTGCCCTCGCCATAGACGGTACGTATGCCGTGGTGGCTGCCCCGCAGGACGGGGAAGATGCCTCGGGAGGCCAATCCCTGCCAATGGCCGGTTCGGCCTATGTTTTCCGCAAAAGCGGCCCGGGAAAGTGGAGCTATGAGACCAGGTTGAGCGCCTCCGACCGGGCAGCGGGCGACCGCTTCGGGGCATCGCTCGATATCCGCAATGAAAAGATCCTGATCGGAGCCTATCTGGCCGACCCGCAGCCTGACGGAAGCCTGCTTCAGGATGCAGGCAAAGCGTATGTATTTGAACGACAGGCCGATGCTTCGTGGACGGAGCAAGCCGTGCTGCTGGCCGGTGATGCAGGCAACGGAGACTGGTTTGGATTTGCCGTGGCCACCGATGGGGAAAGGGCCCTCATCGGAGCTTTTGCCGAAGACGAAGACACGGCAGGAAATCAGACCCTCAACGATGCGGGATCGGCTTATCTCTTCGAAGCCGAGGATGGCGTGTACAGCCCGGCCGGCCTTTCGGCTGACAACGGCCTGCGCATCGGGCCCAATCCGGCCGGGGACATCTTGTATGTCCGCACGAATGAAGCACAGGACTACGAACTGCAAATCCTCAGCGCTTCGGGGCGTATCTTGTTTCGTAAAGTCGTAAAAGAAAAGGAAACGGAAATCGGAATCTCAGATCTGGCGCCCGGGGTCTATTTTCTCAGAATTCGGGGTGTGAATAATTCCGGTATCCGGCCCTGGATAAAAA
>WFPF01000059.1 GCA_015487695.1 Chitinophagales bacterium
AAATAGAAAATGGCTATATCTATGCCAAGGACGAGAATGGAAATTTCATTACCGACAGTCTCGGCAGGAAAATCAAGGTTCCAATCTACAAAGAGATTCAGTGCAAGGTGATCGAAGCGCAGCAGTTTAAAGCGGCTACTTTCAAGGGAAAAATCGAGCTTCGCGATCTGCGCAGCAATCAGCTGCTCGACAGCCAGCCGCTGAATGTCAACTTTGTTTTCGAGCATCTCTCATACCGCGCAGAGGGAAACACAGATGCCCTCAGCGAAGAAACCAGGAAAAAACTGGGAAATCGCCCGGTCCCCTTTCCATCCGACTTTCAAATGGTGATGGATGCGGCACGTGAAGTGAAACCCGTGATTTACAGCTACTTCAGGCGAAAAGCATCGCTGCTCGAGCAGTAGATGGTCCGAATGGCGAATTCTTAATAAAGCTCTAATTTTGTGATATTGACATTTATCATTAAAAGGATGCTCAATGATGCCTTATTTCGCATTCAATTAATTTTCGAATTATTTTTCTCGATTTAAATCACAAAAGAATGAGACTTAAAAATTTGACCCTGTTGATCCTTGTTTTTGCGCTGGGTCTGGCGTCCTGCACGAAAACGCAAAAAGGAAATGACCGCAATAACGCCCGGCCTCTCACCAAAAAGAATATTCAGATGGTGGAAGGAGAAGAGGAAGCGGTGCTTACCCAACCCCCTGCAGTGCCCCCGGCCATCACCAGAAAACATGCCAGCAAGGTGATTGTGCAGATGGAAACACAGGAAACCGAAATGTCGCTGAATGGCGATGTACAGTTTCAGTTCTGGACTTTTGGAGGGACGGTTCCCGGCCAGTTTATCAGGGTTCGCGAAGGCGATTTGGTTGAATTCCACCTGAAAAACAATCCGGCCAACAAAATGCCGCACAACATCGACCTGCATGCAGTTACCGGACCGGGTGGCGGAGCTACTTCTTCCGTTACCGCTCCGGGCCACGAATCGGTCTTTAAGTTTACGGCTTTGCATTCGGGCCTCTATATGTACTATTGCGCTACTTCACCGGTAGGTATGCATGTTTCTCACGGCATGTACGGCCTCATCATGGTAGATCCCAAAACTCCTCTGCCTGAGGTAGACAAGGAATTCTATGTGATGCAAAGTGAATTTTATGTGGATGGCGATCCTTCCGCTCCGGGCGTTCACAAATTTGAAATGGAAAAAGCCCTGAAAGGCGATCCTGATTATGTTGTGTTTAACGGCAGTGTGGGATCCCTCACCGGAGACAATGCCATGCAGGCCGAAGTGGGCGACCGCATCCGGATCTATTTCGGAAATGCCGGTCCGGTGGCAGTATCTTCTGCTCACATCATTGGCGAAATTTTTGACAATGTGCGCCCCGATGGTGGCAAAGTGACCCGCAACGATGCTTCTACGGTGCTCGTTCCTGTCGGTGGAACAGCTATCCTGGAATTTGTAGTGGAAACTCCGGGCACCTATAAACTTATCGATCATTCCTTCTTCAATGCCTTCAACAAAGGAGCCATTGCCGAATTGCACGTAAGTGGTGAAGAAAACCTGCTGGTGTACTCGGGTAAAGAGGATGATCGCATTTATCTGCCGGAAGGAAGCGTGGTTCAATCCATGCCGGGCGGAGAAGGTCCGCAGCAGGTGGCCGCTGTATCCAAAGAAGAACGTATCAGCAAAGGCAAACTTATTTACGAACAAGTGTGTGTGGCCTGCCACCAGTTGAACGGCCAGGGTATACCGGGTGCATTTCCTCCGCTTGCCGGATCGGATTATCTGAACAATGATCCCAATGCTGCCATCAGTGCTGTCGCACACGGCCTCCAGGGAAGCATAACGGTAAATGGAAATACCTTCAACGGTATGATGCCCAAGCAAAATCTTAGCAGCGAAGAAATAGCCAACGTACTGACCTATGTATTCAATTCATGGGACAACAACGGCACAGTCATCACACCGGAAATGGTGGATGCCATCAAATAACACATGCTATATCCCATAAAAAAAGCCGGAGCATCAGCCCCGGCTTTTTTTATACATGTGCCTGAACCCCGGATCACTAAACACCTGCTTCAATGGCTTTCAAAAATCCCTTGAACTCTCTCAGGTGTGCTTCTTCATCGGCCAGCAGTGTCACACAAATATCCTGGGTCACATAGTCCTCGCCATCCGTCAGTTTGATCATATATTTGTAGTGCTCAATGGCGCTCTGCTCCGCATCAATCACTCCTTTAATGACCGTGAGTACATCGGTGGAATCTTCGGGTGGCTGGCTGCTCGCCTGATGTGCTTTGAAACTGAATGAGCCTTCTACAGATCCATCCAGTTCCCTGATTCGTTTTGCCAGCATTTGGGCATGGCCCAGTTCTTCCTGAACATCAGCCGACAGCGATGATTTAATTTCTTCTGCCCGGATGCCATCCAGATTAAAGGAGTTTGCCATATAATTCATAACGGTTTCCAATTCATCCCAATAGGCTTTCTGCAGGCCTTTAATGATGTCTTCTCTCTTGCTCATTTTAATTCTTTTTGATTTTCAATTAATAATCTGATTCAAGTCTTGCTTTTGCTTAAAAGATAATTAATAAATAATAGACATGTAGCAAAAGTTTCAGCTATGGAAGACTATTTCATAATAATGATTGAAGCCTGATAATAAGTTCATACAAACAGACATGGGCACGGGGAATTTAGCTGAGCAAAGTCGGACGGGGATCAGCGGATCAATGTAAAGTTGCCGTGCTTGAAGAAAGGCTTGCTTCGGTTCCCTTTGGCCTTGAACTCATAGATATAAGTGCCCATCGGGGCCGGATAACCCTGAATGCGGCCATCCCATTTTTCGCCCGGAGTTTGTGTGTAAAACAGGCGCTTGCCCCAGCGATCATAGACGGCAAAATATTCCATCTCGATTTCATTATAGATTTCCGGGCCGAAGAAGTCATTCTTTCCATCTCCGTTGGGCGAAAAAGCGTTTGCAAACCAGACCTGGGTTTCAAGGTATACCCTGATCCGAACTTTATCCTCAGCCGTACATGCATTGTCTGTTGTGACAAGCAGCGTGTAGGTAATGGAGCTGTCGGGGGTGGCCAGCGGTGACTGCGCGCCCGCATGGTCCAGCCATTTGGAAGGAACCCATAGGAAAGAGCCATTGCCCTGCCCGTTGAGGCGAATCGACTCTCCTTCATAAATGGAAAGATCAGGGCCGGCATCGGCAAAGGCCGGTTCAAGCACAAATACCGTCACCGAATCATAAAAAGGACAGTTAAAAGAATCTCTGAGTTCAAGCACGTAAATATGGTCGCTTCCCGGTACGACAAGTGCATCGCGGGCTTCGGGATCAACGAAATCTTCTTCCGGAAACCAACGGTAGGCGTATCCCGGAGCAGCATAGAGTTGCAGGGTATCGCCCAGACAGATGGAGACCTCTTTGGGCCGGGCCGCAGGATCAACAAGCGCTGCAACTTTAACAAAAACTGTTTTTCTTTTCAGGCAACCCTCGGCACTGAATGCCTCCAGCGTAAAGTATTGAGAAAACTCGGGATAAAGAATTACCGAAGCAGCTGTTGAGTCGGACACAAACTCGGAAGGGTGCCAGCGATAACTATCGGCTCCGCTGGCCGTCAGCGAAGTGCTGTCACCCGGGCAGATAAACAGAGAGTCGGAGCTCAGGGAAAGAGAAGGAAGCGGGTAAACGGTTACGAGCACATCATCGGTTGATTGGCATCCGTTGCTGCTGCTTCCTCTTACCGTAAACAAGGTGCTGGACGCGGGCCGGGCCAGCGGTCTGGCTTTCGTGGAGTCATCGAGCCACTGTGCCGGATTCCATTCGTAAAAGTCGGCACCGGAGCCCTGCAATTCGAGCGAATCGCCTTCGCATATAAAAAGATCGGGACCGGCCGAGACATTGGAGCCCGGGAAGAATTGAATATCTACCGAATCGCGGCCCCGGCAACCAAATGAGTCAGTCCCGCTAACGGTATATTGTACGGGGTCAGCCGGTGTCGCCAACGGTGAGGATGTTGCGGGATTGTCGAGATAGAGGGAGGGACTCCAGAGGAAATCAACCGCACCCGAAGCAGAAAGTCTGACGCTCTGATCGGGACAGATAATCGTATCGGGGCCGGCCACTACAAGGGGCAGTGCCCGCACCTGGAAACGGCTTGTATCAAAGTTGCGGCAACCAAAGGCATCCTCGCCCCAAACTGTAAAGGTGGTGCTTTTATCCGCTTTCCACACGGGATCCGGGCAATTGACACAAGAGAGATTCGCAGCCGGTGTCCATTGATAAAACTTGGCTCCGCCAACCGACAAGCGCAGTGAATCGCCAAGACAGATTTCGGAACCGGCAGCAGCCGATACCAGCGGCAGAGGCAGGACATGGACCGTAAGCTCATCGCGCGAAGTACAGCCCAGCGCATCACTCACCACCACAGTGAAGGTCGTGCTGACAGGAGGGCTGGCTACCGGTTTGGCAATCGTGCTGTCATTGAGATATTTCCCGGGGCTCCACAAGTAAAAACTGCCCCCTGAAGCCTCAAGCTTTATGCTGCCGCCCGTACAAATCGAGTCATCATTCATTGCAATGGCATCGGGCAGGCCGTGCACACGCACCCGGACAGAATCAATTCCCTGACAGGAATACTGATCGCTGACGAAAACCGTAAACCATGTTGTTGTATCCGGCCGGGCCAGGCTCATGCTCATAGCCGGCTGATCAAGCAGTGCGGCCGGCTCCCATCTATATTTTATTCCTCCCGAAGCTCCGAGCCAGACAGAATCTCCATAGCAGATATCCGTCTGGCTGCTGTTTGCATTGGGAACGGGCAGCGACAAAACATTTACGGTCACCTGGTCCTTGTCTTTACAGCCGAATTTATCTGTCACCTCCAGCGTAAAAACTTGGGTGGATGCCGGATCTGCATTGCTGATTCTGCATGTATCACAAGCAAGCAATGATGCCGGTTGCCAGAGGTAGCTTTTCCCTCCCGAAGCCGTCAGTATCGCTTCGCTGCCCAGACAAATGCTGGTATCCTGTCCGGCAACGGCCACAGGCAAAGGCAATACCACAATTGTGGTGCTGTCCGTCCCGCTGCAAGCAAAAGAATTTTGAACCTGCAGCGTATATGTGGTCGTAGTAAGAGGAGTGGCAACAGGCGAGGCACTTGCCGGGTCACTGAGGCTGGTAGCCGGTGACCATTGGTAAAGGACACCTCCTCCCGCACTAAGCTGTATGGATTCTCCCAGACAAATGCTGTCGCGATCGCCTGTATTGATTTGAGGGATGGCATGCACGGTCACCCGGATTGAATCATACCCCCGGCAGCCAAGACTGTCCGTTGTCATGACCAGAAAACGGGCCGTCTCATTTACGACAGCCCGGGTGCTCGATGAATCGGGCTGGAAGATAAGCGCAGAAGAAAACCACTTATACCGGTCTCCGGCCCCGGAAGCACTCAGGAAAATGGTATCACCCGGACAGGCCGACAAGGTGCCGGCCGAGGCTGTAACCAGGGGAGCACTCCGTGTAAAAACCCGTACCGTGTCAGTATTTCTGCAATTGTATTTATCCGTACCGTAAACCACAAAGTCGCTTGTGGCCACCGGTATGGCTCCTACCGAAGGCCCGATGGTGTCAAGTAACCAGGGACTGGTCTCCCAGAAATAGGTTTTTGCACCGCTTGCCGTGAGCTGCACCGTATCGTTTACACAAATTGTCACATCGGGCCCGGCATCCACAGGCGGCAGGTCGCGAACCTTCACTTTTACCTGGTCTCCCGAGCGGCATCCGTTTGAATCTGTCAGAAAGAGTTGAAAAGTGGTTGTTTGATCGGGAAATACCCAGGGATCTTCGGCTGTAAAATCAGCGACAAATGACTTGGGACTCCACTCAAAAGTTCCGTTGCCGGTAGCATCCAGCTGAACACTGTCACCAAAGCAGATGCTTTTATTGGGCCCGGCATCCACCACCGGGAAGGGATAAACTTCCACGAATACCGAATCCGTGTTTACACAACCGAAAATATCACGTACCCACAGCGTGTAATACCGCGACTGGTCCGGAATCAGCATGGGGTCCAGCAGAGTAATATTGCTCAGTCCCGTAGGTGGCGCCCAGAAATGTACGACCACATTCGGCCCGACAACTGCATTCAAATAGAGAAACTGACCGGCACAATTTCCGGTATCGGAACCGGCATCTACAAAAGGAGCTTCTCTGACATGCACGGGAACCGTGGCAGTGGACTGGCAGCCGAGGAGTGTGGCTGTAACGGAATAGACCGTATCCACTGCGGGATATACGAGCGGATCTTCTACTATCGTGTTTGAAATATTGTAGGCAGGGTCCCATTGCAACATGCCCGGTGAGTTGGCCGAAATTTGAATGGTATCACCCGGACACATGACCTGAGGCGGTGATACACTCAGTGTGAGCGAGTCTTTGATTGCAATTTTAACGGAATCCAGCCAACCCGTACAAGGCAATCGCAAGGCAATTTTGATGGTGTCGCTATTTTCCAGCAATGAATCCAAAAAAGGGGTAAATGGAAATGAAACCGATGTGGCTCCGGCCGGAATGACCGCTGTATCAGGCAAAGAGTAGTCCACCCCGTTGATTGCTGATCCATAATGATCCAGCAAGAGGGTCAGATCAAAAGGATTGTCGTTGGCAATTGTGATGGTCAGCATGCCGCCCAAACATCCTTCAATCACATAGGGTGCTGAGAGGTTGGAAGTCAGCGACATGGTGTAGGGCTGAGCATTCTGAGAGCTGGTCTCAATGAAAACGTAGGAATTCACCGTAGGACTGCCTCCATCGGCTATTGCAAAACGCAGGGTGTAGGTGCTGCAGGGATATACGGGCACCTCGCCTTGCAGCGCATTGGTGTAACCGTCAAATTCTTCGGTAGTGCTTCCGGTGTTGTCGTTATAAAGCAATGAATTTGAAAGTGAAATGCATCCGGCCGGGTTGGCACAGGGGGCCGAGCCCATCTGTCCGGGGTTCACCGTGTTCAGCAAGGTCGGCATGGGAGGATTTGAGTTGGGAATGACGGCAAAGTCGTCATAGAGATAATTCGGGGGCCCCATCGAAGTCGGATTCGGACCCAGAATAAAGAAGCCAAAACGATCGGCTGTCGGGCAACAAACATTCTCGGGGTACTCATCCGATGCAAAGACATAGCGCACACTGAAAGGGCTCACCTTTGGAATATATCGAAACTGCAAAATGCAGGCGTCATCGGTAGGGATGGTATCCGGAATAAAACCGGAAAGAATGGTGTCTCCATCCTGGGGCGGAGCAAACACATCCGATGTGGCCGGATTGATATTGGGACCCATTGCACTGGTGATCAGTCCGTTGCTCAGCACCACACTGGTGTCCAGCGGCAGGTTGGAGTTTGTCCCAAGTGCAAAGCCCGAAGCCCCGGTGTTGCAACGAAAATAGATATTGCTAATGGTAGCAGCCGGTCCCATGATGGCTCTGGCCAGCGTATCTCCGCTCCCGTTGGGAGCGACTATAAGTTGTGCACGAAGCGTTGTCGCAGCGAACATGGCAAAGAAAATAATCAGGCCGGACGATCGAAACATAGCTAGATAATAGGCTTTAGGGATCCAACCTATAAATGTAATCTATCTTATTGTAGTTCAGGGTAGTATTTATGACAAAAGGCCCCTCATCGGGGCCTTTCCATTGGCTCATTACGTGCTCATATGTTAAATAATCTTAAAACTATTTCTTCTTGTGTTTGTCGATGATGGTAAAAACCCTGTTGATATTGAATCCAAAGTGGATGTCCGTACTCAGCCATGAGCCCGTAGTTTCCGTAACAAAGAACTTTTCGGTCATTCCCCGTGAGTTGGAGAACATCAGCTGAAAAACATGTCCGCCTGTTTCAATGTCAACCCCAAGCGTAAGACTGTTGCGCACTTTTTCACCGTAAACAGGCGATACGATTTGCCCCGGTATCAGGTAATAGTACTCGGCATTGACCGAAAGGCTGCCGGACAGCTTATAGCGTCCGCCCACCCCCACGGCAAATACATCATTGGCATCGGCTCTGGTGGCTACCAGATTGCGGTGTACCAGGGTCGGCATTACCTGCAAAGACAAATCACTGTTGAATTTGCGGGCTATTAAGAGCTGAAACGTGTAGTAAAGCCTTGATGTAAAATAATTGGGACGGTCGGGTTCGGGCCACTTGATGGTTTTTATGGCCATTCCGGCAAATCCCGTCAGAGTGACAGGCATATTCTTCGCCCCCTTTGACTGCCTCAGCAATTTATACTTCACATATCCGTCATAGGTCTTTTCAAAAGCACTTCGTCCCACTCCGACAGCCAGTCGATCGGTAATGCCATAATCGAAACCCATTCGCATGGTGGCATTGTCCAGCCCGAAAATATCATAAAAACCGGAAGTAATTCGGGCAAAACGGTGGCTGATCACATACTGTAAAACTCCGGCAGCCGGTATCTCTACCGACTGACCGCTCATCAACCTAGTGGTTTTAAAGGTGGCAATTGTATATTCCGTAAGGGGTTCTTCGCTTTCCTCCAGCAGATTCATCAGATCATCCTGGCCATACAAGCTTAAAGAGCTGAAAATAAGGATGATCCCAAAAAGGGTTTTCCAGATTTGATGCTTCATTATTGACTCTCTGCGTTTATTTATTCTTGTATGGCTTATACTCTACATTCACGTTTACATCCACCACCTCGGCAATGTTATCCTTCACCATGGCAGGGATATGAATGTTGTAATCCGCAACACGTACAGGAAATTTAGTTTTCGCAATGAGTCGATCTCCTTTTCGCTCGATTGTTCCCTTCACTTTTATGTGATTTGTAGCATCCTTTATTGTCAGATCTCCTTCCACTTCCACATCGTAGATTCCGTCTTTGCTCAAATCAAGCTCATCTATATTCAATATACGGCCT
>WFPF01000060.1 GCA_015487695.1 Chitinophagales bacterium
CTTCAAATGAGTGTTTTTTCCGGTCACTGATCAGCTCCAGCAGAAAGGTCTTTTGCCCCTCGATGGAGTAGGGATAACGAATAATGTTGTGCTTCCGTTCTTCTTCTTCCCTGAAACGGCCCATGACTTTTTCGAAGGCCCGCATCAGGCGATAGAGGCTGAGTGTGTTCAGCTCCGATTCGGTTTCGAACTCCGCGGCTATGGTCTTTAGCTCCCTCGATGCATATCCCCTGGCTATCTGCTTCTGGCGCTCTTCTTCCAGCTTTTGCAGATCACCTACCACCATCTTGTATTTCTTGTATTCCAGCAAGCGGTCCACAAGCTCCTGCCGGGGATCAATCTCTTCTCCGTGTTCGTCCAGCTCTTTGCGGGGCAGCAGCAGCTTGGCTTTGATGCGCATGAGCGTGGCCGCCACCAGTATGAATTCACTGGCCACATCAATATTCATTTCCTGCAGCTGGTGCAGGTATTCGAGAAACTCGTCCGTAATTTTTGATATCGGGATATCATAAATATCCAGTTCATCCCGTTCGATGAAGAACAAAAGCAAATCGAATGGCCCCTCAAACTGAGGTAATTTGATTTTATATGTCAAGGCAGAAAGAATATTGAATCTTGGACTAAAAGGGTTTCAGGGGCAAATTTACGGGCTTTTTCAGAGAAGTTCATCCGGTGCAAAACCGGAGCTAAATCCTTTGGACAAAGAGGAATTCGTATATTTGTTTGCAACGGAAAATAATAGATCATGAGCGCTCCGATCATTACTCCAGGCCCCTTGCTGAGCCAAATTAATTCACCCGAAGATCTCAGGAAATTGTCAAAAGATCAGTTGCAGGATCTTGTGGGTGAGTTGCGTCAGTTTATTATTGACAATGTGTCGCTTCACGGAGGGCATTTCGGGGCAAGCCTCGGGGTAGTTGAAATGACCGTGGCCCTGCATTATGTTTTCAATACTCCTTTCGATCAGCTGGTTTGGGATGTAGGGCACCAGGCTTACGGCCACAAAATTTTGACGGGCAGGCGGGATCTTTTTCATACTAACCGCAAGTATGGCGGCATCAGTGGATTTCCGAAGCGGGAGGAAAGCGAATACGACAGCTTCGGTGTGGGCCATTCTTCCACTTCCATCTCAGCTGCGCTGGGTATGGCTGTAGCCAACAAATACAAAGGAGAAAAGCGCCAGCACATTGCCGTCATCGGTGATGGTGCCATGACCGGGGGCATTGCCTTCGAGGGGCTCAATCAGGCCGGTGTCTCGGGCACCGATATGCTTATCATTCTCAATGACAACTGCATGTCCATTGACCCCAATGTGGGCGCACTGAAAGAATACCTGACCGACATAACCACTTCCCGCACATTCAACAAAGCCAAGGATGAAATATGGAATTTGCTGGGCAAGCTGAGCAACTTCGGACGCAGCGCCAGAGAGATCGTATCGCGCGTGGAAAATGCCATGAAAGGTGCGCTGGTTAAGCAAAGCAACTTCTTCGAAGCCCTGAACCTGCGCTATTTCGGACCTATTGACGGCCATGATATCAACCACATGGTTCGTATTCTCGAAGACCTGAAAGATATACCCGGACCCAAGTTGCTGCATACGCTGACGGTAAAAGGGAAAGGCTACAAACCGGCAGAAGAGGGAAATCCCACCATTTGGCATGCACCGGGCAAGTTTGATAAAATCACCGGAGAACTGTACAAATCGGCCGACAGCGGACCGAAGGCGCCAAAGTATCAGGATGTGTTTGGAAAAACTATCATCGAGCTGGCCCGCCAAAATGATAAAATCATGGGCATCACACCGGCCATGCCCACGGGCTCTTCGCTCCGTTTCATGATTGAGGAGATGCCTGACCGTGCCTTTGACGTGGGCATTGCCGAGCAGCATGCCGTCACTTTTTCGGCCGGCCTTGCCACACAGGGACTCAGGCCTTTTTGCAATATCTATTCTTCCTTCATTCAGAGGGGATATGACCAGGTTATTCACGATGTGGCCATTCAGCGTCTGCCCGTGATCTTCTGCCTCGACCGGGCCGGTGTAGCCGGATCGGACGGAGCCACGCATCACGGAGCCTATGACATTGCCTTTATGCGTTGTGTGCCGAATATGATCGTTTCGGCTCCCATGAACGAGGAGGAACTGAGAAACCTGATGTATACCGCCCAGCTGGATAAAATCGACCAGCCTTTCAGCATACGCTACCCGAGAGGTGCGGGTGTGATGCCCGACTGGAAACGGCCTTTCAAAGAAATTGAAATAGGCCGCGGCAGGCAGCTTGCCGAAGGGAATGACCTGGCCATTCTCTCGATCGGTCATGCCGGAAATTTTGTAAGCGAAGCCCTGCCGGAACTGATCAGCGAGGATATCTCGGCCGCGCATTTTGACATGCGTTTTGTAAAACCCCTGGATGAAGAGCTGTTGCACAAAGTCTTTGCGAAATTCAAAAAGGTGATCACCGTGGAAGATGGTGTACTGATGGGCGGCTTCGGCTCAGCGGTGCTCGAGTTCATGGCCGATCATAAATACACGGCCGAGATCAGGCGACTGGGAATCCCCGATTATGTGGTGCAGCATGGCTCACAGGAAGAACTCTGGAGGGAATGTGGCTACGATGCAAAGGGAATTGTACAGGCTGCCAGGGCCCTTCTCCGCAAAAAAATAAGCGTAAAAGAAAAGGGCTAAGGCCTATTCCGGCCCCAGGTCAACCGGCATGCGGAGTTTCCTGCTGATAAAATCTTCAATATCACAGAAAAAGGAATGTGCTTCACGCGGAGCAGGCAACAAGGGATAACGAAAATCTATCCTGTCTTTCGGAACGGAGAGAAAGGAGTAAGAAAAATCTGAAGCTGCCTTTTCCTTGTCCCCGATAAGAATTTTCCATGCACCCAGTGTTTTTGCCGGCATCATTTTCGGGGGAAAGTCTGTTTTTTCCATTCCCTGAGCGCTTAGCCCCTTTGAA
>WFPF01000061.1 GCA_015487695.1 Chitinophagales bacterium
CATAGAATATAATCCCCCTCTCTCCGCCAATCCTTTTCACGGGCCGGAGGCATTTTTGCGAAGCAGACGGGCGATGGAAGTGAAGCTTTCATGAGCCCGGAACTGAGCAAAAAAAGATGCGAAGCATCCGGGAAAAGGATTGAGACACCCCCACTTTGGGGATCATAGAATATAATCCCCCTCTCTCCGCCAATCCTTTTCACGGGCCGGAGGCATTTTTGCGAAGCAGACGGGCGATGGAAGCGAAGCTTTCATGAGCCCGGAACTGAGCAAAAAAAGATGCGAAGCATGCGGGAAAAAGATTGAGACACCCCCACTTCGGGGATCATAGAATATAATCCCCCTCTCTCCGCCAATCCTTTTCACGGGACCGGAGGTATTTTTGCGAAGCAGACGGGCGATGGAAGCGAATTAGCCTACATGTTCTAAGATTTTTATTTCGCAATCACCACCTTTTGCGTTCCAATAGCTTTTCCGGCATTTCTTGCAATCAGGAAGTAATTGCCTGCAGGTAGCGATTTGATATTCAATCTTGTAAGACCATTCGTATAGCGCTGAGTAAGAACTACGGTACCGTTAATATTTACCAATTCTAAAGACTCCGGGGTAATTTCTCCCTCAGCATTCGAAACGGATATGTTCAGATAATCTGAAGATGGATTAGGAGTAATACTGAACTCAATATTTATTTTATTAGCAATACCGCTTGCATTCTGAAGGTTTTCTATATAATACAAGCTTGTACCGGATTCATAAGTATTATAATCGTAATTAAATCCTCCGAAAACCATATCAATATCCCCATCATTATCCAAGTCTGCAACAGTCAATCCGACTGGAATAATACTCTTGACTGTATCTACTGCGAACTTTGACCCGGTAGATGACTCAAAAACGGGAGACGTTGGAGTTCCAATATTCTCAAAATATTTAAAAACCCCACTACTATAGCTATAGTTATATCCATTAACATAATAATCATAGGTAAATGCTGCTGTCACCATATCGTAATCTCCATCATTATCAAAGTCTGCAAATACCTGTGAAGTCAAATAACAAGTGGAGTCCTCAGTTAACCCAAATGTATTTTTCTTTGGACTGGCAAAGTTCGGAGCACCAGGAGTACCGGTGTTTTCATAATAAATCTGATGATAGTAAGCGCCACCAACGACCAGATCCAAGTCACCGTCATTATCCAAATCAACCAATGAAGGCATATAGAAATATTCGCCATAAACCGAATAACCCGTAATTATTCCAAACGGGTTTATTCCTCGACTAACAAAATCCGGATTTTGAGCATCTCCAACATTTTCAAAGTACTGTGTAGAACCATAGTATCCCACACTTAAAATATCATAATCACCATCATCATCCAGATCACCGGTAACCGGAAAATTCACGTAGTAAACAGAATCTAAATTGAATGGATTTACCATTTCAGTAGAGAATTCAGGACTTTGAGCATTCCCGATATTCTCATAATATTTAAATGCGCCTTTATATTCTCCGGTAAGCAAGTCAAAATCTCCGTCTCCATCCAAATCCACCAAATTAGGAAATCTAAACTCTGTTGCTTTTTTTATCAATCCGAATGTATCCGTCACAGGAGGGGCAAACACCTGTGACTGGCCTGCTATTTCAAATCCCAATAGTAAAGCAGCACTTGCCAATACCCGCTTTAGAGCTTGAGTAGAAAAAACTCCTTTCAACTTCAGGTATAATCCCTGTAGCTTTTGTATTAATTTGTTTTGCTCTTTTTTTGAAAGACGGAAAAAACGGCCTGTTGAGATAAGGTGGTTTATCTTTTTCGATAAGGATTTGAATTGACGGTATTTTGCTGAAAACGGTTGCGGATGCTTCATGAGAGTTAGGTTTAGGACTAAAGTGATCTCTAATTTACAATTTTTCTTGTATTCTTCCCCAATAAGTTGCTTCCGGAGACATCAAAGCCTTTGTATATGTATCGTTCATCGTATTAAGAATATTGCCTCTTCTCACTCCCGGCAATACCTGGACATCATATATTTCATCAACAGAAGCTTCGTACTTGATTTCTCCCACATACGCTCCTGTCGGAAAGTGAATAATCGCAATTCCAGCATCTTTTGCTTCTTTAGCAATATCAAGATGAGCAAAAGTGGAAGAGTTTTTTCGAAGTTTGGACAGACCTACAAACAGGTAATCATTATAATAAGCCAGGCCTCTCACGAATCCATTTAGCTTATTGATTACCTCTACTTTCCCATTATCAATATCAATGGTGGCAATTTCTCCGGTAGCAGATAATAATACTATCAATTGAGCTTCAATCATACGGGGTGAGTGAGGCATTGGCAAGTTCCGGCTTATTAGTTCATCCGATTCGACATCTATCAGTACCCCTCCTTTTGTGACAGATTCCCTCCAGCCTTGTGGCGTGTCGGTTTCACTAAATGCAGTTACATATTTTGGTCTGTCATCAACCATGGCCATACCATTCAGGTGGCACCTGTCCTCTGAGGCAATTTTAGAGATAAATGGTGGTTTCCAGATAGGTGTAAAGCTGTAATTGCTATCTACTTTTATCAGGCAGGAGAACGAGGTGTTCACCGCTAAGATTTCATTATTCGCTCCCAAGTCAATATCATGTATATCCAGCAAACCGGTAAAGTATGCAGCCCTCGGAAAATACATTGCATCGTAGGTTTGAGGCTTAATGGGATAAAACCGAGCCAACTCCGGAGAGTTTGCCAGCACCAGCACTTCATCCCGTTGTGCCAAGACCATCTTGTTGTCTTTTATACCTACACCCATCACTCTCTTAAAATTTCGGGGAAGCTGAATCAGCTTTTCTTCCTCATTGGCACTCAGGAATATGAGTTTACCAGCCTGGTAGGTGCTGAGTACAAGTGTGCAATTCAATTGAGCTAATAATTCCGGAATATTTGGTGTGTACTTACAGCTAAAAGGTGCAGGTGCTTTGCTTGCTGGCATTTTAAAAAGTTTCCGTCTAAAATAGCAAGAACCTATTGGGAAACAACTGTGCAAGACGTGGGTAACTCAATGCCTTTCTATTTATAAAATTCCTGCAATCGGCCAAAGTAGTACTCGTCCCAGCCGGTTCGAAATTCATCGAACACTTCTTCCGGAATATTGCTGTGCCGGAGTTCCACAGAGGTCCCTTTTTTGTGCGGATGCAGAATGATGCGAACGATTGAGGCCTCTTCCTGCCCGTCAAAATACCATTGCTGAATGATTTCTTTCCCGGGCTTCAGCTCCAGGTTTTTCCCGCTGATGTCCCCGTCAAAGAGAGAAAACTCAAAGCCCTCCTCTGCTTTCATCTCGGCCGGATAACCTGTCCAGAGCTGAATGGTCTCGGCAAGGGTAAGGGCTTTGAATAAATCATCCGGGCTGGCATGCACAATGTAGTATTGCTTATAATCCGGCATCCTTTTTTCTTTTTCATGGGTTTCTTCGATGCAGGCAAAGATAAGGATTTAAGACCCCTGCCCTGCTTATAAAGAAACCAAAAATCTCCATTCCCGGTTAGAGCCACTTTATCGGAAAAAAGCGACCCTATGAAAATCACCCCGGAAGACATCCGACACTTTACTTCTGAGCATGCACTGGCTCTTATCTATTTCAAGGGAGCGCAATGCAGCGTCTGTCGCCAGCTCGGGCCCGAAATAGCCGCCTTTGCAAAAAGGCATAAAATTCCTTTGCTGGAAGTGGACATGCCTTCCAATACGGAGCTGGCAGCAAGTGAAATGGTCCTGTCCGTTCCGGTCATCAAACTCTATTTTGACGGAAGAGAAGTCTTTAAGGAAGGTGCCTATTTTCGCTTCTCACAACTCGAGCAGTTGCTGGAAAAGATAAAGAATTTCAGCAGCTGATCAGCGAATGTTCAGTGCCTCGAGCTTGGGCTGCCGGGCCGCTCGTCCTGCCGGAAGCCACGCTGCCAGCGAGACAATGACCAGCACAATAATCCCCACAAGTAAGAAGTCCACCGCTTTCATTGCCACCGGATAGTATTCCACGATAAACGTACCGCTCCCCCCGATCCGGATCAGCCCGAAATGCTGCTGTGCCAATATCAGCAAGGCAGCCAGCGCAAATCCCGAGAGCAGGCTGAACAGTGCCTGATAAATGCCGGTGAGCAGAAAAATGTTGCGAATGCCATTGTCGGGCATGCCCATGGCCTTTAGAATGCTGATGTCTTTCTTCTTGTCAATCACCACCATTGAGAGCGAGCCGGTCACGTTGAATGCCACAATGATGAGCACAAAGGTGAGAATGAAATAAACAGCCAGGCGCTCGACATTCATGATGCGATAGAGCACAGCATTTTGCCGGTATTTGCTCAGCACCCTGTATGCAGGGCCCAGTTTTTTCTGAAGCCGCTGAGCTTCAGCCTCCACATCAAGTCCGGGTTTTACCGACACTTCTACAGCTGAAATCTCCCGCTTGTAGCGAAGGAGCCTGCGCATCACTTCGATGGGTACAAAAGCATACTGGTTGTCAAACTCATCCTGAATCACAAAAGCGCCCCAGACAGATACGGATGCACGTTCGAAATCGCTGCCCGGTATAAATCCATGGCCCTTCCCCCGCTTAGGCATAAAAATATGGAGCGGACTTGAAGGGTCCTTAAAGTGCGTTTCGAGTGCCTGATCAATGCCCGAACCCAGTACGGCAAAAAATCGTCCGTTTTTCTTCAGCAGGAATGTATCGCCATAGGCCATGGCCGAGTCGATACCCGACACCTGAACGTAGTGTTCATCGACTCCTTTCAGGGTGACGGGCTGCTGGCGACCTTTGAAGAGCAGAAGCGCATTTTCTTCGAGCACCTGCGAGAAGGCCGCTATCTGCTCGTCCGATTCCAGGATACTTTGAAGTGAATCATCAAATTCAAAAACTTTCCCCTCTGCCGATTCAATTTTCAGGTCCGGATAAAAGGTATTGTACAGGTTCTCGACAAGGCCTTCAAAACCATTGAATGCAGAAAGTATCAGAATAAAGGCCATCGAAGAAATAGCGATTCCGGCCATGGAAACCCAGGAAATCAGATTGATGACGTTCCGTGACTTGCGGGCGAAAAGATACCTGCGGGCGATGAAGGCGGGCAGTTTCATCCGGCTTTATTTTTTGTCTCCCTTCTTCAGGTCTTTGAAAATTTCGTCCATGCGGTAAACCTGGTCCAGGGAATCGTCCAGAAAAAATACAAGCTCCGGAATTCTGCGCAACTGATGCCGCATGGCATTGCCCAGTTCGTAGCGGATTTCTTTGTTCTGTGCTTCAATCAATCCCAGAATCATTTCCTTGTCCTTCGCATTGAAAATGCTGATATAGATCCGTGCCTGCAGGAGATCGGGCGTCACATAGACCTGTGTAACCGTGAGCATTGCGCCCTGAATTACCGTCAGTCCCTTCTTTTGAAAAATTTTGTTGATCTCCTTTTGTATTTCACCGGCTACTTGTTTCTGGCGCTTGGATTCCATGACTCTTGAATTTTGATAAAGATAAAAGGAATCGCACTTAGATTCGTTCAGTATGAAAGGCCCTTCTCCGAAATTGTTAATTTCACCCCCTGAATGAAAAGCTACCTGCGAATACTGAATTATTTAAGGCCTTTTTGGCTGAATGTGCTTTCCAGCCTTCTGTTCAACCTGCTCAGCACCCTATTCGGTCTTTTCTCATTCCTGATGATTGTTCCCTTTCTGGAAGTCCTTTTCGGTACCCAAAATCCTGTCACGGTCGACCCGGGCTTGCATTTTTCTCCGGATGGCATTGCCGCATATTTCAACTACCGCCTCAGTGAACTCATACTGAGCGAAGGCAAAGGGGCCGGGCTCATCTTTATCTGCGCCCTGATCATCTTTTCTTCCTTCTTCAAAAATTTCTTTCGCTATCTCTCGGTATGGGCCATGTCTCCTGCCCGCAACGGGGTTTCACGGGATATTCGCAATGATCTCTTTTACAAATTGCTGGCGCTGCCGCTGGCCTATTTCAGCGAAGAGAAGAAAGGAAACCTGATGACCCGCATGAGCAACGATGTTCAGGAAGTGGAAAACTCCATCCTCAATACCCTTGAGGTGGTCTTCAAAGATCCCCTCAGCATCCTGGTCTACCTTGGCACCCTCTTTTACATCAGCCCCGGGTTTACCTTATATGCGCTGGGGCTTCTGCTCATTACTGCTTTGATTATCGGCAGGATAGGCCGTAAGCTAAAAATGGCCGCGCAGCGCGGACAGGCATTGCTCAGCAATCTGGCTTCCATCCTCGAAGAATCGCTGACGGGCATGCGCATCATCAAGGCATTTAATGCCGAAGAGCGGGTAAAGGCGCTTTTCAGAAATGAAAACAACCGCTATTACCGCATCATGACAAGTCTCATCCGCAAGCGCGATCTTTCCTCCCCGCTCACCGAATTTCTGGCCACGCTTGTGATTGCGGCCGTGCTCTTTCTGGGCGGTCAACAGGTCATACACGGTGAGCTGAGCGCAAGTCTTTTTATCGGTTATCTCGTGGTCTTTTCACAATTAATCAATCCGTTTAAAAATTTCTCAAAGGCTTTCTTCCAGATTCAGAAAGGCATGGCATCGGCTGAGCGAATCGCTGAAGTCCTCGATGAAAACATTGCGATTACAGAAAAGAACAACGCCCTGCCCGTAAAGTCATTCAATGAAGCCATCAGCTATCAGAATGTTTCATTCAGTTATGGCGATGATCCCGTGCTGAAGGACATCAATCTGGACATAAAAAAGGGCAAGATGCTGGCCATTGTAGGTCCTTCGGGAGCCGGAAAGTCGACCCTGGCCGATCTGCTTCCCCGCTTCTTTGATGTCAGCTCGGGCTCCCTCCGCATCGATGGCCACGACATCCGTGATTTAAAAATCAGCGATTTGCGTCATTTGATGGGCATTGTCTCTCAGGAGCCCATACTCTTCAACGACAGCATACACAACAATATCGCCTTTGGAAAAGAAGGTGCCAGCAAAGAGGAGGTGATTGAGGCTGCCAAAATTGCCAATGCCCACGAGTTTATCATCAAGATGCCGGATGCATACGAAAGCAATGTGGGAGAAGCAGGTGTCAAACTGAGCGGAGGCCAACGTCAGCGCCTTACCATTGCAAGGGCCATTCTTAAAAACCCACCGATATTGATTCTGGACGAAGCGACTTCTTCGCTGGACTCCGAATCCGAAAAGCTGGTGCAGGAAGCCCTCTTCAAATTAATGAAAAACCGTACTTCTCTGGTCATTGCCCACCGCCTGAGCACCATCCAGTTTGCTGATGAAATCGTGGTCATGCAGGAAGGGCGCATCATCGAGCGAGGCAATCATATCAGCCTCATGTCCAAAAACGGCCTCTACCGCAAGCTGGTCGAAATGCAGGCCTTTTAATCCAGTCCGCTTTTCTTTATCATCCTATTGTCGCTGCCTTCATACAATTCTTTCAGTGTGGCATCTATTTCATCGATCAGCGATTCGAGCTTGCTTTTTTCCTCTTCCGGAATCAATGACTGGCTGCGGGCAAGCAAGGCAGTCTTAATGCGCTTGAGAGAGCGGAAGGCGATATAGGCAATATTGTCGTTCTCGCTTTCGCCCAGTGCTCGAAAATCGACAATACCCTGCCGGATGACTTCGGGATCATCCATGCGGCCGAGGAACTGAACGTAACGGTTCATGACCACAAAACGGCTCCATCCGATATCTTTCTTCAACGCCTTTTCGAAAAAGTATTGCTTTTCGGCTCCGGCATCGCGGGCATAGATCTCGGCAATGGTAGTGACGAGATTGGGACTGTTGCTTTCTTCAAATTTGGCCGTATACCTGGCGGCTTCTTCGCGGTTGGTTTCGTAGAGCACAAAGAGTGCCTCACCAGCCACTTTTATCGAAGAATCTCTGACTGCCAGAGAAAATACATCAAAGTCAGCGGAATCCTTCACCGCATAGATTTTATTAACTGCGGCAGCACGTACGGCCGGGTCCGGATCATTCAGGGCCATCTCCCTCAGCAGGTGAAAGTCGCTGGCGGCAGGCTCCCACTTTTCAAGGACCTTCTCACGTATGGGAGCAAAAGAGTCTTTAAGCAGCGCACGCATGCTTTCGTAGGCTTTCGGGCTGCTCTCCTGATGCACTTCCAGACTGTCGATGGCGAGGTCCTTCATGTGGTAAGGCATTCCGGGCTTCGAGATTTCATAGATATAGCTCCCGGGGAAGCTGCGTTTCACAATACCCACCATAAATCCCCGCTCATCGGGAATCAGTGCATCGTAGCTGCCCGGAAAAACGTAACTGCTGTCAGCGCCCAGCAGCCAAACCCGGGAAACGCTTTTATTACCGTTACGATACATCGCCACATCAATCGGCAGACGGTAGTGCAGCGCAGGGTCAGATGTGTTTTTTTGCGATAAGCTGAGTACCGTTTCATCCTTGCCGTGATCATATTTCACATCCATTTGCATTGTTATCACTCCGGCTGTCATCATCCATTCATCAAAAAACCAGTTAAGATCTTCACCCGTCACTTCTTCAAATGCCAGCCGCAAATCATGTATTTCCACAGCCTGCAGGCGATGGCGGGTGAGGTAGAGATTCAATGCTTCAAAAAAGGCCTCATCTCCGGTGTATTGACGCAACATACCGAGGGTGGCTGCCCCCCGCTGATAGCTGTTGGCATCAAACATATCCCCCGGTACCTTGTGATAGAAGCGTATCATGGGAACGCTTTGTTGCCGCCCCACCATCAGATAGACTTTCAAATCGTTGAGGCGCTGCCGATCGGCTTCATCCGGGCCGCCCAGGTGTTCGTGCCAGAGGATCTCACCATATGTGGCAAAAGATTCATTCAGAGGAATGTTGGCCCAGCTCTCGCAAGTGACATAATCGCCAAACCAATGATGAAAGAGTTCGTGGGATATGATGTCATCATAATTGCGGTCCACAAGTACTTCGCGGGTGGCATTCAGCGCGCTGTAATGAATGGTGGCCGTGGTATTTTCCATGGCCCCCGAGACAAAATCACGGACGACCACCTGGCTGTATTTGGGCCAGGGATAATCCACGCCCAGAATGCGGCTGAAGGTTTCCATCATCTCCGGAGTACGGCCAAAGATGTGTCTGGCATTGGCGGCATAAGCCGGCTCCATGTAATAATTGACCGGGCGCCCACGCCATTCGTCACGGGTCACTACAAAAGGCCCCACAGCCATCATAAAAAGATAGGGAGCGTGCGGTATATCCATCTCCCAGTGATCGGTGCGGGTTCCATCCCCGTTGTCTGTCGACCCGAGCAGCAGGCCGTTGGAAAGCGTTGTAAACGTATCAGCCACGGTGATGTACATGCTCTGTGTAGTGCGTTCGTTGGGCTTGTCGATGGTCGGAAACCAGTTGCTGTTGCTTTCGGGCTCTCCCTGTGTCCAGAGTTCACGGGGTTTCCCGGGGTCACTTCCATCGGCATTTATGAAATACAAACCCTGCCCCTTGCTGATGGCACGGCTGCCTTTTTGCCGGCTTTTATAGGGCCGGGCCGTATACTCAATAAGAATCTCCAGTGTATCGCCCCGCTCATAAATACGAGGCAATTGAATATGCAATTGCAACGAATCGTATTTATAGTCCAGATCGCGGGTTCCGTCCTTTTCGAGAAGCGCCACCCGGTGCAGGGCAAATGCCTTGGCATCCAGTGTCAATACACGCTGAGGATAAAAATAAGGGGTCAGAGTCAGCAGTGCCCGGCCCGGCATTTCTCGCTTTTCCCAGTCGAAGGACACGTGCAGTTCGGTGTGCAACAAGTCAAATTCGCGAGTAGCCGAGGCCTTATATCCTTTTAAAAAATGATAGCGGTAGCTGTTAGCTACTTTATCCGCAGCAGGACTTGCTGCCGGTGTGGCTTCCGCTGCCGGGACACTTTCTTTAGCCGGGGCCGCGGGGGCCTGGCTTGCATGGCGGCTGCTCTGACAGGCGGCCAGAAAAAGCAGAAAAGAAAAGAGAAAAAAGCTGTTTCGCATATTCGTATCATTTTAATTGAATGCATGAATTTCTGTAGAAAGGAGGAAAAAAACGACTTTCCTAACTTTCAATAAGATCCTGAGCCTTCATATCCCCGGCAAATAGCAGTATTCAGGAATGGTGGAAACAGAAGAATTGAGCTTCCCTGTCCATGCAACTCATACTCCTTGCTTATTTTTGAGGAAAAGCAGCAGATATGTACAAGGCAAATGTAAACGGGCATTTCGAATTTGAAATCGATCGTGAAAGAGACCGCCTGCTAATCAACGGAGAGAAGGTGGATTGGGATCTTGCCCAATTGAAAGAGGGTCGTTTTTCCATTCTTCACCAGGGGAAAAATTACGATGCCGAAATCATCGAAAAGCTGCCGGCCGAAAAAGCTTTCCGCATTCGCATCAACAACGGCATGTATAAGGTCAGCCTTAAAGACCACTACGAGCAACTGCTCGAAAAGATGGGTTTTCAGAGCGGCCATACCTTATCGGTCAAGGAGCTGAAAGCACCCATGCCCGGCCTCGTCCTCGACTTAAAAGTGGCTGCCGGCACGACCGTAAAGAAAGGCGATGCCCTCCTTGTGCTCGAAGCGATGAAGATGGAAAATGTGCTCAAAGCCGAAGCCGATGGCACTGTCAAAGAGATTCATATCAAAGGCGGTGATGCCGTTGAAAAGAATCAGATTCTGCTTGAGTTTGAATAAGCTGCCCTCCCGGTCAAAGCGTTTCCACTACTTTTTGCAGTCGTGCTTTCACTTCTCCGGCAATTTCGGCCAGCTTTTCATTACGGATGGCCTGCATCGATGCCATGGGGTCTACGGCTGACACTTCCACGTGGTCGCCTTTGTCCTGCACAATGACATTGCATGGCAGCATCACTCCGACCTTGTCTTCCGTCTGAATGGCCTGAAATGCAAATTGAGGATTGCAGGCACCCAAAATGCGATATGCCGGCATGTCCTTGTCCAGTTTCTTTTTCATTGTGGCCGCCACGTCAATGTCCGTCAGCACACCAAAACCTTCTTCTTTCAAAGCTTCCGTCACCTTCTCAATGGCCTCATCAAAAGGCATGTTCACGTTTCTTGAAAAATAGTATTCCATGATATTTTTTCCTCATAAACTCCCACAAATGAAGAAATGTTCATTTAATTGCCAAAGAATTTATTATTCCACTACATCAAAGGAAAGCCATTCAACACCCAGGGAATCCAGATGCTTCATTATGAATTGAAAAGCGGCATCATTGGCCCCGAGAAATTCGGGCGGGCGAATGCCCTTCTCATCAAAGAAACCCGCAAGAAATGCTCGGGCCATGGCAGTAGCTGCAAAGCCTGTAGAGCGAGCCATGGAGCTGAGTCCGCTTTCCTGATCCCTAAAATCCAGGAGCTGGTATCGTCTCCGTTTTCCTTCCTGCACGATGTCTACCCGCATGACGGTAAATTCCGCCTCATTGTCGTCCAGCTTCCAATGTTCCAGCAGTTTCTTCGCGGTGATTTCAAGCGGGCTTAGCTCCATTCCGTTTACCTTTATTTTTTCTTCGCTGAAGAGTCCTGTCTCGCGAAAGGCTTCCATCAGTGCACGGTGGCCGGGATAGCGCAGGGTTTTTTCCACCATGTCCGGCACGTCCATGGTATGCAGCAAGGTGCGCAATCCGTCCGTATTGAAGGCCTCCAGGCTGCCGATGGCTTCAAAGTCAATTCTTTCGGGCTCACTCAAAGCCGGCATGACAAGCACTTTCCCTCCTCTCCGGAAGCGGGCCGGTCGTGTATACTCTTCAATCACATCAACGGGCGAAAAGGGCGCTTTATACTCAAAGGGCCATTTGCGCTCGACCGGCAGGCCGCCCACATAGCAGGCAAAAGACTGCACCGGCCCCAGAGCTGCCTGGCGACCCAGAAAAAGATTGCTCATCCCGGGTGCCACACCTGCATCGACAATGGCCGTCACATTTTTTTCGCGGGCAAGCTCATCCCACTCAAAAGGATCTTCGGGGCCAAAAGATATATCGACTACATTTTTGCCCGAACGAATAACCTCCCCCAACGTTCGGTGGGCCATGAATCCGGGCACTGCCCCGATGACCAAATCTGCATCTGCCGTTACACGGGCCACTTCCCCTTCGCCCAGCAAATCCGCCTTTTCCGTTTGTACTCCGTATTTCTTTTTCAGCACTTGCAGGGCCTCATCATCCCGGTCAACCAGTGTCAGTTGAAAGTCACGCGACAGGTCGTAGGCCATGGCATGGCTCATGCGCCCTGCTCCAAGAATGCATATCTTCTTCATTGCATTAATTTTGGATAAAACTACATAATGCCCGAAGTAATTCAAGCAGAAAAGCACTGGCAGCTAAGCCTTGCCATCGGGCAATGGCTGGCCGCGAGGCCTGGCGACAAGCGTACCCTGGTTTTTTACGATCAACCGGCTCTCAGCTATTTTCTTTCTCAGCGGAAAGAGGCTTTCCGGGGTCGCGTGCAGATTGAGCTTTCGGAAAGCATCCAGGCCCGGCTGCTGACAATGACGGCTGCATGGCTGGTGGCAGAGAAAGAAAGGCCCGGCAGCCGCGATGACCTGCTTTTCGAGATTTTGCATCACCCCGCATGGCACCTTGATCCGCAGGAAATCGACCGGCTTGCCCTGCAATTTTATCAGAACCGCAGCAGCACAGCCTTCCACACTTTCCTGCGATCGCAAAACCTGCTTGAATCTGCCGGAAGCATGAGTATCAGAGAAGCGGTCATGCTGCTCTCCGCTTTGCAGACGGAAAAAGATATCAGGGTTCCGATGGCCCGGTTCTTTGCAGCCGAGGAGCAGGGCATTCAAAAAGAAATTTGGGAAGCACTGGCCCGCAGAGAAGATCGTCTGACCCTCGTTGACGAGTCCGGTGATGCTCCGGAAATCTGCTTCGGAGCGTACTCCGAACAAAGGAATGTCCTGCATGTTTTTCCGGAGTCCCGACTTGCAGATCATGACTGCATTATCCGTTGCCCTGCTCTTTTCAAACCCCGCATTCCCTTGCTTCCCGAAGAATGGATAAGGCATTCACTGAAAAATTACCGCCTGTCTGTCAGTCACCTCAACAACTTTCTGCGCTGCCCCCTCTCCTTTTA
>WFPF01000062.1 GCA_015487695.1 Chitinophagales bacterium
ATCTCATAGCGAAAGGTATTGCCCGGCAGCTTGCGATAAACAATCTCTCCGGCCCGGTTGTGAGTTGCCATCAAATGGCCCGCAGCGAAGCAAAGGAAAATAAGAGACAGGAAAAGTTTGCGCATGTCGGGATCTTAAAAACTGATTGAAATTACAAAATCGCCCATGAATGAACCGAGTTATTAACGAGCAAGATATCATTCCATTGTAAAATAGCTCATCCCCGTGCTACTCTCTTATATTTGCAATGCATGGAACGTTACAAGGAGCAGAGCCGCAGATTTTACAACCGACTTTATGTAGCAGCTGCCATGCTGGCATTTGCCACGCTGGTGGGAGTCATCGGCTACATGCTTATAGAGGGCTACAATTGGATCGAAGCTTTCTACATGACCGTCATTACCCTCTCCACTGTGGGTTTTTCCGAGGTCAGGCCCCTCTCGGCCGGGGGTGAAATCTTCACGGCATTCCTCATCATTTTTAATATTGGTATTTTCACCTATGCCATTGCCACTTTTTCCAGTTTCCTGCTGGAAGGAGGACTCAGGGAAATGCTCGAAAGAAGAAGAATGGAGAAAAAAATCGCTAAACTAAAGGATCACATCATCGTTTGCGGATATGGGCGCTACGGTCAGGCGGTGGCCCGTCACCTCATACGGCATCATCGCAATTTTGTGATAATCGATGAAAATGAAGCCATTCGCGATCAAATTCCCGAAGCCGGGGAGCTGCTCTTTCTGCAGGGCGATGCCACCTCCGATGAGATGCTGGAAATTGCCGGAGTGCATCATGCCAAAAGCCTGATTGCGGCCCTGCCCCACGACAGTGACAATGTTTTTGTCACCCTCTCGGCACGGCAGCTCAATCCGGGTATCAATCTCATCAGCCGGGCCAACGATCCCAGCTCGGAAGTGAAGCTCAAACGTGCGGGTGCCGATCATGTGGTCCTCACCAATCAGATTGGCGGGTTTTTCATGGCTGCTTTGGTCACCAAACCCGACACGGTCGAGTTTTTTACAACCCTCACAGAAAAAGGCAAAGACATGCCCAACTTCGAAGAGGTTATTTTTGACCGTCTCTCCGATCAAATCAGAGGGAAAACCATCCGTGAGCTGGAAATCCGGCAAAAAACGGGTGCCAATGTGGTCGGACTCAAAAAACCCGATGGAGAATTTATCATTAACCCTCCGCCTGATTCTTCCATTTTGGAGCATTGCGGAATAATTGTTCTGGGCTCTACCGAGCAGATTGAACGCTTTAAAAAGTACATGTCTGAGCTTAATGCCGTCTAGACGACATAATTTCGAAGCGTCAGCGATGCACTTTTCATTAAATTTGAAAAAACACCCGGAGGATGAAAAGCGTAGCGCGCGACAGCTCGTCTCTTATTGATCTTTATCTGAAAATTCGAAAACGCAGCGAAGAAATATGTGCTCCGCTCGAAAAAGAAGATTATATACCTCAACCCATCACCGATGTAAGTCCGCCCCGCTGGCACCTGGCGCATACCACCTGGTTTTTCGAGGTCTTTCTTCTGCAGTCCTACCTCAAAGGATTCCACTTTTATCATCCGAAGTATAATTTTCTGTTCAACTCATATTACCGCAACGTGGGTGAGCGCTGGGCGCGCCCCGAGCGGGGACACCTGAGCCGCCCTACGGTCGATGAGATATATGCTTACCGGAGGGCTACAGACGATCGCATTGTAAAAATGCTGCAGGACTTGCAGGGCCGCGATTTTGATAAAGCAGCTCATTTGATGATGGTAGGCATAAATCATGAAGAACAGCACCAGGAACTGCTGATTTATGATCTGAAATACATCCTTTGCCACAATCCCCTGCAACCCGTCTACAACCGCCCTGCCAACCCGGACTTGTTTCAGCAGAGCCTGCCGGAAGATTACAAAGATTTTATCTGCATAGGCGAAGGCCTCTACGAAGTGGGATACCGGGGCGATGATTTTTGTTTTGACAATGAACAGCCTGCTCAAAAAGTATTTTTGCCCCAATATCATTTGCGCAAAGGCCTGGTGACAAATAAGGAATATCTTGAATTTGTCAGGGACGGGGGCTATCAAAATTTCAATCTCTGGCTCGATGACGGATGGACCTGGAAGGAAGAGAATCGCATATCCCATCCGCTCTACTGGCATGAAATAGATGGCCAATGGTATGAAATGACCCTCAACGGTCTGCGTGAGCTCAACCTCAACGCCCCGGTCACACATATCAGTTTTTACGAAGCCGAGGCTTTTTCGAGCTGGGCAGGGCTCCGTCTTCCCAGCGAGTTTGAATGGGAAATAGCCGCCCTGTCGTGCATGCCCGACCGCCACAAGTCCAATATGCTCGAAAACAAATTGTTTCACCCGGCACCCCCCTTATCTTCCGACAGCAAATGTTATCAGCTCTACGGGGATGTATGGGAATGGACTTACAGCGCCTATCATCCCTACCACGGATTCAAAACCGTACCCGGAGCACTGGGAGAATACAACGGAAAATTTATGATCAACCAGATGGTTCTGCGGGGCGGCTCCTGTGCCACACCCCGGCAACACATTCGCAAGAGCTATCGAAATTTCTTCCATCCCGATAAGCGATGGATTTTTTCAGGAATACGCCTGGCCAAATAAGAAATGCATGAACAAAGCAGCGACCAAAGAAAAGTACGACTTACAATTTGCTTCAGAAGTTGACAAAGGCTTAAGTGAGCACCCAAAGCACCTGCCTACCCGTTTTATATATGATGACGAAGGCAGCAGGCTTTTTGAAGAGATCATGCGATTGCCCGAATACTACCTCACCCGGGCCGAACAGGAAATAATGAACACTTATTCCGGTGAGATCGCTTCGATTATCGGAAATGAAAAATTCAACCTGATTGAACTGGGTGCCGGAAACGGAGAAAAAACGGCCACACTGATAAAACAACTGCTCGAAGAAAAGAAAACATTCCGCTATGTGCCCATCGATATTTCGGAAGGTGCTATTGCTGCATTGCACCATGAACTGGGCCGTCAATTCGGCAATCTGAAAATAGAGGGAATCAATTCTGATTATTTTGAAGGACTCCGCTGGATTAAAGATCACTCGGGAAGGAGAAATGTAGTACTCTTTCTGGGTTCCAACATCGGAAACTTTCAGCTCGATCACCAGCATCTTTTTATGAAAAAGCTGAGCCAGTGCCTGAAGCCGGATGATTACCTGCTCATTGGCTTTGACCTGATAAAAGACTACGAACTTATCCGCAGGGCCTATTTTGATGGGGCAGGAGTCACCGCACGCTTCAACCTAAATCTTATCCACCGGATAAACCGTGAACTGGGAGCCAACTTCAATGTGGAAGAGATGGGATATTATTCGGCATACAATCCCTATAAAAAAAGAAATGAAGCCTACGTCTACAGCAAGTGCGATCAGGAAGTAGAGATTAAGGCCAATAATAAAAGCTATAAGCTGGAGGCCTTTGAGCCAATTAATACCGAGTATTCCTACAAATATTCCATAGCCGATACCGACCGCTTGGCGGCAGAATATGGCTTTGATGTAAAAGGCCACTTCCTCGATTCGGAATCGCTTTTCACAGATGCACTCTGGTTGCGTAAATGATTTTTTGCTTTATTTTATGACCCTAAACACAGACTCATGAAATATCCCTTACTGGCAATAATCGTCCTAAGTCTTTGGTCTCTTTCTTCCTGCTCTAGCTCCGGCTGGCTGGTCAAACAACAGCGAACACCTTCGGGCGGAGCGCTGGAATATACCGTGGAAGTGCAAACCGTGCCACAAGAGGCCATCGTGCCCCAAAAGAATGCACTTGCTTTTGAACAGCGCATAAAAAAAAGCCGCACGGGAAGACTCCTGGTCAGAGCCCGGAAATTTCAAAAAGGCTTGAAGAACTCTGTTTTCCAATCACTCGAGCCCCAAAGCAATACGGCTTCAGCATCCCCGGCAATGGGGAATGTCATGAAAATTATCGTTATTGTGCTGGTACTTTTCCTCCTCCTCGCCCTGATCGGGGGCACGCTGGGCCGCCTGATCAATGTACTCATCAGCATTCTTCTGGTCGTGCTGCTGGTTTACCTTATCCTCTGGTTATTGGGTTTATACTAAAGCAGGGAATAAGCCGGGCGTTCTTCTATTTTTGGCCAGAAATCCTGCGAATCCTGATCTTCCCACCACAGGTAGCGAATAATAAACCCCGGGATGAGCCGGGCTCCCATTCTTTCGAGATGGGGATTGTAAATCTGGCAATCGATAAAGTGGCAGCCTCGCTCCTGACAAAGCCTTGCCAGTGCTATCAGTGCTGCTTTGGATGAATTGGGCACCAGGGAAAACATCGACTCTCCAGAAAACACTCCTGAAATGTAGACCCCATACAAGCCACCGATAAGTTCATTGTCTTTCCACACTTCCACCGAATGGGCCAAACCCATCTCATGCAGACGCAGATAGGCATTGATCATCTCCTCGTGAAGCCATGTACCGGGTGGCCCTTTTCGCCTGACATTGCTGCAGTGCTTTATGACCTCCCCGAAACACTCATCGTAACGGATGACCCATCCGCGGTTTCTGAGTACGCTTCGCATGCTCTTGCTTATATGGATATTTTCAGGGATAAGCACCATGCGATCTAAGGGTGCCCACCAGGTCTTCGGCATGTGGCTTTCGTACCATGGGAATATCCCCTTTCTGTATGCCTTTATCAGGGTTTCCGGCTCCAAATTTCCACCAAATGCAATGGGGCCCTCGCTTCGTTTTAAAGAAAGAATATCCGGAAATTGAGGGTTATCGGAATCCAGGAATTTATCAGAATTCAAGAAATTGTAAATCATCGCTTTAATTTAGAGAAGACTGTTGCATCAGGAAGCGGTCAACGCTTTCTTTATCCACAACACCCACTAAATTTCCCAGTTCCAATACCGGATAAAAGCCCGCTTCATTTCCCAGAATACCCGGGTAGATTTTGCTGAGTTTTTCATTGGGGTCCAGCACCTCAAAGTCACGTACCAGGATATCGGCCACGGGATCTTCTCCGCTTTTCGTTTTTAATGCGTTGATCAGGCGGGGCTTGGAAAGCAAGCCGACTATTCTGTCATCATCATCCATCACAATAAAATCGCTATAGTGCCCCTGCAGGAGATAGTCAACGGCATCTTTGATACGGGCTTCCGGAGGCAGCACAACATAGGCTTTGTGCATGACCTCTTTTACGCGGTGACCACGCAATGCCTCGGTTTGCTGAATCATCATGTTCTCGGAATAGGCCCCGAGAAAGACAAACAATCCGATGAAAATCAGAAAGGGATCGCTGTAGAATCCCCACAGGATAAATAGAAAGGCAAAAACCTGGCCTACCGTGGCGGCAATCTGAGTGGCGCGGGCACGATTCATACGCATGGCAAGCAGGGCTCGCAGCACTCTTCCCCCGTCCATCGGAAATGCCGGAATTATATTGAAAAGCACAAGCATCAGATTGACAAAGAAGAGATAGAATATGAAGTTGGCAGGACCTATGGCCAGCGCCTGGTGAGCACTCTCGCTCATCTGCTCCGATCCACTCCGGGCCAGGCTCAGAGTGAGTTCCTGCAAACGGGTGTAGCTTTCAACGATTTGTCCGGAGAAGAGAAGATAGAGGAGAATGGCAATGCCCACATTAACCAAAGGGCCTGCTATGGCAATCCAAAACTCATGTGCAGGTTTTTCCGGAATATTCTCCATGCTGGCCACGCCTCCTATCGGCAATAGCGTAATCTTCCGCGTGCGCACCCCAAAACGCTTGCCCATTGTGGCATGGCCCAGCTCGTGCAGGGTAACACAGGCAAAAACCGAGAGAATAAAAAAGACCCCCCAAAGACCGGTTTCCAGGCTGCCGCTCTGCCGGTAGTTGCTGTAAAAAACATAGAGCACTATAAAAAGGAAGGTCCAGTGGATCTTAATCCGTATACCTGCTACCGTCCCTAAATTCAATGACCATTTCATTTGCTTATTTTTGGGCGCTTCTTAAATTGTATCCTTATAAAAATAAGAATAATGGACCAAGTTATTTTTCCCCAATACCGGAAATACAGCCACGATCGCTCATTCTTCAAGATCATATCGAAGGATTGCTTTGTCCAGCTCGACATCATAGGAGATGCCTATTTTCTTCACACTTTTCATGCAAAGATTCATCCCGACAGGATATTGATCCTGGACATGATAAACAACGAGAACAATGCCTGGCAGGAGATTGACGAAGCCGAGTTCGAAGAGCGGCTTCAGTATGCCCGTAATAATCTCAGGGAAATGTAATGCGCTTATTCTTCCGTCTTGTCGGGCATGAGCATATCGGCCAGCCCGAAAGCACTTATGACCAGAATAAGCGATATCGTCAGTGAAAAAAGCGTCTTGATGACTTTCATACCGGCAAACCAAGGCTCAGCCATATATTGCAAAAAGATAAAGACCACGATAAATGAAAGGATAAAGAGTACGACTTTCATTGAATTTTAATTTGTCTCAAAAATATTAAAAGAGTGTGAGTTTACTGCTCTCACTTTTCATTTTTTCAAATTCTTTCCAGTCAAAATGATAAAGTGTGGCGAGCGGCTTATTGTTTTTCGACTTGATGACCATCGATTCTTTTAAAATATTGAGGCCTAAAATCTTTTTCCGGAAGTTCCTTTTGTCCAGTGATTTTCCCGTGATGGTTTCGATCAGGCGCTGAAGGTCTGACAAAGTAAAATCGCGGGGAAGCAGGTTAAATCCAATGGATTCATATTTCAGTTTTTCCTTCAGCCGGTTGATGGCAAACTCAAGAATCTCGGCATGGTCGAAGGCCAGTTCCGGCAGCTCGTAGATATTAAACCATGCAGCCGAAAGGGCTTCTGCACCCGGATCAAGTGCCATATCATCGCTGTTGATAAGTGCATAGTAGGTAACACTCACACTGCGGCCTCTGGGATCCCGGTCCACGGCCCCGAATGTATGAAATTGCTCAATGTAGGCATCGTCTATCCCACTTTGATCGCTCAGGTGCCGGCTGGCGGCTTCCTCCAGTGACTCGTTGATAGCCACCGGACCGCCCGGCAATGCCCATTCACCCTTGAAAGGATCATGCTTCCGCTGTATCAGCAGAGCCTTAATTTGCTTGTTTTCATAAGAAAGTATGATATTCTCAACCGTTAGCAAAGGGCGCGCCTGGTCATACGTATATGCCATCTCTATTTATTTATGGGCGTAAAATATACACTAAGATACAGCGCTTTTTCAAAGTAACCAATTATAATTATACAAATATGTTAACATCTGATTGCAGGTATAAAAAAAGGCCATCCCGTTGAGATGGCCTTTTTTACTTCAAATTATATAAATCACTCTTTTACAAATCGTTGCAGGCCAACCCCTTTTCTTGTATTCAGCTTTAGGATGTAATTGCCATTGCTCAGATTTTTTATGCTCAGATTCGTCTGAAGTGCATTCAGCTTTTTGCTCAGCAAGACTCTTCCGTTCATATCAATTACCTGCAGATCAAGTATCTCAATGTCGGAAACTATTGTGATCTGGCCGGAAGCCGGAACCGGGAAGATGCTGACTCCGATCGAAGGATCGAGCGTAGCAATACCCACAGAAGTTACCGATACCGAGTCGCAACTTGTGCTGCTTCCCTGGCTGTTGCTGGCAGTCAGACAAACCTCATATATACCATCGGCAGCATAAGTATGGCTTGGGTTCTGATCGTTTGAAGACGAACCGTCACCGAATGTCCAGCTCCATGCACTCGGGTAATTACCCGACATATCCGTAAACTGTACATCCAGTTTATTGGCTACATAGTCAAATGCAGCTACGGGAGTCAGCATAGGCTCGAAATCCGCAAATCGTCTGATCATCAATTGATAGCCTTCGAAATAGGGTGCGCTAGGATCATACTGGCTGCCCACACCGGTCACCCGGTAGAAACCGGTTGGGAAAGGCATTGTGTCCAGATCCGTGCGGTCATCCACTCGGATGATGATGGTGTCTCCGTTGTGCAATGCCTGAATGTTGTACCCACCACCGGTCGGTATGGAATCAAGCATTTCCACATCATTGAGAACCAGCACTTCACTTTCATATTCTTCCATTAAGGTATCCACTTCCATGGCTTCCGGCTGATCATTTCCTGTGCTGATCAGCGCGATACTGTCAGGAATAATCTCAAGCAGGCCGTTGAACTGGTCAAGCGTTCCGATCACATGAATGCTGTCGCCTTCCACTACCATATAATTGCTCACTTCGCTGAATGAGAACACATTGATGCCACCGGTCGGGTCCTGAATCCAGAACTGGAGGCCACCGCCCCGATAATCTATAGTAGTGACCACACCGCGCAGTTCGCATCGAACACCAAGAGAATCTCCCTCGCCATTGGCATCTACGCTGTTAATCTGATCCACCGTGTATACCGGCAGAGGTTTGTCATTGGCCGCAATCGTTACGGTAGCATTGGCAATAAGGATGTGTGCATTGTTTGTCGGATTTTGCAACTCGAAGTTGATGCTTTCATCACCTTCCTGCACATTGTCGTCAATAATTGCCACCTGAACTACAATAGGAGTAGAAGAATTGGCCGGGAAAGTAACCGTTGTCGGAGAGGTAAACGTGTAATCCACTCCGGCAGTAGCCGTACCACCTGTTACCACAACATCCACACTCGTGGGGTTGCTGTTGGGATCGGTGATGGAGATGGTCAGATCAGCAAATCCGGCACTTTCGTCCACTGTAATGTTTGTCAAAGTAAAGAATACACTCGGGGTATCCGTTACGCCCTGAATAATATCCTGCTGATATCGGGGCAGTATCTGATAACCTGAACTATAAGGAGAAGACGGGTCGTACTGGCTTCCACATCCAATTACATCAAAATTGCCTGCCGGAGCCGGCATCGCACCGTCTATGTCCGTATCGCTGTCAATGCGCATGGTCAGGGTATCGCCATTCGCTGTCACAATATCTACATTGCGGCTTCCGCTGCTGGTTGGCCACTGTGTGGGATCGGCCAGATAGACATTGTTGATGCGCAGATAATCGCCTTCCGTATCTTCTCCCAGGTTGCTTACCAGATCCGGATCCCCGTAGGCATTCTGCTGTGAAACCACAACGATGCTGTCAGGAATGAATTCGATCAGGCCTCTGAAGAATCCGAGTTTACCATGAATGTGAAGCATATCGCCTTCCGTTACCACATATGAATTTACATCGGAGAAGTTGAAGACATTGATACCTTCTGCGCCATCGCGCATAAAGAAGCTGTAACCATTGTTTCCGTCAAAGTCGATGCTGAAGACGATACCCTTTATCCAACCTACGGTGTCCTTGTAAACCGGCTCATTGTTGGCATCCACGGTTTTCAGCATGGTATAATCAAAAAAGTCAGGTCCGGTGATGATGTCCATCTGATACCGGGGCAGAATCTGATAACCGGAGCTGTAGGGTGAGGAAGGATCATATTGACCTCCACAACCGATCACATCAAAGTTGCCCGAAGGAGCGGCCATGGCTCCGTCAATATCCGTATCGCTGTCGATGCGCATGGTGAGTGTGTCGCCATTGGCCGTTACAATATCCACATTGCGGCTTCCGCTGCTGGTGGGCCACTGTGTGGGATCAGCCAGATAGACACCGTTGATGCGAATGTAATTGCCTTCGGTGCTCTCATCCAGTTGGTTCACTACATCGGGCGTGCCATAGCTTTTGCCGGCATCAATCAATGCAATGCTATCCGGAATGAACTCGATCAGGCCTCTGAAGAATCCCAACTTGCCATGGATATGAAGAGAATCTCCTTCCGTGACGACATAAGAGCTCACATCGGATGAATTGTAAATGTTAATGCCTTCTCCTCCATCTCTCATGAAGAAGCTGTAGCCATTGTTTCCGTCAAAGTCGATGCTGTAAACAACCCCTTTAATCCATCCGGTGGTATCCTTGTTAACCGGCTCGTTATTGGCATCCACTGTTTTCAGCATAGAATATTCGAGGAAATTCATGCCTGTTTGTGTAATGTCACATGAACTGAACTTCACCGGAGGAAGTGTTGTGTCGGCAGGAACGGTTACTTCTCTGTTGTAACCACCAAATCCATCATCCACACCACAATCCGCGGGTACGTTTTCCACGAACGGCCAGTCATTGCCATTGAGGAATTTATATTGATGTGTACTTCCCTGTTGCACCTGTACGGTGAAGGAGTAAATATTATTTCCGATATGAGTCATTGGCGAACCCGAGGGATTCCATCCCTGGAAGCTGCCGGCCACATGAACTCCATTGGCCGAGATGGTCTGCCCGGTCATATCTACCTGAACCGTAAGGTTGACCAGCGAAGCACAAGCAGTGCAGGAGCTGAAGCACACTGTTGCCAGTGTAGTATCGGCATTGGGGATCGTCATATGGCGGTTGCCATTTACGGCACATGCATTGGGAACAGATTCCCAGTTGTTTCCGTCAATCACAAATTTGTAATCAATTACATCACCTTTTTTGAATTTGGCAGTGTACTCATACACCCCGTTTCCGACAGATGTCATGGGAGTTGCTGCAGGATTCCATCCCTGGAAGGAGCCTGCAATCGTTACTCCGGCTGTTACGTTTTCGAGTGAAGCATCCACACGGAAGGTCACATTGACCGAATCCGAAGCTGCGGTAAGTTCTACCTTATCTATAGCGGCATAGTCAGAGCCACCGTTTTGGATGGCCTCAAATCGCAATTCCACACTGTTTGCGGTAGCCGGCACATTCACGACAACTTTCGTCCATCCCATGGTATTGGGATTCAACAGGGTGCCATGGGTGGTCCATGCCGGAGCTCCGTCATAACGAACCTGATATGCGATGGTATCGCCAAAGGCTTCGTCATATCCTACCGTGTAATACCAGAACGACAACTCCATGGAGCCCATGGCGGAGGTATTCACCGGATCGAAAGTGAGATAATGCCAGAAGTTTCCACCTCCGTTTCCATTGTTCAGGTCCTGCATACCCCAGAACCGGTTTCCGTCATATGCCGTAATGGGACCCAGGGTACTCAGGGTATCCCAAACATCTCCGTTGACATTGTATGCAGCAGGACTGCTGCTATACGTCCAGTTGTCAGAAGCACTTCCCTCAAAACCCTGAAGGAAACTGGTTTGGCCCATCAGCGTAAAGCCGACCATCCAAAGTAAAAGTGTAGTGATTGCTCTCATAGCGATAATTTTGGTTTAAGTTCGAACAAATCTAAGATTCAGCGCGCAAAAAGCAGTCAAATCAACTTTGATAGATATTAACTTTTAATAAACATTTTGGGAATTGCACTCCCGCCCGGATACTGAAAAGTCCGGTCTGTACGAAAAGAGAGCCTTTTTTATCAGCCGGGCATAATCCGGAAAGGTCAGAATTTGTAGCACTTTATGAATGAAAAAAGAAGATGCGGAGGGAGGAAGAAGTTATTTCATCGTGCAAAATGGGTCATTCATCGAATTTGGAAAAGGTATCGTCCGCAATTCATTGACCAAGGGATAGAGAGCCACTAACTTTAGTCACAAGAAAGTCACACAGGCAATTCAAATGATACGATCAAAAAAAATATTAGTTTCAATTTTCTTCCTCTTTTTTCTGACATTTGCTGCGCAGGCAAACGGCCCGAAAGGAGAAAACACGAAAAACGTGCCTGTCGACAAGGTTGAAAAGAGCGAGATCAAGAAAGATAATAACGCGATTGTTGTTCCTAATTTGAAGAATGATCAGTGGCAGATTCGCAAAAAGCGATATCGCATCCCGAGAGAATTTGAAGGAACCATGCCATTGCTCAGTTACAAAGAACAGCAAGTCGCATAAAGTTGGTGTATTAGGGGAGTGTAAGGGGCTTATGCATTCATTTGCATGGCCCCTTATCATTTTCAGAAGCTGCTCTTCTCTGCTTAAATTTGCCCTGTACTCCAAAAATCATCTCTACCATGCGCAGTCTGTTTTTTCTGACCCTGCTTCTCCTTTCATTGTCCCTCTCAGGCCAGGTTTGTCTGGAAGGCAACTGCGAAAACGGGAAGGGGCGTCTTCGTCTGGCCGATGGATCGGTTTATGACGGAGAATTCAAAGACGGCCGTTTCACGGGCAAAGGAGAATACATTGCCGTGGGCGGGCATCATTTTGTGGGCGAATGGCTCGCGGGCGACCTCTTACGTGGCAAACTGGAATATCAAAACGGTGAGATATATGAGGGCGAATTTGAAAACTACCTGCCTTCGGGCAAAGGGCGGCACAGCATGCCGGACGGTACCGTCTACACCGGAGAATTCCAAAGAGGCCTTTATCACGGAAAAGGGAAGATTGTCTATGCGGATGGAAGCAGTTATGAAGGTGATTTTGTGAAAGGAAAAAGACAGGGGTATGGTATCTACAAGGGAAAGAACGGGCTGATATTCGAAGGCGATTTTTATGAGAATCAACCCACCGGACAGGGCAAAAAAATATTTCCGAACGGCAACAAATACACGGGCCGCCTGGTGAATGGACGGATGGACGGAAAAGGCCGTCTGGAATACTACACCGGAGCCGTCTATGAAGGAGAGTTTAAAAAAGGAAAGCGCCACGGAAAAGGTGTCTTTACCATGCCTGACGGATCACGCTATGAAGGCGAATTCAAAAACGGAGCTGCCGAAGGCCATGGTATCATTTACTATTCCAATGGCGACCGATTTGAAGGTGAGCTGCTGACAGGCGGAAGAAACGGGGAAGGACGCTATTACTTTGCCGACAGTACCTGGTATGAAGGCCGCTGGGAAAATGACCAGGTGACCGGGATAATTCTTTTCCACGACAAAGACGGAACGGTCACAAAGCAAAAGATCATTGACGGGAAGAGGGTCCTCATAAAAGAGGAATAAGTCCGTTGATTTTGTGTACTAAGTAAACACCCTTGTCCGCTTCAGGTATTTTTTCAGCAAGACCGCACTCACTGCGGCAATACTCAGAAAGAGTCCTCCCAGAACGGGATCATTGAGCAGCATCTTGCCAATGCCGAAAAGTACAGAATAGGTCATCACGACAGCTATCAGCCACGAGAGCGCCAGATTTTGCAGGTTGCTGTTGTCCACCGTCATCCCCGCTCTGCCGGCTACCCCTTTCCAGGCTCCGTCCGGTTGTACTTTCCGATAGAATTTTTGCAAAGTCTCTTCCTTCTCCGGACGGGTGAGGAAAGTCGTTAAGAGCCACGCCAGTGTTGTAAAAGAAACCGTAAAAAAGAAGGAGTCGGGGAAGACCCATCCCAGTGCATAATGAGCAATGGAATAGGCGACAAAGGGGGCAATTGTGGCGACAATTTCGCTCCAGGCATTGATGCGCCACCAGTACCATCGCAAGATAAGCACCAGCCCCAGCCCTGCACCACATTCGATGAGAAACGTCCAGACTCCGGAAATAGAATGCATGAAAAGAGTGGCTCCCCAGCCCAAACAAAGAATAAGCAGCGTGGTCACCCGCGAAATGGCCACCAGCCTGCGGTTGCCTGCATCCCGGTCTACAAAACGCTTGTAAAAATCATTGACAAGATAGCTCGACCCCCAGTTTATCTGTGTGGAAATGGTACTCATGAAGGCCGCAAAGAAAGCCGCGAGCAAAAGCCCCTTCCATCCTACCGGCAAGTTGTTTTTCATAATCAGCACATACCCTTTCCGCTTGTCTTTCTGATAATCCAGGGCATCTCTCAATTCGGGATTGGTGCGCGCTGCCGCCTGCACCTGGGCACTAACGGCCTGCAAGCTCCCCTCAATGCGCCCGATAAAAGCATTGTCACGCGCCAGACTGCTTATTTGCACGGAATCCATTGCATAAGCCTCGGCAGGTACCCACCCGCTCTGTTCCAGCGAAAAAACCGCTTTCTGCAGAAAGGGGTCCTTTACCTTGCCGGAAATATTTCCATAGAGCAGCACCGCACACAATCCTGTGATGATCCATGGCCACGGGCGCAGGCAGTAGTGGGCAATCTGAAAAAACAAAGTAGAATACACCGCTCCTTTTTCCGATTTTGTGCTCATCATGCGCTGGGCAATGTAGCCTCCGCCCCCGGGCTCGGCACCCGGGTACCAGCTGGCCCACCATTGCACCACCATATGAGCCAGAAAAGCCCCGACACCCAGTGACAGGGTCGTTCCGAGGGTTCCTGCTTTGCTCCCCCCTCCTATTTCAGGGAAAAACTTTAATGATTCGGGAGCAGCCAGTTCCAGTTTGTGGGTCATTTCCGTCAGTCCGCCAATTTCAGGGCTGTTGACCACAAAAACGGCCAGTGCCACCGAGCCCGTCATGGCCAGCAGAAACTGTATGTTATCGGTAATGGCTACTCCCAGCAAACCGCTGGCAGCCGAATAAATGCCCACGAGCAGAAGCAAAGCCCCGAGAATATAAAAAGCCTCCATGCGCTGCACATCAAAAAAGACCTCGAGGATGGTCATCATCGCCAAGTTGACCCAGCCGATGATGAGAATGTTGAGAAAGAGGCCGAAATAAACACTTTTAAGCCCCCTCAAAAAAGCAGCGGAACGCCCCCCGTAGCGCAGCTCCACCAATTCCACATCGGTAAGCACCCCCGACTTTCGCCAAAGGTTGGCAAAGAAAAAAGTGGTCAGCATGCCCCCGAGGAGGAAATTCCACCACAGCCAGTTTCCCGATATTCCGTATTGCCCCACCAACTCGGTGACCGCCAGCGGTGTGTCGGCAGCAAAAGTGGTAGCCACCATGGAAATGCCGGCCACCAGCCACGGCAGATTGCGCCCTCCGAGAAAGAAAGAAGCCAGGTCGGAAGATGCCTTTTTTCGAAAGGCCACACCGATGAGAACGATCAGCAGCAGCGAAATGCCGATAATCAGCCAATCAAGAGGAGCTATTTGATTTAATACTTCCTTCACACCCTGTAGGTCCATTGCGAAATTCTTCTTGCGTAATTTTGTTTCTTCGTTTTCTTCCGAAGGTCAATAATAAAAGAAATCAGAGAGCCATGAAAGAGATTAATCGGATTGGAGTGTTTACTTCCGGTGGAGATGCCCCGGGCATGAATGCGGCCATCAGGGCCGTTGTGAGGGCTTCGCTATTCCATAAGCTCGAAGTAGTAGGAATCTACAGGGGATATGCCGGCATGATTGAAGGCAGTTTTATTAAGATGAACAGTCATTCGGTGAGCAACATCATCCAGCGGGGAGGCACGATCCTGAAAACAGCCAGGAGCGATGAATTCCGGACACGGGAAGGGCGCAAAAAAGCCTATGAAAATCTCGTGGAAAACAATATTGACGCATTGGTAGCCATCGGTGGAGACGGTACCTTCAGCGGTGCACATGTTTTTTATCAGGAGTACGGCATGCCCGTCATCGGAATTCCGGGAACCATTGACAATGACCTCTACGGCACCGATTTCACCATCGGCTTTGACACGGCCATCAATACGGCCATTGATGCCATCGACAAGATTCGCGATACGGCCGATTCTCACGACCGCCTCTTCTTTGTAGAGGTCATGGGCCGCGATGCGGGTATGATTGCCATCCGAAGCGGCATAGCGGGCGGAGCCGAAGCCATTCTCGTTCCGGAATGGAAAACCGATATAGATCAGCTCATCTCCATTTTGCAGAGGGGCTGGCAAAAACACAAAAGCAGCAGCATTGTGGTGATTGCCGAAGGCGATCAAAGCGGTGGAGCCTTTAAGGTGGCAGAAAAAGTGAAGGCACGCTTTAATCATTACGATACGCGTGTATCCATCCTCGGGCACATTCAGCGGGGAGGCAACCCGAGCTGCAATGACCGGGTCATGGCCAGCCGCCTGGGTGTGGCAGCCGTAGAAGCCCTCACCCGGGGCCGCAGCGATGAGATGGTGGGTATTATCCACAATGAGATTAAGTTCACCCCGCTTGAAAAGGCGATTAAGTATCACCAGGGCATTAATAAAGATTACATGCAGATGATTGAGATACTGGCAGGCTACTGATCCTTCTCCGTCTCCATTTCCAAACGAAAGCTTTCCTTCTCCAGGCGGGAAAAATCACTTCCGATCTCTTCCCGGCAGTTGCTCTCCGGGCTTATAACATAGCCGATCTTGCCCAGAACCCTGAACATCCCTCCGCCAATGAGGGGCGAAAAACTCAGTAAGCAGCCTTCCTCCCCGTCTTTTCTCATTTGCGAAGGAACGACTGCACGGCTCACCGGAATTTCCATGTTGAGCTGAAAAACCATCAACTCCGAATAGATTGCATCGGGGAGACTGTCTTCCAAATTCAGGATATAGGGATGATAACCCATGAATGCCGGAACGACAATCTCACTTTCCTCCTCATTGATATTTACCGGCTTGCTCGCTGTAAGGTAGCAGTGGATATCGAGCTTGCCCGCTCCCGCTTCTTTCTGAGGCACTTCCATTTTATTTATTTCATATCCCGGAAAGCGCTGGGTTACCCAAACCCTTGCCGCAAATTTCCCCTCCCTGGCCATTGATTTCCGCAGGCTGTCGGCCAGGCTTCCTTCAAGCTGAAACTTAACCGTACCATGCAGGTGGTAGCTGCTGTCAAGTACCAGACTGGTTGCCGTCATAATGCTTTCATGCTTTAAAAGCGGCTGAGCTCTCAACGTGGAAGGAATAAAAAAGACAAGGGCGATGGCAAGTGATAAAATGCACTTTTTCATTATTCGAATTTGCCTTCAAATTTACTTCATTCGATATTAATAATCGGGCCCGGCCATGTGAACGATTAGATCGATTCTTCTTATTTTCAGCTGATGCGCCTGAGCATTCTCTCTCTTCTTTTCATGCTGCCCCTCCTTCTGGCGGGGCAAAAGTATGACTCCCCTTCGCGGACCGATTCCGTTTATGTATTTGTGGATGCGGCTCCCCGCTTTCCGGGAGGGGATGAAGAGATGTACCGCTACATAGAGGAACAACTTTTTTTGCAATTGTCCACGCCCCTCCTCGACCGGATGAATGAATCGGGATCATACGACTGCCTCGTGAAATTTGTAGTCGACCGGCAGGGAAAAATCAGCGGAGCAGGCATGGACAACCGAAGCCGGGATTTTTACCTGAGTGATGACATAATCAGGATAATAAACAATATGCCTGTCTGGCAGCCCGGCAAAGTGCAGGGCGAAGCCGTGAATACGCTCGTATATCTGAAGCTGGAGATTGAAAACGGCAACTCCTACCCTCAGATTCATTATCATCCGCTCTATCCCGACTCTGCCGTCTGGGCGCGAAAGAAGATGAACAAAAAACAAAAACGCTATGCCATTCTGGCCGCCATCCTGCTCACGGGGCTCCTCTTCCTCTTCAGCAGCCGCGGCATTCCATAGCCTCAGGATTCGGCTTCGTCCCGGCTGAGTTTATTCAGCATTTCTCTCAGTTTGAGAGATTCCTCTTCCCATGTCCAGTGTTCCCGGGCTTTCAGGCAATTTTCTCTCAGTCGCTGATAGAGCGCTTTGTCCCCAAGGAGTTCATTCAGCCCGGCCGCAATGTTCGAAGGCGCAAGATCATCAATAAGCAGGGCTACTTCATAAGAATCATTCAGCATTCTGTACTCGGGAAAGTCGATACAAAGCTGAGGAATGCCCGCATGAACGTATGAGAAAAACTTATTGGCCAGCGAATGATAGTAGCTCAGTCCTTTTTTCTCGAGCAGGTTGACACCCAACGTGGCACGGGCCGTCAGTGCAGAAAGGGCTTCGGGCAATACGTAACCCGCAAAGCTTATCTTGTCTCCAAGTTGCAGCTCAGCGACCTGTCTGCGCAGTGCATCGCTCAGGTCACCTTCTCCGGCCAGAAGAAGGCGGGCATCGACATTTTTCATCGCCATGATCAAGGACTCCAGGCCTCGTCCCTCATTGAGGGCTCCCTGGTAAATGATCAGTCTTTCAGCCGAAGACCCGCTTTGCTCCGGCTTTCTTGCCCCGGGCATATTGCGCAGCACCAAAAATTTTCGTTTATAGCGCTTTTCATACAGCGCGGCCACCCCGTTGCTCACCGTCACACAGGCCAGAGCGCCCGGCACGGCCATGTCCTCAATCCGTTTCCAGACAGATTGCACGCTTTTCCTTCCCTGCAACTCGGGCAAAGCGATGAAATATTCATGTGCATCATATACATAGGGCCGGCCCCTGAGTTTATTGATGATGTACGCGGCCGGAAGGGTGTCGGCATCGACAGACCAGAGCAGGTCGGAGGGTTTTTTTAATAAATAGATGATCAGCCGCAGGTTGAGCTCGGCATAAAAGAGGGGCCCCTTCCTGAAGAAGCAGCGAAGACGGCTTTGTTTATATGCTTTCTCCTCCGGGCTGACGGAAGCCGGAAGAAGCCGCCCGATGAGTTCCGCTTCATATCCGGCATCGTGCATAGATTGCGCAATCCGGTGCATGCGCTGGTCATAGCTCAGATCATTGCTGACCAGAATCTGTATTTTCTTTATTCTGCCCATTCCAGTTTCATCTCTTCATTTTCGCGAATCAATCCCTGGTCCGTGAGCCAGCGTACGGCTTTTACCACATCCTGATTGCCGGCCTTAATCAGTTCCGGCAGATCCCTGACACTTTTCGGTTCTTTGAGCAGCACATTGCGAATCTCTTCAAAAATGAGATCAAAAGCATCGGAGCGCAGCGATTCCCGCTCGCGCTCACGGCAAACGTCACAATGTCCGCAGTTGCTAAGCGAACGTTCATCGAAATACTCCAGTATGACCCGTTCCCGGCATTTGACCTTGTTGTGTACATAAAAGAGCATTCCCCTCGCCTTTTCCATGCTCACCTTTCTTCGGAAGGCAATGGCCGAAACGTTCATGCCCAGATCGCTCTTGTTGCTCTGCCGCGGCAGCAGAAACATGATCTGAGGTTTGTCTTTGTAGGGTTCATAGCTGATAATCCTGAGCTTCTGCAGCTGCTCCAGCTTTTTCCGAAGTTGCTCCACACTCAGGCCGACCGTTGCAGCCAGCTGTTTTTCATTGATTCTCACATAATAATCAAAGGCACCCTCATAGCTGCGCAGGATGGCCTGTGTAACCGGAGCCAGCTGGCGGTTGCTTACTTCCAGCTCATAGAGGACCTGCCTTTCGCAAACCACCTTTACCCTGGGCGAAAGATAGACGGCATCGTTAAGAACAATGAGTCCTTCATTTTCGAGTATCCGGAGGGCATTGAAAGTATGCAGGGGCTGCAGGCGAAAGGTTCTGCAAAAGTCAACTATTTCAAAGTCGAAGGAATAGCCGCTGCCCGAACCCAGCGCAAGGCTGTAGTAATCGCAGAGGTTCTGGTACACTTTTTTTACAAAATCTATCGGGGGGTACTTTTCTTCTACCGATTGCTTCAGGCGGCTTGCATCGCGCCTGTTAAAGAGGATGGCTGCATAAGCCCTTTTTCCGTCACGGCCCGCCCGGCCGGCTTCCTGATAATAACTTTCAAGGCTGTCGGGAAGGCCGATGTGAATCACAAAACGAACATCCGCCTTGTCGATTCCCATTCCGAAGGCATTGGTGCTTACGATCACCCGGATATGCCCGTTGATCCATGCCTCCTGCCGGGCATTTCGCTTGCGCATATCCAGCCCGGCATGATAATAGTCGGCCTTGATGCCCTCCTTCTGCAGCAACTCGGCAATTTCCTTTGTTTTCTTTCTGTTCCGCACATAAACGATCCCCGAACCGCTGACCTTTTTGCATATTTTGAGCAATTTGCCTTCTTTGTCACCGTCATCGTAGCTGAGAAAGGAGATATTGGGCCGCGAGAAACTTTTGCGGAAGCTTTTATAGCCCTTCTTGAAGTCCAGCTTGTGGCATATATCATCGCTCACCTTTTTGGTGGCCGAAGCCGTCAATGCCAACACGGGCACATCGGGGTGGTAAGAACGGATTTCGGCAATTTCGAGATAGGGAGGCCTGAAATCATAACCCCACTGCGAAATACAGTGGGCCTCATCCACGGCAAAGAGGCTCACATTCATCTTTGTGAGCCGCTCGCGAAAGAGTTCTGTTTTCAACCTCTCGGGCGAAACATAGAGCAGCTTGACATTGCCATAAATGCAATTGTCCAGAATAATATCTATTTCATGCCGGCTCATCCCCGAGAACACGGCACTGGCCCGTATTTTTCTTTTCCGCAGATGAAGAACCTGGTCTTTCATCAATGCAATGAGCGGAGAAACAACTATACAAACCCCTTCTTTCATAAGGGCCGGCACCTGGTAACAGACGGACTTGCCACCCCCGGTGGGCAGAAGCGCAAGAGTGTCCTTACCTTCCAGCACGGCCGCGATGATCTCATCCTGAGGAGCGCGAAAGGAGTCGTAGCCCCAGTATTTCTTTAGTACCTCAAGCGCAGTCATTCTTCCTGTGTAATGATTCCATCTCTGATTCTCAGTCTGCGGTCACACATGCCGGCCAGTTCTTCGTTGTGAGTGGCAATCACAAAAGTCTGATCAAATTCATCCCGGAGTTCAAAAAATAATTGATGCAGCTGCCTGGCGTTTGCAGAGTCGAGGTTTCCGCTGGGCTCATCGGCCAGCACCACTTCGGGCCGGTTGATCAGGGCACGTGCCACGGCAACCCTTTGTTGCTCTCCGCCCGAGAGGGCCGATGGCTTATGATCTTTTCGCGGCAGCACCCCGAGGCGCTTGAGCAATCCTTCGGCAAGAGCCACGGCTTCTGCAAAGCTTTTGCCCGAGATCAATGCCGGGATACAAACATTCTCCAGTGCCGTGAATTCCGGCAGGAGATGATGAAACTGAAACACGAAGCCAATGTGCCGGTTGCGAAAGCGGGCCAGCTTGCGGGGCGAGAGCCGGGTAACCCGCTCCGATTCGATATATATCTCACCCTCATCGGGGTCATCCAGTGTCCCGATAATCTGCAAAAGGGTGCTTTTGCCCGCACCGCTGGCTCCAATGAGCGCAATGACTTCAGACTTCAGCACTTCCATGTCGATGCCGCGTAAAACGCGCAGCGTTCCGTAAGACTTATGAATGTTCTTTGCCCGGATTACCTTTTGCCTGCTCATTCTCCAAAATTAGCAAAAGAGTAATGCCCGGAGCTGTTTCGCAAAAGCTTTTCTTCGCAGCAGCCCGGCAGCCTGACTAAGAATCGGAAGATTCAGACTTTTTCACTCCGCAGGTGCTAAATCCGAAAAGGGTGTACAAAGGGCAAAATCCGATGAGGCTGGTCAGGAGGAAGATAGCCGCCACAAGCAGAAAGATGATGCCCAGTGTTCCGGTGACGGTTCCTGAAAAATATAAAATGGCCATAATAGCTGCCAGCAATACCCTGGCGATCCTGTCTGCTTTTCCCATGTTGTGTTTCATCGTTCCTGGTTTTTAGGTGAAATATTCAATCAGCAACCCCAGTATCACCGCAAAAGAGATACAGAGGATGCATACATAAACAAATTTAATGATCTGCTTGTTCATTGCAATCCGGAAATTTATTATTTCAAATCTACTCATTATCAGGCACTCACACTGTGACAGGCATCACCTTGACCGCGATCACTTTCCGGAATGCACCAATATCTTATTTTTGGTCAAAATTTTAATCTTATGCAGATCATAGACGGAAAGAAACTCGCCCGCGAGATCAAAGAAGAGCTGCGGCAGAAAACTGCCGAAATGGTGGCTGCCGGTCATCGTCCGCCCCACCTGGCGGCCGTTTTGGTAGGAAATGACGGTGCCAGCCAGACCTATGTCAACAGCAAGGTGAAATCGTGTGAACGAATCGGATTTCGATCAACCCTCATCCGCAGGGACGAGGACCTCAGCGAAGCGGAACTGCTCGAGATTGTGGATCAACTGAACCGCGATGACGAAGTGGACGGATTTATCGTGCAACTGCCCCTGCCCGCCCATATCAATGAAGATCGCATAACGATGGCCATCGATCCGCGGAAGGACGTAGATGGATTTCACCCCGCCAATATCGGCAAGATGACCCTGGGCATGGAAGCCTTTCTTCCCGCCACTCCTTACGGGATCATCACCATGCTCGAACGCTACGGCATCCGTACCAGCGGGCTCAACTGCACCGTGGTAGGTCGCAGCAACATTGTGGGGCGGCCCATGAGCATCCTCATGTCGCGCAATGCCGAACCCGGCAATGCCACCACCACCCTTTGCCACAGCCGCACCCGCGATCTGAGGGAAGAATGCAGACGGGCCGATATTTTGATTGTAGCCCTCGGGCGACCCGAATTCATCACGGCCGATTACGTGAAAGAAGGCGCCATCGTGATAGATGTGGGCATCCACCGCGTTCCTGATGCCGAGAGCGAAAAAGGATACGTCATAAAAGGCGATGTAAAATTTGACGAAGTGGCTCCGAAATGCAGCTACATCACCCCGGTTCCGGGAGGTGTGGGTGCCATGACGGTGACGGCTCTGCTGATGAATACCTTTGATGCCGCCCAAAAAAGAATTGAAAAATGAAAATGGCTTTCTTCGGAGCAATCATCTTTCTGCTGGTCTCCTGCAAAGTGAGCGAACCCGTACAGGAGCCGGTCACAAGCGCCCCTGTGGATACGCCTGCCGTAAAAGAGGAGAAGAGCGCACTCAAAGAAGGTACTTCTTTCTTTAAAATTGAAAAAGACAGCAACGGAGAAAAGGCCTATCACATACTCAATACACGCTATTTCACACATACGGCCATGATGAGCGATCTGCCCGTCAACTTGTTGATAGAAGAAAAACTGGAAACCATAACACGGGACGGAGCAAAGAAATGCAGCGAGGGAAGGCTCGGCATGACGATTTACCGGATTGCGGATGACAGCCTGAAGCTGCTGCGCAAAATCGATGCCCCTGCCGTTTCCTATGCTTTCACGGGCCGTTCGGGCCGCTTGTTCGTGACCGATATCGAAAGCTGTGCTGATGCTCTCCCGGTCTATGGCCTCTATTCCCTGCGCAGATCCGATCCGGTGCTCATCTTCTACAAGAGATACAACACACTTACGCTACCGGCCACCAAGGAAAAGCGCTATGTCGCTTTTCATCCTTACCGGGCCGCGATAAAAGCCGTGGATAAAAAAGACGGACGCCAGCTTGTCGGGGTGCTTCGCTATACGGACGAAAAGGGGCATGCCAGCGACTTTGCATTGCGTTGCAGCGATTCCACGCTTCTGCAGAAACTGAGAGCCCGGCCTCCGAAACTCTTTTTTACCGTCCTGCGAAACGGCCAACTGGTAAGGGCTGCCGACATGGAGCTTTATCCTGAAAGAGGAGGCAAACCGATATTGATACCCGATGGATTCAATATTGAGATAAACCTGTCGCGCGCAGCAGACCTCGAAGCGATTGTCTTACCTGTAAAAATGGATCAAATCGACAGCGAGGCGATACGCATTCCCGATGACCGCCTGCAAATTGAGCGCTTGCGCTAAGATTCAGCGAACTGTCCTTGCAATAATTGTATTATTATCTCCGAATGGAAAAAAGAATTCAGGAAAAGAGCCACAGCAATAGCCCGGCAGCGCAGAGCCGCCTGCCGGTGATGGAAGAATTTCTCTCCGTTCAGGGAGAAGGAGCGCACAGCGGAAAAGTAGCCTGGTTTATCCGCCTGGCAGGTTGTGATGTGGGTTGTGTATGGTGCGATGTGAAAGAAAGCTGGGATGCGGGCAGGCACCGTATTCTCAGCGTAGACGAAATAGTGGAGAAAGCAGTGGAAAGCGGAGCACCCATGGTGGTCATTACAGGGGGCGAACCCCTGCTCTACGACCTGGATTTGCTCACAGCCGCGCTGATAGATGAAGGCCTGCAAGTGCATATTGAAAGCTCCGGGGCCCATCCGCTCAGTGGAAATTTTCACTGGATCACCCTTTCGCCCAAGAAATTCAAAGCCCCCCTGCCCGGCATATTGCCGCTGGCCGATGAACTGAAAGTGGTCGTCTTCAATAAGAGCGACTTTGCCTGGGCCGAAAAGTTTGCGGCACTCGTTCGCGATGACTGCCGGCTTTTTCTCCAGCCCGAGTGGAGCCGAAGCCGTGAGATGTCGTCACTGATTCTCGACTACATTCGGCTGCACCCCGAATGGTCGATTTCCCTTCAAATTCACAAATACCTTGACATACCGTGAACCGAGTTCTGCTCACATACATCATGATATCCCTGGCTGCATGGACACTCAGCGGACAGGTTTTTGAGAAAGATGCCCCCAAGAAAGCGCTGAAATACTACGAAAAAAGCGTGGATGCCTTTCGCAGCATGGATTACGAGAAATCGGAAGGCTATCTATTAAAAGCCCTCGAAGCAGAACCCGAATTTGTGGATGCCATGCTGCGCCTCGGGGATCTCTATTACCGCCAGAAACGGTATGAAGAAGCCGCCCGCTATTTCGAGAAGGCCACGGCTCTGGCTCCTGATTACAAATACAGCGTTTATCAAACGCTGGGCCGCGCCTATCTGCACCTCGAAGCTTTTGATCGGGCCCGCCAGGCCTACGAGCATTATTTGCAAAATCCGAAGCTGCCGGAGAAGAAACGCTACGCCATGAACAGGCAGATTGAAAATCTGATATTTTCCAAAAAAGCCAAAAAACACCCCGTTCCGTTTGAGCCCGAAAACCTCGGCAAAGGTGTGAACACGGGCGATCACGAATACCTCCCGACACTCACGGCCGGTGACAAGCTCATGTATTTCACCAGGCGCATTGGCCGGCTCGAAGACATCTGGATGAGCCGCTGGAAAGACGGCCGCTGGCAAACGGCCGAAGAATTGGGCGAACCCGTCAACACAGCGGACTACGGGGAAGGCTCGCAAGCCATCTCACCCGATGGAAAGAGCCTCTACTTTGCAGCCGACCGGGGCGATGGGGAGAAAATCAGGGGATGGGATATTTATGAAACTCAGCGAAGCGACAGCGGCTGGACCACGCCTCGCATGCTGCCGAAACCCGTCAACACACTCAGCTATGAGTCGCAGCCCTGCATATCGGCCGATGGGCGCATGCTTTTCTTCAGCAGCCGCAGAAAAGGCGGATACGGGGGCAAGGACCTCTATGTGTCGTACAGACAGGCGGATTGCAGCTGGGGAAAGCCGCGCAACCTCGGACCCGTGATCAATACTCCGGGCGATGAGGAAGTACCCTTTATCCATGCGGACGGAAAAACCCTCTACTTTGGCTCCAACGGACACCCGGGCATGGGCGGCAGCGACCTCTACTACTCGAAGATGGACGATACGGGCGGATGGAGCACCCCGGTAAATCTGGGCTACCCCCTGAATACCCGAAACAACGAAGCCGCACTTTTCGTCTCCAGCATCAGCGGCTACGGTTACTTTGCCTCCGATCAGCTGGGGGGCGAAGGAGGCTATGACCTCTACCGCTTCAAGCTTTGGGATTCTATACGACCCGAGCCGGTGGCATTTATTCTTGTTGAGATATTCGACCGTGAGAGTGGCGAAAAACTGGATGCGGATTTTGATCTGGTCAACCTCGAAAAAGGGGAAAGCATTCTCAATTCGGGCTGCAACGCGTATTTAAAAGACTATTTCTACCTGCCACTGCCCCTCGAAACCGAGTTTGCCCTCAACATCAGAAGGCCCGGCTACCTCTTCCATTCCGCGCATTTTTCTCTGACGGGCGATGACATGTTCCGTATCCGGAAAGTAAAAGTCTATCTGGACCGGATAAAAAGCGGCAAGCGCATCATTCTGAAGAATGTCTTCTTTGAAAGCGACAGTTTCCGTCTGGATGAACGCTCCTTTACAGAACTTGACAATCTCGTGGACTTTCTGAAAAAGAACCCGGAACTGAATATAGAAATAGGCGGGCATACCGACAACACCGGAGACCCTGCCTACAACCGCCAGCTTTCGCGCTTGCGCGCCCGGTCGGTGCGTGATTACCTGCTGTCTCACGGCATCGAAGCCCAACGCCTCAGCTTCAAAGGCTATGGCGACTCCAAACCCATTGCAGACAACAATGATGCAGAAGGCCGTGCCCTGAACAGGCGGACGGAAATACGCATCCAATGACAGCGCCCCCGGCCCTTTACTGTTTGATGATCGTTATTTCGGAGTTCCGCCCGGCAGCAGCTATACGAAGCAAATACAATCCCGCAGGCAGATCTGAAAGATTGAGGCGGGCAGAGGCATCCGGGCTTCCGCTTTGGATGAGCCTGCCGGTGCTGTTATACACCTCAAATCGTGCGCTGCCGGGATTCCGGAGTCCGATTATCTGAAAAACACCCCGCCCCGGGTTGGGATATACGCTCAGTCCGGCAAGTCCTTCCCCCGCATCGATTCCGGTGCTTATAAAATTCACGCGGAGTTCAAAGGTATCGGAAGCACAGCGTGTACCCGCTATCAGCGTTACAGTATAGCTACCGGAAGAGTCGTAGAGATGCTGCGGATCGCGGGCCCGGGAGGAATGCCCGTCACCAAAATCCCAGTAGAATTGCTCGCCATGTGCTCCCGTGTAGGAAAAATAAATTGTATCCCCGTTCTGAGAATACCCGAATGCTGCCGTCACACTCAGATCCGAAGGGCTGAGCAAGGAATCGAAGATGCCCTGGCTGAGATTAAAATAAGAGCCGGCAAAGCCCAATTCCCGTTTCACCGCGCGCAGCATATAATGATAGCTGCCGGCCAACATCACACATGAATCGGTAAATATCGTATCCTCAATCATGTGCTCATGAATTCGCTGAAAGCCCCGGTCTGCCTTGCTTGAACGGTAGACAAAGTAGCCCTGCACCCTGTCGGAGGAAGGGCTCCAGCTGAGCCGGGCCATTCCGCTGTCATAAACGGCCGTCAGATTTTCCGGAGGAGATACGATGTCCGCCTTGAGCGTGGGATCGCCCATGAGAGTAATGTGTATCATTCGTGCACCGTAATTGCTTTTGTAGGTGGCATTGCTGTTGTTTTGGGTCAGCCTTGTCGCATGGCCGATGCTGTGTCCCATGGCCATATATTGAAGATGCCAGTTGGGCCTGCCCGCCCAGGCGTTGACCAGTGTCGTGCCCTGGGCAATGGCCGCCCGCAGGAAGTTGTCGCGCTTGTCCCAGTCGCCAAAATAACTGCCAAAAAGAAAAGTGAAGATGCTCTGTATGGAGTCCGTGGCAAAGTCACTTGTTCTTCCGATGCCATTGGCACTGCTATAGGACCCGCCACCGCAGCCATAAGACCAGAGATAGCTTTTGCTGTTCATCTCCGTGCGGTAGTCCAGGGCAAAAATCGAATCGCTGCCCACCATGAGAGGGAAGTTGCGCCAGGCATTGGCGGCAAAGGCTTCTCCGTTGAAGCCTCCGAAATTGTCGTCTACGAGTGCCCGCCTGACCGGTGTAAAAAGCTTTTGCCTGTATGCATGGTCTTTGTCCAGATAGCTGCGCAGCAATTCCATCTCGGAGGCGCTGAAGGAAGGCATATCGAAGAAATCTACCCGCCCGGCCTGCAGTTCCACACTTCCGGGAATAAAACTCTGGTCAAATTTTCCGTCTCCGGGAAAATTCTTGTTTCGCGGGTCCGATGGGCTGTTGGTATTCACGCTGTTGTCGGTCCAGTTGCCCGTCAACTCGGCATAGTAGACATCGGCAGGCCAGGCTCCGATGTGGTTTTGGTGTCCGTCCGGACCGATATTGCCTGAATAGGGAACGGGCACATGCCCCAGAATAAAAAGGGCCCTGGTGTTATCCGGGTCCTCATTGTACAAAGTCAGAATATCCGCTTTTACTTCCGCACTGCTTTCTCCCCTTCCGGCCAAGAGGGTCTTCACTTCCCAGCCGTCTCCCGTCAGGTCCCGCTTCAGCCTCTTGATCTCCGCCTGCAGGCTGTCATTGGCCAGCGAGTCGATGAGCAAGATCAATATGCCTTTTTGCTCAATGGCTGCCATCTCAATTCCCGAATAAATGTAGCTGTAGGCGGTCTTGCCCGAGAAAGACTTGATAATGCGGTATTCATAGCCATGACCGGTCTCCACATCCGTATCGATGTACATTGAATCCGTTGCGCTGAAATTGCCGATAAAACGCGTCCAGGAAAGTTCACCGCGTTCTTTGCGGTGCAAGACATAGCCATCGGCATTGGGATCGATCTGCCAGCGAATGGTGATGGAAGGTGCTGCCGTATCCACGCTTGCACTCAGCGGGATTGCATAGTCTTTGGCCGGCTGGGCCATTGAAAAATAAGCGAAGCACATGGAAAGGCAAAAGAGCCATGTCTTTTTCATTGTATTGGATTTAGGGGGTGCGGTAAGTAAATGCACTTAAAAATATTGAAAGTCAGCTTCTCTGTCAAGAAAGCAAGTGTTAAGATCCGGCTGGTCTTTTGGCGCTCAGTGGCATGTAAGGGTGAAGCGGGAGACAGGCATTTCTGATGCATCCTGTCCGAATATTTTCACATACCCTATCTTTGACAATATGCGTTTTGCCGCTCTCAGACCCACCCCTGCCGAGGCACCCCGCCTGCTTCCGGTCACCGTCAGCACGGCCGGCATTCCTGCGTCCGGAGATCCCTTCGAAGCGCCCTATGCCC
>WFPF01000063.1 GCA_015487695.1 Chitinophagales bacterium
ATAAGAGACAGATTAAGCATTCCGCTTTATGACGCATGCCTTTATTCCCGATTTAGGTATTTGATTCTTATTTAAATATATAGTTTTGCCAAAAATCAGAATCTATGAGGCATTTTATCTTGTTATTTGCACTGTTGGCAGTGCTTTCGGCTTGCGGAAGTCCTGAGAAAAAGGAAGAAGCAAAGAACCCTGAAAGCCGGGTGGAGCCATACAAGGACACCCTGCGCTATCCGCAGGAAAAGCACCTGAAAAATGTGCAACAACTTACTTTTGGAGGCGACAATGCCGAAGCTTATTTCAGCTTCGACAGCAAAATGCTGGTCTTTCAGCGCACGACCCGCGATTCTGTGATTCCCTGCGATCAGATATTTACCGGTGTCATTCCGGCCCTCGGTGAGCCCTTTGATTACAAAATGGTCAGCACCGGACTGGGCCGCACTACCTGTGCCTACTTCTACCCTGACAACGATACGATCATTTATGCCAGCACGAGCTATTTTGATGAGGCCTGCCCGCCCGAGCCGGACATGCGCAAACTGAAAAAATACGTCTGGCCCATTTACAACAGCTACGAGCTGGTACTCACAGACCGCGAGGGTTCTTTCCAACACCGCCTGACAAACAACGATTACTACGATGCCGAGGCTACGCTATCGCCCAAGGGCGATAAGATGATTTTTACATCCACACGAAGCGGAGACCTTGAACTTTGGGTGATGAATCTTGACGGAACGGGCTTAAAACAAATCACACACGAGCTGGGATATGACGGAGGAGCTTTCTTTTCGCCCGATGGCAGCAAGATCGTGTGGCGTGCTTCGCGGCCCAAGGGCGAAGATGCCGAGCAATACAAGAAGCTTTTGGCTCAGGGTCTGATTCAGCCGACCAACCTCGAACTATTTATAGCCGATGCCGATGGCAGCAATGTAAAACAGGTAACAAGCCTTGGCTCTGCCAACTGGGCTCCCAACTGGCATCCTTCGGGCGAGAAACTGATCTTTGCCAGCAACCACAAGTCGGGCGGACGAACATTTAATTTGTTTCTCGTCAACCTCGATGGCAGCGGCCTGGAGCAGATTACTTTTGACAATACTTTTGATGCATTCCCCATGTTTTCTTTTGATGGAAAGAAACTGGTCTGGTGCAGCAACCGCAACAATGGCAATACCCGCGATACCAACGTTTTTATTGCCGACTGGGAAGAATAAGGAAATCCCCGGCCGGCTTCTCTTTTCTGCCTGAATATGTCCCAAGGTTTTTTTAACTTTTAGCAAAATTTTAATCATGCCTTTTTATCAGAAGAGGGGCCGTATTCCCCACAAGCGCCACGTAACTTTCAGAAAAGAAGACGGCTCGCTTTTTCATGAAGAGCTCTTCGGAACCATCGGCTTCGATGGCATGTCGGTTTTGATGTATCATCACTATCCTCCGACCCGGGTCAAAGAGATATTGGAATCCATAGATGTCAGGCCCGAGATTGCCGAAGCGGAAAATATGAAGGCCAGAAGTTTTAAAGGTTTTCAGCTGACTCCGGCTGACGATTTCCTGGACAGCCGCACTCCGGTGCTGGTAAACAAGGACGTGCACATTTCGCTGGCGGCTCCCCGCCTGTCGCTGCGTGATTACTTCTACAAAAACTCCTCGGCCGATGAGTTGATTTTCATTCACCGCGGCAGCGGCACCCTGCGAACCATGCTGGGAAAAATTCCTTTTTCTCCCGGAGACTATCTGATGATTCCGAGAGGCATTATCTATCAGATTGATTTTGACAGCGAAGACAACCGCCTCTTCATTGTCGAGTCATTTTCGCCCATTTATACTCCGAAGCGCTATCGCAACTGGTTTGGTCAAATGCTGGAGCACGCGCCTTTCTGTGAACGCGATCTTCGTCCACCGGGCGAGCTGGAAACTTATAATGAGCGCGGAGATTTTCTCATAAAGATCAAGCGCGATGGTGTCTTGCATCGCTTTGTATATGACAACCACCCCTTTGACATCGTGGGATGGGACGGATATAATTTCCCCTATGCATTCTCTATTCATGATTTCGAGCCCATTACAGGGCGCATACATCAGCCCCCACCGGTACATCAGACCTTCGAGGCTGCCGGATTTGTGGTTTGCTCCTTTGTGCCGCGTCTTTACGATTATCATCCCGAGGCGATCCCTGCTCCCTACAATCACAGCAACATCGACTCCGATGAAGTGCTCTATTACGTAGAGGGCAATTTTATGAGCCGGACGAATATCGAACAGGGCATGATTACATTGCATCCGGCCGGCATTCCGCACGGGCCGCACCCCGGCACATACGAAGGCAGCATCGGGAAAAAAGAAACTCTGGAACTGGCTGTCATGGTAGATACCTTTGCCCCGCTCCAGCTGACCAAAGAGGCACTGAAACTGGACACGGGCGATTACTATAAATCGTGGCTTTCATAAGAATTCAAGTAGTAAAAAAACATGAGCATGGAAAAAAGCAAACTCACGAACGTAGAATACGGTGAAGAAAAGTTGTTCGATGATGCGAAGGACTTTCTGCCCATCAAGGGAACCGATTATGTGGAGCTTTATGTAGGCAATGCCAAGCAATCGGCCCACTTCTATAAAACGGCTTTCGGCTTTCAGTCCGAAGCCTATGCCGGCCCCGAAACAGGCGTGCGCGATCGTGTGTCATATGTGCTCAGGCAGGACAAGATCAGACTTGTGCTGACTACACCGCTTACGGCAGACCATCCCATCAACGAACACCTATCGCTGCATGGTGACGGGGTGAAAGTCATCGCCCTCTGGGTCGATGATGCCACAAAGGCGTTTGAGGAAACTACAAAACGGGGCGCCAAAGCATATATGGAACCCCAGCGAGAAGAGGATGCCAATGGCTATGTGGTCCGTTCCGGTATTCATACCTATGGCGATACGGTACATATTTTTGTGGAAAGGGGCGCGTACGAGGGTACTTTCCTGCCGGGCTTCGAGAAATGGGAATCGCACTACAATCCTCCGGCCGTGGGCCTGCGATACATTGATCACATGGTGGGCAATGTGGGCTGGAACGAGATGAACACATGGGCCGAATTCTATGCCCAGGTGATGGGATTTGCCCAGCTGATCAGCTTTGACGACAAGGATATCTCAACCGAGTATACCGCCCTGATGAGCAAAGTAATGAGCAACGGGAACGGACGGATAAAATTTCCGATCAACGAGCCGGCCAAAGGGAAGAAAAAGTCTCAGATTGAAGAGTTTATCGATTTCTACAACGGTGCAGGCGTACAGCATATCGCAGTGGCTACCAACAATATAATCGAAACGGTTTCGGCCATGCGCGACCGGGGTGTTGAGTTCCTATACGTGCCCGAGAGCTATTATGACGACCTGCTCGACCGCGTGGGTGAGATCGAAGAAGACATCGAAACCCTCAAGGAACACGGGGTGCTTGTTGACCGTGACGATGAAGGCTATCTGCTGCAGCTCTTTACCAAACCGGTCCTCGACCGGCCGACCATGTTTTTTGAGATCATACAGCGCAAAGGCGCCAAATCTTTCGGCAAAGGCAATTTCAGGGCCCTCTTTGAGGCCATCGAAAGGGAGCAGGCCCGAAGAGGCAACCTCTAATCTTTATTCTTACGGTAGCGCGGATGATACATCATCAGTGTGTCGCGAAGATAGCCGCGGCTCAGGTGGGTATAAATCTCTGTCGTGGTGATGGATTCGTGTCCCAGCATCTGCTGTACGGCCCGCAGGTTGGCACCACCGTTGACCATGTGGGTCGCATAGCTGTGACGAAAAGTATGCGGACTGATTACTTTCCTGATGCCGGCTTCTTTTGCCAGGTCTTTTATGGCGGTAAAAACACTGATACGTGATATTTTTTTACCGAATCGATTCAGGAAGATAAAATCTTCAAAGCCGCGCTGGGCTTCCTGGTGCACCCGTACGGTATCAAGATATCGCTGAAGCTGGGCGGCAGCCGATGCCCCGATCGGGACAAGGCGCTCTTTGTTTCCTTTTCCAATCACACGTATATAGTCCACATCGAGGTGCAGGTCGGAGCGCCTGAGCCCGGTAAGTTCGGAAACACGTAAGCCGCAGCCGTAGAGCAACTCGATCATGACCCGCAGGCGCTGGCCTTTCAGTGTGCTGTGGTCAATGGCCGCCATCATTTCTTCGATCTCCTGCACGCTCAGCACCGAAGGGAGTTTGCGTTTCAGACGGGGTCCTTCGAGAAGTTCCGTGGGGTCGTCATCCACAATGTTTTCGAGCAGGAGGTATTTAAAAAAGGTACGTATCCCCGAGAGCATCCGGGCCTGAGAGCTGGGGCTGGGCATAAATTCAGCTATGGCCTTCACAAAGCGGCTCAGGTCGGCCGAACTGAGTTCATCGGGACTTTTCCCGCCCTGGGGAAGGTCAAAGAAGCTGCGCAGTTTCTGAAGGTCGCTGAGATAGGCGGCCACACTGTTGTCTGCAAGCGATTTCTCGAATTGCAGGTAAGCTTTGAAACCGTGAATACAACTTTTCCAGTCCATTTATTTGGCTTTCCGTTGAATTTACGAAGCCTTTTCCTCCCGTTCCTTTGCTTGGACCGGAAGCTGGCTGAAATATTTCCTTTTTCTGATGAAAAAGTCGAAAATGAGAATGCCGGAATAGCGGCCCCTTTCATTGTCAGGTGCCACCCGTTTTTGCCTGATCATTCTTTGTGTCCGCCTTCGTGCGGCCAGCCATTTGAGGTAGCGGAGATGAACATAAAAATGGGCCCGTGCGATGGCCCGGAAGTCAGCTCCGTGTCCCTGCAACAATTCCCGAAGGGCAGCCACCCCGTCCAGGACGAGGCGCAAAGGATAAGCCCAGATAAGCCGGCCGGCTTTTTCGTTTTTTATCTGTATGATGAGATTGTTGCGGAAGTTCAGGTAGGTCTTTCGCGGATGGCCCATGGGCAGGCTGCCTCCGCCCAGGTGGTACACCACCGATGCGGGTACGGCCAGAACCGCATATCCGGCCCGCTTGATCCGCCAGCAGAGGTCGATTTCCTCCATGTGGGCAAAGAGAACCGGATCAAGGCCGCCAAATTGATGCCACACGGCCGAACGGATAAAAAGGGCCGCCCCCGAAGCCCAGAATATCTCCATGCTTTCGTCATACTGCCCGCGGTCTTCCTCCACCACGTCAAACAGGCGCCCGCGGCAAAAGGGATAGGCCAGCAGATCGAGAAAACCGCCTGCCGCTCCGGCATATTCAAAACACTTTCTCTCTTTGTATGCCTTTATTTTGGGCTGTGCTGCGGCTGCTCCCGGGTTCTTTTCCAGGGCTTCTACCATGGGTTCGATCCAGCCGGCTTCCACCTCCACATCCTGATTGAGGAGGACGTAATAGTCGGCTTCCACGGCTTCGAGGGCTTTGTTGTATCCGGCAGCAAAGCCGAGATTCGCAGCGTTTTGTATGAGGCGTACCTGCGGAAACGATTCCTTCAGGAGCATGGCGGTATCGTCATCCGAATGGTTGTCGGCCACAATAATCTCCAGATTGGGATAGCTCGACTTCAAAACCGAAGGCAGGAATTCCCGGAGATAGGAAGCACCGTTCCAGCTCAGAATAACAACGGCCACACGGGGTAGATTGCTCATATGCGCTCAAAGATAGAAAGAAGATCAGCGTGCGAAAACCACTCTTTCAAACATGAATTGAAGATCCGGCACAACTGCCGGCCCGCTTTGGCGTTTCTATCCTTAAAGCACTATTTTTGCCAGCTATGAAATTTATGCATCCCGAATTTTTATGGGCTCTTTTTGCCTTGTTGATTCCCCTCATTATTCACCTCTTCAGTTTTCGGAAATTTCGGGCCGTATATTTTTCAAATGTGAGATTCCTCAAAGAGGTCAAAGAGGAAAATGCCTCACGCTCTAAGCTTAAGCATCTTCTTGTTCTCCTTGCCCGTCTTCTTGCGATCTTTTTCCTGGTTCTTGCTTTTGCCCGTCCCTATCTGCCCGGAGAGGAGAATGAGGGAAGCCGGCAGGATTCGGCTGTGAGCATTTATGTCGACAATTCTTTCAGCATGGAGGCCAACGGAGAAGAGGTTTCGCTGCTTGATGAAGCCAAAGGAGCAGCCCTTCAGATTCTGGATGCCTACGGAGAAGACGATCGCTTTCAGCTGCTCAGCAACGACTTTGAAGGCCGGCATCAGCGCTTGTTAACGAAAGAAGAATTCAGAAATGAACTGCAGGAAGTGGAAATATCGCCCCGCGTAAAGACCCTGAAACAGGTGCTTGCCCGGCAGCGCGATGCCCTTCGGGATTTTGATGACCCCGTCTATTTTATGATCTCCGACTTTCAAAAGAAGATCACAAATCTGCCGGAGGACAGTGGCCTGGCACTTTACCTGCTTCCGATGAAGGCCGTCAGGCAGCAGAATATTGCCATTGACAGTGCCTGGTTGCTGGCTCCCGTAAATCTCAAAGGACAGACAGCTACGCTTTTCGTTCGAATCAGAAACTACGGGGAAGACCGGGTGGAAAGTGATCATGTGAGTGTATCGGTAAACGGAAGCCGGAAAGCACTCTCGGATTTCGAAATGGAAGCCGGTGCCAGCATCACCGATACCCTGACCTTTACCGTGCCGGAGAGCGGCTGGAACTCGGGCGTTATCGAGATCAGCGATTATCCGGTCACTTTTGACGACAAATACTATTTTACATTTTATGCCCCTTCCCGCATTCGCATCCTTTCTTTAAACCGGGAGGAAGAAGATCCTTATATCAATGGCCTGGCAGTGGCATCCTTTACGGAAGTGGTAAACAAGGCCATCGGCCAGGTCGATTATTCGGAGTTTGACCGCTACAATCTTATCATTCTCAATCGTCTGGAAGGAATGAGCAGCGGCCTCGCTGCAGAATTGAGAAATTATATCGAAAACGGGGGCAAGGTGCTTTTCTTTCCCTCCGGAAACATGGACCCCGGGCCGGTCAACGACTTTCTTGGCTCGGTGGGTGCCGACCCCTATGGCCCGCTCCGGGAGGAGGCAACAAGGGTGCGGCAGATCAATACCGGGTCGGGGCTCTATGCCAATGTATTTGAAGAAATACCGCGCAACATGCAATATCCGGAAGTAAAAAAATACTTCCGCATTTTGCGCCCGGCCTACTCGAAAGGGGAGGAACTGCTCATCCTCAAAAACAACGATCCGCTCCTGCTGCGCTATTCTTTTGGCAATGGTTCCCTCTTTCTTTCGGCTGTGGCTCCCGACCTTGAGTTTAGCAACTTTCCGCGCCACTCGCTTTTTGCCGTCACCCTGTTTCAGATTGCCATCAGCGGGCGTGGCACCGAAGATCTGGCCTTTGTCATTGGCCGCCCCGGAGTGCTGACGGTACCGCGTCCGGCTGGTCCGGCCGGAGAAAGCCTTAAACTGAAAAGCATCAGCGAAGAGGGCATCGACCTTTTTCCGCGCCAGCGTCTTCTCGGACGGAGGCTTCTATTGAATTTTGACTCGGAACTGGGCATCGACCGGGCGGGCATCTACGGACTTTATGAACCGGGCAACGATACGCTTCTGCGTCTGCTGGCCTTTAATTACGACCGCAGCGAGTCGGATATCAGCAGCTACAGCCCTGAGGAGCTGGCATCTCTCTATCCGCAGCAGGTGAGGTCGGTGCTCGAAGCAGGCGGCTCGCAACTGGCATTGCGCATTACGGAGATCAACCGCGGCCGCTCTCTCTGGCAGGCAAGCCTCCTTCTTGTCCTGCTTTTCCTTTTCATCGAAACACTCCTTCTGAGATTTTTGCCTAAATAATTATCGGCCTCCATAGGGGCTCGGATTGGACTTTATGCTCGGTAGCAATTAATTTAGCGCTCAAATGAAATATCTCATTCGATCTGCCCGCATCATGGATCCGGATTCGCCATTGCACCGGAAAGTTCGGGATATTCTGATTGAAGGAAAGCACATCGCCAAAATCGGGCAAAACCTGGAAGCAGCGGGTGCCCGGGAAATTCAGTTCTCCAATCTTCATCTTTCTCCGGGTTGGTTTGACCTTTATGCCAATTTCTGCGAACCGGGCTACGAGCACCGGGAGGAGATACGTACCGGCCTGAATGCGGCCGCAGCAGGCGGATTTACGGGCGTCCTGATCCGTCCGGACACGAATCCGGCCCTGCACAGTAAAAGCGAAATAGAATTTGTAATTAACAAAGCCCGTGGGCATGCCGTCTCGCTGTATCCCATGGGTGCCCTCACACGCGACACGGCCGGAGCCGAATTGACGGAGATGATTGACCTGCACCATGCCGGTGCAGTCGCTTTCTCAAATGGAGAGAAATGCCTTGAAAGCAACGGCTTGCTTCTCCGCTCGCTACAGTATGTACAGGCTTTTGACGGCATTCTGATTTACCGCCCCCTGATGAAAAAGCTGGCAGACGGGCCGGTTCACGAAAGCCGGATCAGTGCCATGCTGGGGATGAAAGGCAGCCCGGCCCTGGCCGAAGAACTTGCCGTCAATGAAGCCATCGAACTGGCCCGCTACACGGGAGCCCGCATTCATCTTGTGAAAATATCCACGGCCGGCAGTGTTTCACTCATTCGTAAGGCCAAAAAAGAAGGACTGCGCATCACGGCCTCCGTATCGGCCCATCATCTTTTGCTGGATGAAGCGTCTCTTCTCTCATTTGATGAGAATTACAAGGTTTCGCCTCCTCTTCGGGGAAAGAAAGATGTAAAGGCACTGCGAAAGGCCCTGCTTGATGGAGTGATTGATGCCGTGGTCAGCGATCACGAGCCGCTCGATCCCGAGTCCAAGCAAAGGGAGTTTGAGTTTGCCGCCCCCGGAATGGCAGGTATTGAGACCTGCTTCCCGTTGGCACTGGCAGCCCTGCCCGGGCATATAGATTCACTGCTTGGCGCATTCATCCGCGGACCGAGGCAGGTGCTCGGAATGGAGCATCCCGCAATAGAAGAGGGAGCCGTTGCAGAGCTGACGCTCTTTGACCCGGAGCTGGAATGGGTGCCCTCCGAACATCCCAGGCACTCCAAAGCAATTAATCATCCTTTGCTCAATACCAGGCTGAAAGGAAAAACTTTAGCTATTTTTAGCCATGCGCAATATGTGTTAAGCGCATAGGCGCCACATATTGCAGCGTCATTATTAACCCAAAACAAGTTAGTTATGGAAGAAATGGAAAATTACAATGAAGCCCCGGAGATTAAAGCAAGTGCTTTTAGTACAGCTCTTTATTATGGATTGATCGGAGGGGTAATTCTTTCCATCTGGTCGGTTATTGCATATATGACCAACCTACAGGAATCGGCAGGCTGGCTTAATACCATTGTCAGCATTGTCATATTTATTGCGGTTATTATGATGGCCACCAAAGCACATCGCGACAATAAGCTGGGCGGAGTTATGAGCTTTGGAAAAGGCTTTTCAGTGGGCTTTCTTACCGTTTTGATTATGGCAGCCATCGGAGCTGTATTTACGATTGTTTATTTGCAGTTTATTGATCCGGGTGTCATGCAGGAGGCCGAAAGACAGATGGAACAACAAATGGCTGAAAGGGATATGAGCAGGGAAGAAATGGAGCAGGCTTTGAAAGTCGGCAGGATGTTTATACAACCCGGAGTGATGGCTTTAATGGGTTTTGTATTTAATTTGATTCTGGGAGCAGTGGTTTCACTTATCTCAGCAGCTATATACCAAAGACAAAGTTAATGAGCGTAGACATATCGGTGATCGTCCCTCTCTACAATGAGGAAGAGTCACTGCCGGAACTGATGGAATGGATTGACCGGGTCATGCAGCAACACGGCTACCGTTATGAAGTCATTATGGTGGATGACGGCAGCAGCGACCGTTCGTGGCAGGTCGTCCGTGAGCTGGCTTCGAAGTATCCGCATCTGAAAGGCATTAAGTTCAGGCGCAACTACGGAAAAAGTGCGGCATTGAACGAAGGATTCAGGCATGCACGCGGCAAGGTGGTCATCACCATGGATGCCGACCTGCAGGACAGCCCTGACGAAATTCCCGGGCTCTACCGGATGATCGTGGAGGAAGGCTACGACCTCGTGTCGGGCTGGAAGAAAAAACGCCACGATCCGCTTTCGAAAACCATTCCTTCGCGTTTCTTCAATAAGGTAACCCAACTGATGTCGGGCATTAAGCTGCACGATTTCAATTGCGGCCTCAAGGCCTATCGCAGCGAAGTGGTAAAAGCCATTGAGGTTTATGGCGAGATGCATCGCTATATTCCGGTTATTTCAAAAAAAGCGGGTTTTGGGCGAATCGGGGAAAAAGTAGTCGAACACCGTGCCCGGAAATACGGCACCACCAAGTTTGGCCTCGAACGCTTTCTCAATGGATTTCTCGACCTCCTTTCCATCTCTTTTATCAGCCGCTTTGGCAAGCGCCCCATGCATTTCTTCGGAGCCATGGGCACGCTGACCTTCTTCGTAGGATTTGTAATCCTGCTTTATCTCGTCATATTGAAATACCTGCAAAACGAAACGGGGATGACCGAGCGCCCCGTCTTTTATCTGGGCTTGCTCACCGTGGTCATCGGCACACAGCTTTTCCTTACGGGATTTGTGGCAGAACTCGTTTCGCGCAGTGCAGCCGATAAAGACCGCTACCTGATCGAAGAGAGAATAGGAGACGATGAGTAAAATTGTATTGCTCGGTCCGGCCCATCCGCTGCGTGGCGGACTGGCCAACTTCAATGAAAGCCTGGCGAAGGCCTTGCAGGATCGCGGCCATGAGGTCCGGATTATCACTTTCTCATTGCAGTATCCTGGATTTCTCTTTCCCGGCAAAAGCCAATACGGCCGGGGCAAAGCACCCCTGCATCTCCCGATTGAAATTGCGATCAACTCCGTCAACCCTTTCAACTGGATAGCTGTAGGCCGAAGGCTGCGAAAAGAAAAGCCGGACCTCATCATTCCCTCATTCTGGCTGCCGTTTATGGGCCCGTCTCTGGGGATCATCTCGGCACTGGCACGGAAAAACCGGCACAGCCTGAGCATTGCGCTGGTCCACAACCTCATACCGCACGAGTCGAGGCCGGGCGATCGCATTTTTACCAAACTCTTTACCCGCAGCATGGATGGATTTGTAGCCCTGTCGCAAGAAGTACTGAAGGACATAAAAACCTTTCAGCCGGGCCGGGCAGTCGCCTGGAATCCGCATCCGATCTATGACCACTTTGGCCCGCGAATTCCCCGTGAGGAAGCCCTCAGGCTCCTCTCCCTGCCAGCGGATAAAAAATATTTGCTCTTTTTCGGATTTATCCGCCATTACAAGGGCCTGGATATTCTTCTGCGGGCGTTGGCCCGCGATATTCTGAAATCAAGGGATGATATCCGCCTGATCGTAGCCGGTGAGTTTTACGAGGACGAGAAAAAATACCTGCAGCTGATCAGTGAGCTGGGCATTGAGGAGCAGGTCATCCTGCACACCCAATTCATACCGGACGAAGAAGTGGCACGTTATTTTTCAGCCGCCCATGCCGTGGTGCAGCCCTATCGCAGTGCCACGCAAAGCGGGGTGACTCAGATTGCTTATCACTTTGACGTGCCCATGATTGTGAGCAATGTGGGCGGCCTGCCCGAGATCGTCCCTCATGGCAAAGTCGGACTGGTTTGCAAGCCGGAAGAGGAAGCCCTGGCACACGCGATAGATGAAATACTGGATGAAGAGCTGCTGGAAAAATTTAGCAGGCAGATAGTGGAGGAGAAGAAGCGCTTTTCATGGGACAAAATGGGGGAGACTTTTGAAAAATTGTATCTTTCAATAAAAGAGCAAAGATGAGTCGTCTTGAAAAAATAAACAGTGCTTTGAGGGAATCGATCCGGGTTAAAGAGGCGATTTCTGAGAGCGAAATACTGACGGTACGCATTGAGCGGGCCGCCTTTCTTTTTATCGAAGCTTTCCGAAAAGGACAAAAAGTGCTCTTCTGCGGCAACGGGGGCAGTGCGGCCGATGCCCAGCATCTGGCTGCGGAACTGAGTGGCCGCTTCCGCATGGAAAGGCGCCCCCTTCATGCCGAGGCGCTCTCGGTCAATACGTCCATTATTACAGCGGTAGGAAATGATTACGGTTTTGACAAAATCTTCGCAAGGCAGGTAGAGGGAGCCGGAAAGGAAGGGGATATTCTGGTCGCACTGAGCACATCGGGAAATTCGGAGAACATTGTCCGGGCGGTTGAAGCAGCCCTGCACAAAGGCATGCAAGTCATTGCCCTGACGGGTGAGCGCGGAGGCCGGCTCGCCTCCCTGGATACGCTGCTGATTAATGTGCCCTCTTCAGATACGGCCCGCATTCAGGAAGCACATATTACCATCGGGCACATCATCTGTGAACTGTGCGAATCCGCTCTATTTGAGTAGCGCCTGCGGGTATTTACATTCCCATACCCTCGAATCCGCCTCCGTTGAATCCACCGTTGCGGCCCCGCCTTTTCTTCTGGTTGATCCGGTAGTTGAATGAAAGCAGGGCAATGCGGCTTCGCCACTGAAACTCATGATAACTTGTATAACCCGGACCTTCGATATAAACTCTTCTCTTTCGGGTATTAAAGACATCCCGTACTGAAAAGACCAATGTGCCTTTGCCCTTCAATACGTCCATCGAAGCGGCAAGATCAAGCGATCCGATTCCTTTCATCCGGCCCTGTGTGGTTTCCTGGGGTCCCCGGTATCGGAAAGTGGCCTGAGTGCTCAGCTTCTTGGCAATGGTGATTTTGGTGCTTGCCCGGGTGGTCCAGGCAAAGGTGTTCCGGTCGTAGATGCGATCCTCGTAGCTGCCTTCTGTAATGACCTTATAAAAATTGAAACTGCCGTTGAAATCCCACCACGAACGGATGTCGTAGTTGACGCTCAGCTCATAGCCATAGTTCTTCTCCGTTGCCAGGTTGACCGGAAACATTCTTGTAAATCCGGTACTGTCGACAGTGGTTATCCGGTCAATGACATCGCTGCGATGACGGAAGTAAAAGCCCGTGACAATCGATCCTTTTTCGAGATACTGCAGATAATTGACCTCGAAGGAGTTGGTGAACTCGGGCCTCAGGTTGGGATTTCCCGAAAAGAAATTGCGACTGTCGCTGAAAGTGAAGAAGGGCAGCAAATACCAGAAATGCGGCCGGCTGATGCGCCTGCTGTAGCTCATTTGCAGGGTTTTTTCTTTGCTCAGTTCGTAGCCGAGAAAGAAGCTGGGAAAGAGGTTGGGGTATTGCTGTACGTTGTGTTCGTTGGTCTTGACGAGGGTAGTTGTAATGTCCGAGTATTCGGCCCTCAATCCGCCCTGAAGCGAAACTTTGCCGTACTTGTTTCCCAGCATGACGTAGGCAGCAAAAATGTTTTCATCATATCGGAAAGTGTTGTCATAAAGAGAGAGCACTTCCCACTGTCCGTTCTTGTCCTCTTCTACCGTATAATCATTCAAAACATCCCGTGCGGACACTTTCACACCCGTCTCGAATTTTCCGTCTTTTGAAAAAGGATAGACATAGTCAAGCTGGGCCTGGAGCATGCTTCGGTTTTCGGCATTGACGCTTCGCTGAAGGATCGGGAGCGTCATGGCACCCACGCTCCGCTCGTTGTAGTTGGATTCTTCGGCATCGTCACGAAGCGAATAGCGCACATCGAATGTGAGCTTGTGTTCTTTGCTGTCAAATTGTTTGTCGAAACGGAGGTTGAACTCCACATTGTTCTCTATTTCCCGCTCATCCTCGTCCCGTATTACCGTATCCATGGTGTCGCCCGCAGCGTTCAGGTCATAATAAGTAACCGTTGAGTAATTCTTGCCATCGGCATATTGATAGGTTCCCGATAGGGTAAGTACATCTTTCGGAGTGAAAAAGAGGTCCATGCCCAGGCGTAGGGTGTTGGAGAGGTCGCCCCGGCTGTGAACCCGGTCGCGTATGTAGCTGAAAGAGGTATCGGGCAGGTTGAAGGTTTGTGTGCTGTGGCCTCCGCCCGGAAAGCGACTGACATTGAACCCCTCACTGAGGAAGAAATTTACTTTGGATTTGCGGTAGTTGAAGTTGAGGGCAGCCCCTTCATTGAGCGGATAGCCGGCATTGACATCAACCGAACCGTTGAAGCCCGACTGCTTTTTCTTTTTCAGAATAATATTGATAATACCAACTTCGCCTTCGGCATCATACCGGGCCGAAGGATTGGTGATGACCTCTATCTTTTCGATCATTTCGCTTCTGAGTTGCCGCAGCGACTGCGGATCTCCGCTGCGGACAATGGCGCTGGGTTTGCCGTCTACAAGGATGATCACATTGCCGCTTCCGCGCAGGCTGACGTTGCCTTCCACATCCACATTTACCGAGGGCAGGTTGTCCAGAATTTCCGAAGCACTGGTGCCTTTGGAGCTCAGGTCCTGTCCCACATTGAATACCCGCTTGTCGAGCTTCAGTTCCATTTGATTGCGTTGTCCACTGATTTGCACTTCTTCCAGATTCTGAGCACTTGCCCGCAGAGGGATATTGCCCAGGCGGAGCAGTTCATTTCCTACTTCAATGCCGCTGATCACTGTGTCGTTGAAAGATATCATGCGGATGGCCATGTAATATTTTCCGGGAGGAAGAGGGACAAAGAAGCGTCCTTCATCATCGCTCGTGCCACCGTCCACAAGGGATGAGTCGGCTGTCTTGTAAATGGCTATGGTGGCATAGGGGATGGGGTTCTGGTATTCATCGACAATGCGCCCGGCAATAGCGCTGCGCTTCATCTTTGGATTGTCCGGCTGGGCAGCGAGCAGTGAACTGAGGGCGAGGAGTATGATCAGTATGGCACTTTTGGTCATATAGCTTACGTACATTTGCATTTGAGGATCAAAAATAGCTTTTAGGCTCAGGCTGCAGCTAATTTTAATGTTTTTTATGAATTGCGGCATACGAAGATTCTAAAGAAGCGCTATAAATGAAAAGATTTTTATTTCTTGACAGGGATGGAGTTCTCAACAGGCGATTGACGAATGACTATGTGAAATCCCCGGAAGAGCTTGAAATTCTCCCCGGAGTGCCGGAAGCACTGGCATCTCTGCGGCCTCATTTTGAGCGCATTCTGGTCATCAGCAATCAGCAGGGAATAGGAAAGGGGCTTATGACTGCCGCTGATCTGGAGGGCATTCATCGCGTGATGGCGAGGGAGCTGGCCGAGGCCGGAGGGCAGATAGATGACTTTATCTGCTGTCCTGACCGGGCTGAAAAAAAAGACAACTGCCGAAAGCCGTCAGCGGCTATGGCCCTGGAAGCGCGGAAAAGATACCCGGAGATACGTTTCGAAAATACCTGGATGATTGGCGACACGGCTGGCGACATTGCGTTTGCCCGCAATCTTGGCATGCATGCGATCATGATCGGAGAAGAAGATATTCCTCCCGAACTGGAAAGTTATCACCGGGGGCGCTACCCCGAGCTCATTGATTTTGCGAGGGCATTTTTGGCAGAAGTTGACAAAAATCATAATACGCAGGCTTAAAAGCTTGGCTGAGCAGCGTATATTTGTTAAGTACTAAAAAAGACGAAATGAGCTGGTTAAAAGGGTTCTTTAATTCTTCCATCGGAAGGAAATTTATCATGGCTCTGACGGGCCTTTTTCTCTTTTTATTCCTGACAGAGCATATGCTGGCCAATCTTTTGCTTTTGCTCCCCGACAACGGAATTCTCTACAATCAATACTCCCATTTCATGGTGAATTTTCCCCTCATCCGCATCGTGGAGTTTCTGCTTTTCGGGTCACTGATTTTTCATATTATTTATGCCCTCGTACTTACCTATCGCAACCGCCAGGCAAGACCGATACAATATGCGGTGAGGAAACCCGGGGAGAACAGCTCATGGGTCTCAAGAAACATGGGATTCCTCGGAGTCATCCTCTTTATTTTTCTAGCCATTCACCTTACCGGCTTCTTTGCCAAAGCCCGAATAACGCACGACCTCGGGATGGTGACCATCAACGGGGTGGAAATGCACGATGTATATTCCCTCGTAAAAGCAAAATTTGAAATTTGGTGGTTCGATCTGATTTATATCATCGGATTCATGGCCCTGGGAGCCCATCTCTGGCATGGGTTTTACAGTTCTTTTCGTACCCTCGGCCTGCGACATCCCCAATACCTGCCCCTTTTTAAAGGTATCGGGATCTTTATTGCCGTGATCATACCGCTTGGATTTGCCATTGTTCCGATCTACTTTTTAATCAACTCACTTTCTTGACATGATAAAACTGGATGCTAAAATACCGGAAGGCCCCCTGGCCACGAAGTGGACGGATTACCGTTCGAAAGTAAAGCTTGTCTCTCCCAACAATAAGCGAAAGCTGGAGATCATTGTAGTGGGTACCGGATTGGCCGGAGCATCGGCTGCTGCCACATTCGGTGAGTTGGGCTATCAGGTGAAAACGTTCTGCTTTCAGGACAGCCCGCGAAGAGCGCACAGCATTGCAGCCCAGGGAGGAATCAATGCGGCAAAGAACTATCAAAATGACGGAGACAACGTCTATCGCCTCTTCTACGATACCATCAAAGGGGGCGATTACCGCTCACGCGAAGCCAATGTGTATCGCCTGGCCGAGGTCAGTGTGAATATCATCGACCAGTCGGTGGCTCAGGGTGTTCCCTTTGCCCGCGAGTACGGAGGACTGCTCGACAACCGCTCCTTCGGTGGTGTGCAGGTGAAGCGAACCTTCTATGCCCGCGGACAGACAGGCCAGCAACTGCTTCTGGGCGCCTATCAGGCCATGGAGCGCCAGGTGGCCCGGGGCAACGTGAAAGAGTTTACACGGCACGAGATGCTGGACATTGTACTGATTGACGGGAAAGCCCGTGGCATCATTGCCCGCAATCTGATCACGGGCGAAATAGAGCGCCATGCGGCCCATGCGGTGGTGCTTGCCACGGGGGGCTACGGAAATGTCTTTTATTTGTCGACCAATGCCATGGGCTCCAATGCCACGGCCATATGGAAAGCGCACAAACGCGGAGCAGCTTTTGCCAATCCTTGTTTTACACAAATACATCCAACCTGCATCCCTCAGATGGGGGAATACCAGTCGAAACTCACCCTCATGAGCGAGAGCCTGAGAAACGATGGACGGGTGTGGGTGCCCAAACGGGCCGAAGACGTAAAGAAAAAACCGGCAGATATTGCCGAGGAAGACCGGGATTACTATCTCGAGCGCATGTATCCGGCTTTCGGCAACCTCGTTCCGCGCGATGTGGCGGCACGGGCCGCCAAAAAAGTATGTGACGAAGGAAGGGGCGTAGGCCCGACAGGCCGTGCCGTTTACCTCGATTTTAAAGATGCCATTCAACGGCTTGGCCATCATGTGATTGAGGAAAGATATGGCAACCTCTTTGAGATGTATGAAAAAATTACGGGAGACAATCCTTACGAGACACCCATGATGATTTATCCTGCCGTGCATTATACGATGGGTGGATTGTGGGTGGATTATGAACTGATGACGAGCATTCCCGGCCTCTATGCCACGGGCGAATGCAACTTCTCGGATCACGGGGCCAACCGCCTCGGAGCCTCCGCCCTCATGCAGGGCCTGGCCGATGGATATTTTGTGATTCCGATGACCATCGGAAACTATCTTTCAAACGACATCCGCACACCTTTGCCCGAGACTTCTTCAGCGGAATTTGAACAGACGGAAAAAGAAGTGAAAGAAAGGCTTGAGAAGCTGATGTCTATCAACGGCAAGCGTTCGGTAGATCATTTTCATCGTGAGCTGGGCAAAATCATGTGGGAGTATTGCGGCATGTCGAGAACAGCCGAAGGACTACAGAAAGCCCGGGGAATGGTGCAGGAGCTTCGGAAGGAATTTTGGAAGGACCTCCGCGTACCCGGCAAAATGGACGAACTGAACTCGGAACTGGAGAAAGCCGGCCGGGTTGCCGATTTCATGGAATTGGCAGAGCTGATGATCATAGATGCCTACAACCGCAACGAATCCTGCGGAGGCCACTTTCGCGAAGAGTATAAAACTCCGGACGGAGAGGCGCTGCGTGACGATGAAAACTATGCCTACGTGGCAGCCTGGGAGTATGCCGGCATGGACAAAGACCCCATATTGCACAAGGAAGAACTGAATTTTGAGGTGGTCACACCGAGCACCAGAAGTTATAAATAAAAAGAAATCGTATGAAAATTACGCTCAAGGTTTGGAGACAGGAAAGTCCGGATGAAAAGGGCCGCTTCGATACATTCAGGCTCGACAACATCGACAGCCATATGTCATTTCTTGAAATGTTCGATGTGTTGAATCAGCAACTGATCGAAGAAGGCAAACGTCCGGTGGAATTTGATCACGACTGCCGGGAAGGAATCTGTGGTATGTGCAGCATGTACATCAACGGGCGTCCCCATGGTTTTCAGTCGGGAACAACTACCTGTCAGCTTCATATGCGGCACTTCAGGGATGGCGATACCATTGTGGTAGAGCCCTGGCGGGCCCGTCCTTTCCCTGTTATCAAAGATCTGGTGGTCGACCGTTCTCCTTTTGACCGCATCATTGCAGCCGGAGGCTATGTCTCGGTAAATACCGGAAGCCCGCAGGATGCCAACAGCATTCTGGTAAAAAAGAGCGACTCGGATGCGGCTTTCGATGCAGCCTCATGTATCGGCTGCGGTGCCTGTGTGGCAGCCTGCAAAAATGCTTCGGCCATGCTCTTTGTAAGTGCCAAAATCGAACACCTGAGCCGGCTGCCCCAAGGCAGGGTAGAGCGGGTTCGCAGGGCCGTCAATATGGTGCGGCAAATGGATATGGAAGGCTTCGGTAACTGCACCAATACGGGCGCTTGCGAAGTGGAATGCCCAAAAGGCATCAAAATAAGCAATATCCACAAGATGAATGCGGAATTCTTTAAGGCAGTATGGGTTTCGTCCGAGGAAGTGGAAGCCTGAAGCCTTGCTGCGCATGGACCTGGATCCCCGTCAACCGGAGCGGCAAAACAGGGCCCTTTTAACATGCAACGCTGCCCTGATTTCTCTCTTGAAAGGCAATAAATCGGAACTTCGGCACATTTAATGCAAGGAAGATTCCGTCCAACAGCAATTAACTCTATGCGAAAGATCATTCTTTTTATCTGCCTCGCTTTTTTCTTTACTTCCGTTCATGCCCAGGCAGTGCAGTGGGCTTCCAGGGTCTTGCGATACAGCTCCCAGTATGGGAAAAAACAGTACAGTGCCGCACAGGTGCTGGGAAAACCCAATGTATTGCCGGGCTATGGAGAAAGTCCCGTGGCCTGGGCTCCCGAGAGTGAAGACAGAGGGCGGGAGTTTGTATGGGTGGAATTTGAAGAAGCCATTCCCGTAAAGCAAATCGCCATCGGTGAAAGCCTCAATCCGGGTTCCGTCTCCAAGGTCATCCTGTACGATGAATCGGGGAAGCGACATACGGTTTATGAAAACAGGCATCCTGCAAATACGATGGAAATGAGCAGGATTTTTCACATCTTTCTCGATGAGAAAACGGAATACCGCGTAAAAAAACTCTGGCTTGAACTGAATACCTCGGCCGTGGAGGGAATGCAGCAAATCGACTGCATCGGCATTTCCCCTGATGCCACTCCGGTCAAAGCGGAGATCAATGTGATTCAGTATGAGAAATATGAGGGTGAGCCCGAGAACCTCGGACCGATGGTGAACTCGAGATATGAAGACCGCTATCCGATCATTGCACCCGATGGGAAGACACTCTACTTTGCACGCAAGCACTCCCCGGAGAATATCGGTGCCGAAACGGCTGCCAGTCTAATCGAAGTGGGGGATGACATTTATTACAGCCAACTGGGCGAAGACGGGCACTGGAGCAAAGCCCGGAATATAGGACCTCCGCTTAACAATGAGTACAACAACTTCGTGACTGCCGTGATGCCCGACAACGAAACCCTGGTGCTGGCCAATGAATACACACGCCTTGCGGGGCCGGGCGTTTCCATTTCGCACCGAAAGGCAAACGGGGAGTGGGAAAAGCCGTACCCGCTGCGCATTCGCAGCATGTGGAACGACAACCTCTTCACCTGCTACCAGATGAATGTGGACGGGGATGTGATTGTGATGGCCATAGAACAGGATGACAGCTACGGGGATCTGGATATTTATGTCTCTTTCAAAGAAGAAGGAAAGAAATGGACCAAGCCCGTGAACATCGGGCCGGTGGTCAATACGGCCGGTACCGAGGGAAGCGCCTTCCTGGCTGCCGACAACCGCACGCTCTATTTTTCATCCAACGGTCATGCCGGATACGGCTCTTATGACATGTTTGTAAGCCAGCGTCTCGATGATACCTGGAAGCGCTGGAGCGAGCCGGTAAATCTGGGCCCGGTGATCAACTCGCCCAAAGCCGAATGGAACTATACCCTTTCGGCACGGGGTGATTACGCCTATTTTGCTTCGAGCAAAAGCGGATATGGCGAAGGCGATATTTTCCGCATTGCCCTGCCGCGTGAGGTACAACCCGAGCCGGTGGCCCTTATCAAAGGCCGGGTGATCAACTCCATCACCCGCGAACCGATGAAAGTGAAAATAAAAATAAAGGAAAAGCCCAATGCCTTGCTTGACCCGGGTGGAGAGAAAAGTCCGAAAAATGAAGGCGGGCGTGTGAAAGAACTGGAAGGCCGCTTTGGCCTCGTGATTCCCCGCGAGAAAGAGTTTGAAATCGTCTCTGAAGACCCCGGTTACTTTCCGGAATACAGCAATCCCAGCCCGTCACAACCCGAGGAAAGCGAGTATCTCGACTACAATGAGAGCGATACCCTGGAGGGACTGCGCAGAGAAATGCTGGGTCGCATATACAAGGAAATAGACAAGTGGACAGCCTCGGAAAAGGCGCCTCAAAGTCCGCTTGAGCGAAAAGAGCTGAGAGAAAAGCTGGAAAGAAAGTCTATGGCACTGCTTGAAAAAGAACTCTCGAAGATCAATATCAGCGAAAGCAAAAAAAATGTTCTGAAGCCTGAGCTGGAAACAGAAATCAAAAGCAAGCTGGACGATGAACTGCAGGGCGGAAGCTATGTGGAGCTGGATGAAGACATTCGGATGGTGCCATTGAAAGAGGGGCAAATCATTCGCATAAACAACATCTATTTCAGAGCCAACCAGGCCATCCTCCTGCCCGAATCTTTTGTCGAACTCGACAGGGTGCTGGATTTCCTGAAAAAGAACCCCAATATTTACGTGGAGATCGGGGGGCATACCAACGGATTGCCGAGCCACGAATTTTGCGATGCCCTCTCGCAGGCCCGGGCCCGCAGGGTATATGAATATCTCATAGAAAAGGGTATTCCGGAAAGGCGGCTCAGCTACAAAGGCTATGGAAAGAGAATGCCCATAGCAGACAACAATACCCTCAGCGGGAGGAAGAAAAACCAAAGAGTGGAGCTGAAGATCATTCGGGTAGACTGAGCGGATGCGACAGGGCAAGAAAATAAATAGTTTAACTTTATTAGCGTTCGTCTTTGTCAATCAACCCGAATCCTATGCGATCTATATTCTTACTTCTCACGCTGGCCGCACTTTCCACCCTGTCCTGCAATCGGCAAAAGGAAAGCGAAGCGTACGATCCCTCCTATTCGCGCTACATTGCCGCATTCTCACAGAGTCCTCTTTCGACTTACGGTGATTTTCGAATTCGCTTTACCGTTGATATTCCCGGAAAAGAAGCCGGTGTGATTGAGGATGAAGCACTGATGGATATCTCGCCCGGTGTGGAAGGCCGCCTCGAGTGGCTGGATGCTTCCACCATTCACTTTCTGCCTTCGGCTCCCTTGCTTCCTGATCATGAATACCGCATCAGCTTTGACCTCGCATCACTCATTGCCGTGCCCGACTCCCTGTCCCGTTTTTCTTTTAGCGTGCAGACGCGCAAGCAGGAGCTGTCATTGGAAGAGGGCTACCTGGAGGCCGTAAATACAGAAGATTATCGTTACAGCGGAAGTCTGATTACTGCTGATTTTGCTCCGCCCGAACTGCTTGAGAAATGCCTGGAAATCTATTATCGGGGCGAGCCCGTGAAGCCGGAGTGGAGACATGAAGAAGGCGGATTGAAGCATCATTTTCTGGTAGACCGGATCAAACGGGGCAGCGAGATGGAGCAAATGCGCCTTCAATGGAATGGCAAAAGCATTGCTGCGGATGATAAAGGAAAGCTGGAGATCGATGTGCCGGGCCGGGGAGCCTTTAAGTATGCCGGAATTAAAATATTCAACTACGAAGAGCAGAAAGTAGAGGTTTACTTTACCGATCCGCTGGATGCCGCCCAGGATATCACCGGTCTGATTCAGATTGAAGGCATCACGGGTCTGCAGCATGCAATCCGGGGGAACAAGGTCGTTCTTTACGTGCCGGGGCGGCAAAGTGGCAGCTATCGGTTGAAGATACACCCGGGCATCCGCTCGGTCTCGGGCCGGGTGGCCGGAACGACTGTGCTCGAAACGCTCCTCTTTGAAGAGCTCAAGCCCAGCATTTGGTTGCCGGGCGAGGGAAATATCCTGCCCCTCGGAAAGTCCCTCGTTTTTCCTTTCGATGCGGTCAATCTGAATGCCGTGGATGTCACCATTCTGAAAATTTATGAAAGCAATATGCTTTCGTTTTTGCAGCGCAACAGCCTGGCAGGAAGCAACGAACTGTATCGTACGGGAGATATCATTCTGCAAAAGAAAATTGAGCTCAAACCCGAAAATCCACAGGCAATAAAAACCCGTTCGCGCTATGGAATCGACTTGAGCAAAATCATCCGGGCCGAACCGGGCGCACTGTACCGGGTCGTGCTTTCATTCAGGCCCGAATATTCGGCCTATATGTGCAGCCGCGATGATTTTGACGATATTTCCGATACGTATGAAGACGATTATTACTACTACGATGAATCTTCGCAGTATTTCCACGATCTCTATCCGGGATATAAGTTTAAGTATGACTGGCGGCATCGCGATGATCCCTGTTACAGGGCCTATTACCGTACGAGCCGCTTTGTAAGCCGCAACATTCTGGCGAGCAACCTGGCCATGACGGCCATGCAGGGCTCAGACGGGCAGACCACATTCATACTGACCGATATCCGAAATGCCCGGCCCCGCAAAGGAGTGAAAGTGACGATTTACAGCTACCGGATGCAGGAGCTGGGTTCGGCCCTGAGTGACGGCAGTGGCCTGGCACGCATTGACTGGAAAGAAAAACCTGCATTTGCGGTGGCTGGAGACGGGAAAGAGAAAGCCTATCTGCGCCTTGATCCCGGTGAAGCACTTTCCGTAAGCCGCTTCGAGACAGGGGGCGTTTCGGCCCAATCGGGGCTGAAAGGCCGGCTCTATGGCGAGCGCGATGTATGGCGGCCGGGTGATTCGCTTTTTCTCACTTTTGTACTCGAGGATCTTAGCGAAAAACTTCCGCTGGCCTATCCGGTTCATTTCGCACTGCGCGATCCGCAGGGCCGCGAAGTTATCAACCTGAAAAAACTGCCCGATGAGGGACGCTTCTATACTTTCCGCCTGGCAAGCGATCCCGACTGGATCACAGGTCGATACCTGGCCACCGTCAGTGCCGGAGGGCTGACCGTGAATCAGGGAGTGAGAATAGAGACCATCAAGCCGAATCGTTTGAAAATTGATTTTGAGGGTGAAGGGGATAAAATATGGGGATGGAAAGGAAAGAATCACTTCACGCTTCGTGCTCAGTGGCTGCATGGCGCATCGGCCGGTGGTCTGAAATATAAAGTGGAAAGTGCTCTGAAAGAGCAGACTACCTCATTTCCATCATATCGTGATTTTCATTTCCGAGATGAGTCGGAGCCCTTTTATGATGCACCCAGAGTCGTTGCCGAAGGAGAACTGGATGAGCAGGGCGAATCCGATTTATCGCTGTCGTTGCAAACGTCAAACCGTCCACCGGGGATATTGAAAGCGGCCTTCAAAATCCGAGTTTTTGAAAACAGCGGAAATTTCAGCGTACGTACCCTGCAAAAGGACTTCTATCCCTATGAAGCCTATGCCGGCTTCAAGCTGCCGGAAGGAAACAAATGGACGGGCGCTCTGGCAACCGGAAAGAAGGAAAAGATAGACATGGTACTCCTCGATGCGGAAGGAAATCCCTTGCCCGGGCAGTTGCTGAGGGCGAAACTTTATAAGCTGGAGTGGCGCTGGTGGTGGCACAGCTCGGGCGAAAACATCGCCTCATACATCAACAACCGTTTTCTCGAGCCTGTGAAGGCAGTGGAACTTCGGACCGATGCCCGGGGCAAAGCCCACTGGACGCTTGCGATGGATGACAATGAGTGGGGACGCTATTTCCTTTGGGTCGAGGACGTGAAAGGCGGCCACAGATCAGGAAAAGTGCTATACTTCGACAATCCCTATTATTCGGGCCGCAGCAGGGAGGGAATGGCCGAGGGAGCCAGCATGCTGCCTCTGTCTTTGGATAAGGACAAATATATGGCCGGTGAAAGGGCCGTTCTGACTATTCCGGTAAGCAAGGGGAGCCGGGCGCTGGTAACCCTGCAGGGGAGCACAGGTGTGATCTCTGCTCAATGGTGGGAAGCCGGAATGAATAAGGATGTAATTCAGGTACCCCTTGCCACGGATCGCGACATGGCACCCAATATTTATGTGCATGTAATGCTGCTACAGGAGCATTCGCGCAGTTTGGAACATCTGCCGATACGGCAATACGGAATCATTCCCCTGATGGTCGAAAATCCGGAGACCAAACTGGAACCCCGGCTTCAGACAGCCGATGTCTATCGCCCCGAGGAAAGCGTCAGCATAGAGGTATCGGAGGAAAAGGGCCGCCCGATGACCTATACCCTTGCCCTGGTAGATGAGGGCTTGCTGGGCATTACCGGTTTTCGCACACCTGATCTTTGGAATTATTTTTATGCCAAGCAGGCACTCGGAGTGCATACCTGGGATATCTTCGACCGGGTGCTGGGCGCTTTTGGCGAAGAGATGGCCCAACTCCTGAGCCTCGGTGGGGGAGAAGCAGCCGAACCCGATCCCGACAAAGCCAAGGTCAACCGCTTTAAACCGGTCGTTCGCTTTCTCGGTCCTTTCCGGCTGGAGGCCGGGAAAAGCCGTATTCACAGTGTCAGGATACCCCGCTATGTGGGCGCCCTGCGGGTGATGCTGGTGGCCGGTGACAACGGGAAATACGGATCAGCCGATAAGGAAGTGCCGGTTCGGAAACCGCTGATGGTGCTGAGTACGGCCCCGCGGGTGCTTCGTCCGGGCGAGCAGGTCAGGCTGCCCGTAGAGGTTTTTGCAATGGAAAATAAGATAAAGGATGTGGAACTGCGCATAAGCGGTACACAGAACCTCCAATTTACGGGTGGCATGACAAAACGCGTGCATTTTGATGCCCCCGGCAGCAAGCTCGTCTTTTTCGAGGCCGTGGTGGGCCAACGCCTTGAGCCCGCAGCATTTGCGGTGGAAGCTTCGGGCAACGGAGAAAAGGCCGTAGAGCAAAGCGATATTCCGGTGCTGCCCTCCAATCCCGAGATAAGCGGTTTTAGTGATTATCAGTTGGAGGCCGGAGGCACTTTTAGCGAAGAAATCAAAGCGCTGGGCATACCCGGAAGCAACCGGCAAAGCATAGAGGTCAGTACCCTGCCACCGATGAATCTCGGCCAGCGAATGGATTACCTCATGCGCTATCCATACGGGTGCGTTGAGCAGGTGACTTCGGCCCTTTTTCCGCAGTTGTACCTCGGTGATTTTATGGACCTGAGCGAGGAGAAACGGAAAGAAGCCGAAGAAAATATACAGGCCGGGATACGCAAATTGATGCAGTTTCAGAACTCCGGTGGCGGGCTGAGTTACTGGCCGGGTTATGGTGAAATCAGTGACTGGGGTACTTCTTACGGAGGTCATTTTATGCTGGAAGCAGAAAAAAAAGGCTACAGGCTGCCTCCCGGATTTAAGGAAAGTTGGATCTTGTATCAGGTAAATGCTGCCAACAATTGGAATCCTTCTCACACCATTTCGGCTCCGGAGTTGGCCATGCGGGAGTTGCAGCAGGCCTATCGTCTTTATACTTTGGCCCTTAGCGGACAGGCGGCATTGGGTGCCATGAACCGCCTGAAACTGAGACCCAATCTGTCGGCAGCTGCGCGCTGGCGTCTTGCGGCAGCTTATGCCATGGCCGGACAGGAAAGTGTGGCCCGTGAATTGACAAGGGGAGCCCCGGTGAGTTTTACTCCGTACCGGGATTTCCGGTACACCTATGGCTCGCTTCTGCGCGATCAGGCGATGGCATTGGAGACAATGGTGCTAACGGGTGATCCCCGCACACTGAGGCTTGTAAAAAAAATCAGCACGGCCATGGCATCGAAAAACTGGTATAGTACGCAAACCACGGCTTACTGCCTCATTGCCCTTTCAAAATATGCTTCCGAAGCAGAGGGCGGTATGCAATTCAGCCTGACTATCAACGGAAAACCCGCACATGAGGTGAAGAGCAATAAAGTCATCTGGTCACAGGATATGGCAGACGACAGCCGCGTGGTGCTGAGCAACCGGAGCGCAAAGCCCCTCTTCGTGCGCATTCTCCGCAGCGGAATACCTCCGGCAGGCGGGGAAGAAGCCGATGCGCGCAAGGTTCAGCTCCGGGTACGCTATCTGACAACGGATGGAGAAGCGCTGGATGTGCGCAATCTGGTGCAGGGTACGGATTTCCTTGTGGAAGTCGAAATAATGCATCAGATCAGAAGTGGTTATCGCTACGACCGGATGGCCCTGACACAGATATGGCCTTCCGGATGGGAGATATCAAATGCAAGAATGGATGAGCTCGACTATTCGGGAAATGATTATGATAAGCCCGAATACATGGATATCCGGGACGACCGGATTTACAGCTTTTTCAATTTGGGCTATTGGGGCAAAAAGAAATTTCTGTATCGTGTTTCGGCTACATATGCCGGCCGGTATTATTTGCCGGCTGTCAGGGTCGAAGCCATGTACGACAATGAGATTTATGCCAATACTCAGGGGCAATGGGTAGAAGTCTCCGAGCCGGGGAGGCCCCGTGAGGCAATGAAATAAGGGAGATTTTATAATGAAGATTTTTCGCCTTTATCGCCTGGCTTCCTGGTTGTCAATTCTTTTTGCGGCCTTTTGGCTCAGCTTGCGTTTTCCTCTTTTTGACGATCCCCTGTCCACCGTCCTGCGAAGCAGTGACGGGCATTTGCTTGGAGCCTCCATTGCAGATGACGGACAATGGAGGTTTGAAGAGGAGCAGGAGCTTCCCGAATCATTTAAAGCGGCTCTTCTCACATTCGAAGACCAGCGTTTTTATTCCCATCCCGGATTCGATATACGGGCCATCGCCCGGGCGATGAAGCAGAATATCAGTGCCGGGCGAATCGTCAGTGGTGGATCAACCATTAGTATGCAAGTCATCCGGCTGAGCCGCAAAGGCAGGTCCAGAACCTGGGGCGAAAAATTGATAGAAGTGATGCTTGCGGCCCGCATGGAAATGAGCCTTGGCAAGGAGGAAATCCTGAGGCTTTACACTGCCCATGCTCCTTTTGGCGGCAATGTGGTGGGACTGAGCGCAGCGTCCTGGCGATATTACCGCAAAGATACCCGCTTTCTGAGCCCTTCGGAAAGTGCTTCTTTGGCGGTGCTGCCAAACAGTCCTGCGCTGGTTCGCCCGGGCGTGAAGACCTTGCTGTTCAAACGCAAAAGAAACCGCCTCCTGCTAAAGCTGGCAGAAAAAGGACTTTTGCAGGCAGACGACTATCGCCTGGCACTGGAGGAGGCACTGCCCGGCAAACCGAATGCACTGCCCCGCGAAGCACCTCATCTCCTGTATCACCTGAAAGCCGGACGGGGGATTGCCGGGACTTGCACATCAAGTATTGATTACGGCTATCAGCACCGCATCAATGAGATCCTTAAAAATCACTACCGCGATCTGGAAGGTAACGGGGTGCACAATGCTGCTGTTTTGCTTATTGACATGGAAAGCGGCAAGGTATTGGCCTATGCAGCTAATATACCCGGACTGCAGGCGGCTTACAGCCCGGATGTTGATCTGATACAGGCCGAAAGGAGCACCGGTTCCATATTAAAACCGCTCCTCTATTATCACCTGCTGCAAAGAGGCGAAATAACTCCGGATATGCTGATCAAAGACATCCCGACTTATTTCGGAAGTTTTCATCCTCAGAATTATACCGAAAAGTATCTTGGAGCAGTTTCGGCAAGAGATGCCATTGCTTTTTCATTGAATGTGCCCTCGGTACACCTGCTCAAAAGAGCGGGCGTACCCATATTTTATGATTTCCTGAAATCATTGGGCATGAAAAGCCTTAGGAAAGCGCCCGGACACTATGGTCTCAGCCTGATTTTGGGCGGGGCCGAGGTGTCTCTCTGGCAACTGGCTTCGATGTACGGTAAGCTATCGGCAGCGCTTCTTTCGCCTGCAGGAGATGCGGGGAAAGGGGGCTTTTCTTTGCAATTGCTTCCGGAAGAAAAGGACGATAAGCCTCTGGACGGGCCCCTTGATCCGGCAGCCGTATTCGAGACCTTCCGTACGATGAGTCAGGTCCGGAGGCCTTCCGAGGAGCGGGCCTGGTCGCATTTCTCCTCGAGCAGGCAGATTGCCTGGAAAACAGGAACCAGCTTTGGCGGACGGGATGCCTGGTCAATCGGACTGACACCCCGCTACGGGATTTTTGTTTGGAGCGGCAACGCCAGTGGAGAAGGCCGCAGCGGTGTTTCAGGCCTCCACACCGCAGCACCTATTCTTTTTGATGTATTCAATATCTTGCCAAATACCGAATGGTTTGATAAACCGGTTGAACACTATAGCGAAGTATCGATTTGCCCTGCAAGCGGTATGCGTGCCGGTCCCAATTGCCCTGAAGTGATAAGCCGTGATTTGCCTCCGGCCTGCAGCAAGGCACCCCGTTGCAGCTATCATAAACGCATTTATCTGAACACTGAGGGGCAGCGTGTCTATAAGGATTGCTATGCGGATAGCTTAAAAGATACCGTATGGTTTAATCTTTCTCCGGGGATGGCCTGGTATTACGGGAAATGGCATAGTGATTATAAAAACCTGCCTCCGTTGAGTAGTGCCTGTGCCGGTGATCAGGGCGAAAGCACTTTTCGCATCATTTATCCCCTGAACAACGGCCGCATAAGGCTAAGCCCTCAGTCAGGCAGGGGTGCAGCTGCCTTTGTGGCAGAAGCAACTGCCATTCCCAATACCGTACTTTACTGGCATCTTGATCGTGATTTTCTGGGAATCACGCTTGAGGATCACCGTCTTTCTGTGCAGGCAAAAACGGGTTGGCATGTACTTACTGTCGAGAATGCCGCTGGAGAGCGTAAGGTCCTGAAATTTGAGCTTTTAAGTTCAGAATAGCTTAGTTTTTGCTTATGCTGCTTTTTTTATCTTTATCACTTAACTTTAGTTGCTTATTCAAAGCTTTAAATTCCATATTACAGATACTCATTACTCATGATTCGAATTGTACTTCTCCTGTTCCTTTCATTATTCCTGCTGCGACCGGTCGAAGCGCAGGAAATTCAGGTTTACTCGGAAGATTTCAATGGCCAGTTTAATATCTTCTTTTTGAATACCGGTGGAGTGGGAGGCAACAGCGGCCCCAATCAGTGGATTGTCAATGATGAGTACATCGGAACACCCCTCTATCCCAATACCCTGCGACAGGACAGTGTGGTCTCGGGTCAGATCAACGGAGCGCCCTTCAGCAAATATCTGCACATCCATGACGTCAATGCAGCCGGCAGCCAGTCGATTAGCAATGCCAATTATGATCCCACGGCTGCCAGCGACCGCTTTTGCCAGTTTGGCAATGCCGTTTGTACCAAGTCCCTCTACAATGTGACATTAACCTTTTACTATCTGGTAGAGGGCAACGAAAATGCCTATGGCGAGGTGTATTTCAGCAAAGACTTCGGTCCCTGGGAGCAGGTGGGACCTGCCAAAATTTTCGATGCACCCAAGTGGCAAAGGATGGATATCACAGATCCGCGCTTTGACAACACGGAAAATCTGCGTTTTGGCTTTCGTTGGGTCAATACGGGCAATTCGGGCCCGGCCAGCACCTCCTTTTCTATTGATGAAATCAACGTAGTGGCCGATTATGATGAAGTGAACCATCCCGTAAGCATCACAGCCGCGAATAATTCGGATACGGCCTGCCGGGGTACTTTTACCTCGATACGCTTCGAACTCTCTGACACCCTTTGTGAAGGCGTGTATTTGTTTGAGCTCTCTGAGCCGGGCGGCAGTTTCCAAAATCCCACAAGTCTGGGCACAATTACCTGGCAGCCCTTCTTTCCGCTGGCTTTTAACATCAACGTAGGTATTTCAGCCTCTTTGCAGACGGGGGTATGTTACAAGATTCGTATCACACGCATTCAGCCGGCACCGGTCTTGCGGAGCAACATTACAGATTGTATTTATGTAGTCGACTGCGCACCTGTTATTACAACCAATCAACCTCCTGTCACCATCGGCTCCGGAGCGGGGTCGGGCAGCGGGGGAGGCGGCCTCGATGACGGTTATGTGCTCTGTGCAGGCAGCGTGATTGACATACCCTTCCTCTCGGTCGGAACCATCAATCCCGACAACGAGTACATTGCCGTCTTGTCAAACAAAATCGACACACTGCCCGGCAATCTTTACGTGCTGGTCGGTGGTGACACCATCGGCAGGATGCCCGACCCGAATCAGCATCCCGGACCTCCGGGATCGGTAGGCGGTATGGTGCCCAACGATGTGGAACCCGGCTGCAATTATTACGTTCAGATTTTATCTACCAGTCCTCCCGGATATGGCACCATCTACGGCCCGTTCTGCATACGGCAATGCGACATTACAACCAATGACCAGCAGGATATCCAGGTCTGCATCTACGATACGGCCGGGGTGACCCTCGTGATACCGGTCAAAATCAATAGCTGGACCGACAGCATCAATTATAATCCGGGCAATGAGTTTCTCGTCCAGATTCTCGATGCCATGTTCTTCAATGTGATCAATACCGGAGGATTTGGGGCCGTCTTTGATACGGCCATCAGCTCTATCATTCTGGATATTCCCGATGGAAAAACACTTGATTCCCTCGGCATCGGCCCGGGTCTTTACTACATGAGGATTGTTGCCACCAGCTCGAACGGAGGGAATGACACCATGGGAACGCTGGTGCATCTGACCATCGGAAGAGTGCCCAGTGATACGACCTATTCGATAGCAGCCGACTCGGTGATCTGCCGGGGCGAGCAAATGACATTTTTTATAGTCCCCTATGATTTTACGACCAGCTATGAGTGGGAATTTGGGGATGGGCGCCACTTCGATGCGCAGGGCAACTCATTTACCTTCAATACGGTAGGGGCTCCGGCCGATGATTATTACATGCGGGTCAGGGAAGTGAATTTCGGATGTCCGGGCCCCTGGTCTCCCTGGGATACCGTGACCATACTCGGTACTCCGAGGGCAAACATTTTTGGGCTTGACAAAATTTGCGTGGGCGACACGCTTCCCTACAAAGCCACTTTCTTTGCCAAAACATTTTATGACTGGGATGCCGGAGACTATGGACACCTTGTGAAAGTCGGGAACAATGAAACCTTTATGGTTTTTGATTCGGCCGGTCAATATGGGATTTCCCTCTTTGTGCTCAATAAGTGCGGAAGTGATTTCAGCTCGAAGTTGCTTACCATCTATGAGAAACCGGTGGCCAATGCCGGCAATGACAGCACCGTTTGTGCCGGAAGTCCCATTGTCAGAGAAGCAGGCCCCGATGCCATGCGGAAATATTTTTGGCTCAAAGGCAACTCCATTTATCATCGCGACAGTGTGCTTTCCATCACGGTCAACCAGGATGAAACCTTTGTGCTTTACGTGGAAGGAGAGGCCGGTTGCGGGGGCCGGGATACAGTCACTTTTCGTGCCGTAGCGCCCGATCCGCCTGTTGAAGATTCGCTCCGTATTTGTGAAGGAGACTCTGCCTGGATAAAAGCGGGGATACCCGGAGCGCTCTACGAATGGAGCACCGGAGAAAGCGGGGATTCCATCCGTGTGGCAGATGCCGGGCTTTATTCGGTGACCATCACGGAGGCAGGCAAGGTCTGTCCATCCTTTAAAACGCTTGATCTGAGCCTGGAAGAATGTGAACCCGTATTCGATATCCCAAATGCATTTAGCCCGAACGGGGATGGTCTGAATGATGAGTTTAAACCGGTAGGTGACGAGGTGGATATCGTTCTCTTTGAGATTTACGACCGTTGGGGTGAATTTGTGTTCGGCACCAACAACTTCAATGTAGGATGGGATGGCACGCTGAACGGAAAGCCGGTTGATCCGGGGGTCTTTACCTGGGTGCTGCACTATAAAGACAGTCTGGGGAAACGCAAAGTGAAGACGGGCAATGTTACCCTTATCCGATAAGCATCTTCTGTGAAGGATCAAGCAAAAATATTGATTCTGTGCCTGATTGTATTTACGGCATTAGCCGCTCGTTCGCAGGATTGGGGTGCCCCTCCCGGAGTAAGCCTCCTCATGCCCCTCGAAGAAAGCAATGAAAGTTTTTTCGGAAAAGAAATTTATGAATTAACGCCTCCGGCCTTTTACCGGCATCCTGAATTTGGCAGAAAAGCATTTAACTGCAAGCTCGACAGTGTCTTTGAACTTATTCAGTACCGAACGCTGAACTCAAGGCTTTTTGTTAAGATCGGCACGCAGGGACGCGTCAGCTACTCGCAGAAAGTGTATGGAAAATTTCATTATCGCGACCGGGATGGTTGGTTGCGTACCATCGATGCGCGCCTGAAACCGGATGCATCGGGAAAAAAGGTCTTCCGGGCCATGGATCAGCCGGTGCCGGTGATCATCAACCTGGAGGAGGATTACACGGAATTGCAAGTGCTGAATTCCCAAGCCTTTCGATTCAACCGGGGCATGAGCCTTGGAATTGAAGGTCCGGATGCAGAATACAAATCGGTCATCAGAAAAAGAAATACGGATATCTTCTGGTTTGGGAGCAATGGCGTGATCAACAAAGATTATTTCCCGGGTGTGGATCGAGAGATCTTTGCCGACCGGGGTAATCTGAAAACCAACTTTGTCCTGAACCGCAAACCCGAGGGCCTGTCAGAGGAGGATGTGCTAGTCTTTTCCGATTCCATTGTACTGCCCAAAGGATACCAATTGGTACGAAATGAGAAATACGGCCATGAGACCGATGCAGGAGATTGGGATGGCAAATTGAGATTGCTTAATCAGGTCGGGAAGACGGTAGCCCATATTGACGGGCTCACACTCTACGATCGCCATGGACGATTGCTCGATGAGCCGAATTATCCCGGCAGCTACCGCCTGATAAAGACGGACTACGGATATCAGTGGCAGATTCGTATTTCCGGAGCCTGGCTCTGCGACAGCAACACCATGTATCCGGTAAAAATTGACCCCTTTGTCTATGGCAGTGACACCTTTCAGAAAGAAACGATGGGTTTTGAATACGACATCGGTTGCGCGGGCAACAAGTACTGCAGCTATGACATGACCGTCACCGTGCCGGGGCGCTCCGAAATGACCCGTACCTGGGCCGAGTTCGAATCACAGTCCTTTATCGGAGGATGCAGCAATGGCAGCGATTGTGAAAAAGAGGAACTCTATTTTCAATTGGTTCAGCCTTGCCGCACGATAGGATTTATATGCAACGATATTGACTTTCTTGCCGGGAGATGCACCACACAGGTTCCCTTCCTTACCGATGATCAGATGGATTGCCTCGATCCGCGCTGTCCGCCCCATAAGGTCGACTTTGAGCTCAGGCTGTCGCACTGTTCCTGCCCGAGTCCCGAGTGCGATACCGTTTGTCACCGAATGTATACGGGCACCTGGATCATGACTGTGGAAGCAAGAACATTGGAAGGCCTGATCAGTGCAAAGGCACCTTATTGCAAGGGGGATACGGTCTGGCTCACGGCCAGGGCCTCATGGGGGGTGCCACCGTACAATTATCTTTGGCTGCACAACGGAGATACCTCCAAATCGACATTTGCAATTCCGACAACGGATACCTCATTTATTTGCCGAATTCGTGACAGTTGTTCTATGATGTGTACGGGCTGCGGCCTCGAAGTCTACGATACCATACACATGGTAGTAAGAGATAATCCGGGCATTGATTTAAGCAGTCAGGATGCGACCTGCATCAATGGCAGCGATGGCAGTGTCATGGCTGTGGGAACGGGGACGATGGGCCCCTACAAATATCTTTGGAATACCGACCCGCCATTCAGCGGGGCCCGCCTCGATTCGGTAAAGCGGGGTGTCTACAAGGTGACCGTAACAGACCGATTTGGCTGTGATACGGAGGATTCTGTCGAGGTGGCATATCGCAATCTGATCGAATTGAGTGCAAGCATCGACAGCATCACGTGTTTTGCGGTGCAGGACGGGGCCGCCCGTGCAGCCACCGTGGGCAAAGCGCCATTTCGCTACATCTGGTCTACCGGAGACAGCAGTGAATCGGTCTCAGGGCTCGGCCCGGGCAACTATTGGGTGCAGGTCGAAGATCAGGCGGGATGCCGTGATACTTTCTACTTTACGCTCGATACGGTCGCTCCCCTGACCGTGGATGCGGGAGAGGATAAGCTCATTGTACGGGGAGAGTCTGTCCGGCTCATTGCCGTTACGAATGCTGGCGGAACGGTGATCTATGCCTGGATGCCTCAGGAAGACCTGAGCGATCCCAGCCTTCCCGATCCATTTGCCAGTCCCGATTCCACCACATTATATATTGTAAGTGTGGCCTTGCCCGACAACCCCGACTGCCGGGCCTATGATTCCGTTTGGGTAGAGGTGATATACCAAAGAGCACTCTTTGTTCCCACGGCCTTTTCGCCCAACGGGGATGGAATCAATGAAATTTTTGCTCCGAAAGGGGAAGCCGAAGTCGTGAGCATTGAGGTATTTGACCGCTGGGGCAATCGGGTATATGAAGGCAGGGAAGGCTGGGATGGCAGATTTAAAGGCAGAGAGCTGCCCATAGGCAGCTATGCTTTTCTGGTGAGATACCGGAAAATTCCCGGTGGCAGGGTCTTCAAGCTGAAGGGAAATGTGACATTGCTTCGATAGTTTTTCAATTAAAAAAAAGCATTTAATTTTATATTGTGAAAATGACATTATTTAACAACCCCGTTTACTTGCTTCAATGGACTGATTAGTAGGGATTTTGGTGGTTTTACACATAGGGGTGTAGATAATGTGGATAAGGCTTGTGTAGGCAGGAAGAAAATACTGCTGTACATTTAGGGGCAAATTGGTTTATAAATTATTTTTAGATACAATTCGAAGTGCTTGATTTTGATCCGGAGATCGCCTTTATTTATTTATTGGTGAAGGATGGGTTAAAATTTTTGTAAATCGTTAACATATCTAAAAATAATTTATAGATTTGTTTGCTGAAATCTGTATGTTCAGATAAATAGATTTATTTTGAATTCGCATAAAATTCGTTTACGAAAAACCAGTAACTCATGAGAGAAGCTTTACCTGAGATTGCTTTCTTAAATTCAACTACTATGAAAGATTTTTACAACCGTTTTTTCAAATCTCTTCTTGGTTTGTTATTCGTGGCTCTTTTCTTCTTTTCAACTGAGAAGAAAGCCGAGGCGCAGTGTACAATCAATTGCCCCATTGCCACACCGGAAACTTTTACCATGCAAAATGGGGATGTGATCAGTGCCGATACCATCGTCTTTCCTCCTTTCCCTCCTGCCATATGTGCAGCGCTGGTCTCGTGGCCGGCACCTACGGTAACTGGGTGCGCACCCAATACCTATACGCAGCTTGCAGGACCCGTCAGTGGAGGAACACTGAATGTGGGTTACTACACGGTCACTTATGCGACTACAAGTGGTGGAGGCAACCCCAACGAGGATACCTGCTCTTTTACGATTGCCGTTTTGGATACGGTCAGTCCTAAGATTACAGGCTGCCCAACCGACATTACGGTTTACCAGGAACCGGATACCTGTGGTGCCCACGTGACCTGGGTGGCTCCGAATGCTTCGGATGCCTGCCAAATGCAGTCCTTCACCTCTAATTATAACTCAGGCGATTTTATTCCAATCGTAGTTGGAGGCGAGACCATTACCTATACGGCTACGGATACCTCAGGTAATACCAGTAAATGCGAATTTGTCATTACCGTGCTGGATACTTCCGCACCGGTGATTACTTTCTGCCCCAACGATACCATAGTGGATACCGACCCGGGACTTTGTACAGCTGTTCTCACTCTTCCTGACCTCGAATATGATGAAGATTGTGCGGCCACCATTGTGTGGTCAATTACAGGTGCCGGAGCGATACCGGCAGCAGGGTCTGGAGTAACAGTTAACGCCACCTTTAATAAAGGAGTATCCACCGTCACATTTACCGTCTCCGATCCTTCCGGTAATACGACAAGCTGCTCCACTCAGGTGACTGTGGAAGACAACGAAGCTCCTTCCGTGATCTGTAACAACGGCCCTGTGCAAACCTTTAATACCAGTGCAGATGGTACCGGTGACTGCATCTATGGCTATGCCGAGAGTGTTTTATTTAATGACAACTGTGACGGAGACGTCACCTATACGGTCACACACAACGGAGTAGCCGGCAGTCCGGTGACTTTTGCAACAAATGTTTCCGGTGGTCTTGCAACACCTACCATTAATCTGAGTTCGGGCACCAATATCATCACCTGGATCATGACCGATGATGCCGGCAATGCCGACACCTGCTCTCATACCGTGATTGTGCTGGATGATGAAAATCCGACCTTCACGAGTTGCCCGGGAAGCTTAACTACCGGAAATACGACCGATTCCTGTGGTGCAATTATTAATTATACCGTTGCGGCAATGGATAATTGCCAATTGGCATCTGTCACACAAACGGCAGGATTGCCTTCCGGTTCGCTCTTCCCTGTGGGTACTACTACCAATACTTATATTGCCACGGACACAGCTGGTAACACGAGCTCCTGCTCCTTTACTTTCACGGTAAATGATGTGCAAGCGCCTACTCCGGCCGGATGCAATGACACTACATTTTATGTCGATGGATCTTGCCAGGCAGTGGTAAATTGGAACGACCCAACGGCTACCGACAATTGTCCGGGTGCTATTACGATAACCCAGATAGGCGGAATAAGCAAGGGAAGTACACAAAGCCCGGGTACTTACCTAATACAGTATAGTTTTACTGATCTTGCGGGCAATGTATCTTTTTGTTCCTTTAATGTCATTGTGGTAGACACTACTTCACCTATTTTTATTGGTTGCCCGGGCGACATTACATTAAATGCAGACGCATCGTGTAATGCCCTGGCTGTCTGGGTGGTACCGACTGCCCTTGATAATTGCGGGGTTACAAGTTTTACGGCTTCGGGCCCCGGAACTCTTACAAGCGGTTTAGAGAGTGTTATTCTGACAGCCGGAGTATACACGCAGACGTATACGGCTATGGACGCAGCGGGCAACACCGCAGAGTGCTCTTTCACCATTACGGTCTTGGATGTAACTCCGCCAACGGTAAGTCTTTCTTCCGGTAGTCCGTTCAATAATACTCCGGGGGCTTGTTCTTATACAACAAGCTTAGGAGACGTTATTTTTAGTTTCTCTGATAATTGCGGCAATTCTTTGCAAAGTGAAAGAGAGTATGCAATTAATAATGGAGATACCATATTTGATTACACCTATGGTGCAGTGCCGGGAATCGGATCTCAAGGAACCAGAACATATCCTTACGGGGTGACAACATTAACCGTTGTATTGACGGACACTTCCGGAAATTCCAGTTCGGCCAGTATTAATATTACGGTCAACGACAACGAAGCACCGACTATCTCTTGTCCGGGTCCGATCACCCAATCCAATGATCCCGACACCTGCGGTGCCACGCTGAACTTTACGGTGACCGGTAGCGACAACTGTGCTTACACCATAAGCAATGATTTCAATGCGCAAACTTCCAACAACGGGCCGTTGAATTTCAATGATTTTGTTCCGCAAAGCACCACGGCTATTACATTCACTATTACCGATACAGCCGGCAACAATACCAATTGTACGGTAAATATCAGTATTGTCGATACCCAACGACCTTATCTCACCTGTCCTCCGGACATTTATCAATCCACCCTTGATCAGACGGTATGTTATGATATCGTAAGCTGGAGCCAGCCGAACATATCGGATGGTACACTGGATGATAATTGCCCTGGTTTATTGACCATTTCGCAAGTGACATCTTATAACAATCCGGACCTCTATGCGGTAGGTCATTATACGGTACAATACCTGGCTACGGATGCCAGTGGAAATACCGCTACCTGTAGCTTCGGTATTGAAGTAATTGACAGTGCCCAGCCGGTGATCAATAATTGCCCGTCCGACATTACACTGGCCTACGATCCGAATCTCTGCGGTGCGGTTGCAAGCTGGACGGCTCCAAGCGCTACGGATAACTGTCCGGGTGTATTGTTGACTGCCGATTATGCACCGGGTTCGGTATTCCCGCTGGGAACAACCACGGTTACCTATACCGCACTGGATACATCTTCCAATTTCGGCTATTGCAGCTTTACGGTTACCGTAACGGACAATACGGTACCAACTGTGACCTGCATAGGTGATACAATAATCTACTCTGCGGATACCACTTGTGGTGACTTCTTCAGCTATGTCATCACCACAAATGACGACTGTGATACGGTAGAAATCAGTTATGTGACCACCGACCAGGCGCAAATATCATCTCCGGGTGCAAGGCACAGTATCGGAATGCCCCCACTGGCATTTGATAGAAACCAATCCGGAACAGATAACTTTAATTCATCGTATGATAAGGTGTACGAAGTACATGACAAAATATACTTCGATACGGATAGCAATACGGTGGTTATCCGCTCACCGAAGAAAAACTTCTCTTACATCTTTGTAGATGGCCGCCATGTCGCACAACCTTTGATACTGGAAGCCACAGGCCTGGGAAGTTATCCCGATGCCTCGGCCAGCGTTTTGGTTAATGTGTACTACCGAACGGATGTGGACAACACAAACGAAAGATTCAAAATCAACGGAGAAGGCGGATTTGATCTGGATACCACCGATGTCCTGGTTCAGGATAATGCCGGATCGGTACAGTTCTACGGCAAAAAATCCATCTGGGTGGATGCCGCCACGTTTAATGCATGGAAAGCGGATAATACCATTCAGATAGATCTTGATACGCTGGCTCCCAATCGTGTAGACTGGTATATTAGCGGTAGTGGATCAACAGGAGAACGCTTTCTGAATGATGCCTATTTTGAAATGGTTTATACCCGTTCTTCCCAACCGGAGCTTACCGTGGTGGGGGATGTGAAATATGTGCTGCATAGACGAGGGGACTTCAATTCTTCTTCGGAGCAATTTGATGTCTACGGTGAAAATGGTTTCTATCTTGGATTAACCTCGGATGCTGCTCCGCAGTGTGGTAT
>WFPF01000064.1 GCA_015487695.1 Chitinophagales bacterium
GCCGTAGAGTTGGAAAATCGTTAAAAAAAATTCTGCGGGACCCCGGCCCTCAGAACTTCCCGTACATGCGGGTCGGGAAGGCTTCCGTACCACATACCACTGACCACATCTGCTTATGCCGGGGGCTGAGTGCAACAATAAAAAAGCTGCTCTGATATGGTGATATATTCCGGACAGTCTTTGGCAGGAATGGTAAGCGTTGCCCTGCTCGTTTCGCTCAGCCTCTATCTGCATTTTGTGAAAAGGAAGCGTACTGCGGCCCTTCTGCTTCTCATGCTTTCGGGCTTCGTGCTGCGGCTTATGATGGCCGCCATTGATCCTTACCTGCACGACTGGGACGAACGTTTTCATGCCCTCGTGGCGAAAAACATGATCCGGCATCCCTTCCTCCCCATGATGCGGGTGGATCCCGTCTTTCCCTATCGCATGGAAGACTGGTGCTGCAATCATATCTGGCTACACAAGCAACCCCTTTTTCTCTGGCAGATGGCGCTTTCCATGAAGATCTTCGGTGTCAGTGAAGTGAGCTTTCGCCTGCCTTCGGTGCTTATGGACACGCTTTCCGTCTATTTCATCTACGACATGGCTCTGAAATGGCTGAAAAAGCGTGATATCGCCTTTCTGGCGGCCCTGCTCTTCAGCGTTTCTTACTATCAGCTCGAGCTGACATCCGGGCGTTTTTCCCTCGATCAGAATGATGCGGCATTTGCTTTTTACATGACGGCATCATTTTGGGCTTTTACCCGCTATCGGCAATCTTCTTCGCGCCTGAAATGGGCGGTGCTGACAGGGTTTTTCGTAGGGGCTGCCATCCTCGTCAAGTGGTTGACGGGCATTCTGGTATTCGGGGGCTGGGGTCTCTACCTCCTGCTTTCCCTCCGCGAAGGCTTTCGATGGAAGGAGTGGAGAGACCTCGGGGTTTCGCTTCTCACGAGTGTTCTGGTTTTTCTTCCATGGCAACTCTACATCATCTACCGCTTTCCGCAGGAGAGTGCCATCATCTTTGAATACAACAGGCGCCATATTTTCGAAGTGCTGGAAGGGCATCAGGGCAGCGTATGGTATCATCTGGCTCAAATGCCCATTCTTTACGGCCGCTTTTTTCTCTTCTTAATTCCCATTGGAATCTATTCCGTGTTGAAAGCAAAACGGGTCGATAAAAAACTGTCGATTGCTTTCCTCGCCATGATTGCCGTCATTTACTTCTTCTTTTCCGTGATTGTTCAGACCAAGATGCCATCCTTTACCTTTCCGGTCAATGCACTGATATGGATACTGATTGCGGCAGGTATCCATGCGGTCCTTGCGGGATTAAAATGGAATTTTCTTTCCCGCCTGCGCCCCCTTTTATTCTTCCTTTTGGCCATGTATGCGCTGAAGCCATGGGCCATCCTTTCTTACCGGTCGATAAACAATGAAGAGCGTAATATAAAAATCCATAACACGCAGCTATACAAAACTTTGAATCTGGAGGGCAAACGGCAGGGAAGGGTCATACTCAATTGCAAAAGTTTTGAAGAGATAGAGCTCATGTTTTACCGGGATGTCAATGCCTATGCCTGGTATCCGGAGAAAAACGAGCTGGAGCGGGCAAAGGCCCGGGGCTACAAATTTGCGGCTTTCAGGAATCACGGCAACTATCGGCTGCCTTCCTACATTTCGGAGGATGAAGACATTGTCATTATAGATGAAGCACCGGAATAGGGTGCTTTTTATGCCCGCACTATTCGAGCAATAGGCGCATGATTTTCATCTTCCACTTGCGGTAGGGCGGATATTTTATCAGGGGTTCGAGACGGAATGGCTTGCGGAGAATGCTTTTGAAGTGGCTGAAAGTGGCAAATCCGGCATAGCCGTGATATTTGCCCATTCCGCTGCTCCCGACACCGCCAAAGGGGAGGTGGCTGTTGGCAAATTGCATGACCGAATCATTCACGGCTCCGCTGCCGAAGGAAATGCTCCGCAGGATTTTCTCGATGCGCTGGTGATTTCTGCCATAGACATAGCAGGAGAGGGGCTTCGGCATTTTTTTGAGCTGGTCGAGCACGGTGTCGAGGTCATCGAATGCCAAAACCGGCAGAAGAGGCCCGAAAATCTCTTCCTGCATGAGCGGATGGTCAAATCCGATATTCTTTAGCACGGTCGGCCGGATAATCCGTTCAGCCGCATCGGTCTGCCCCCCGAAACAGACCTTGTCGCGGTCGATGAGGGCCCGGAGGCGTTCAAAGTGCCGCGTATTAACAATTCGAAGGTAATTTCCCCACTCCTTGTCGACTTCCGCCTTATAGCGTTCCATTTCCTTTCCGATGGCCTCAAGGAGGGCCTGCTCTGCCGGGCGTTCCACGAGGAGGAAATCGGGTGCCACACAGGTTTGTCCGGCATTCAGAAACTTGGCCCATACAATGCGTCTGGCGGCCACCTTCAGGTCGGCATCGGCCAGGACAATGGTGGGGCTTTTGCCACCAAGCTCCAGGGTCACCGGAGTCAGATGACGGGCAGCGGCTTCGTAGATGATGCGGCCTACGGCCGAACTGCCGGTGAAGAAGATCTTGTCGAAGCGATGTTCGAGCAAGGCAATGCTTGTTTCGCGACCACCTTCCGCCACATGAAAATAGCCCGGGTCAAAATTGGAATTTATCAAGCGGGCGATGGCAGCCGAACTTTCGGGAGCGATTTCGCTGGGCTTCACTATGACGCAGTTGCCCGCAGCGAGCGCAGCCACGGCCGGCAGCAGCGTGAGCTGGTAGGGGTAGTTCCAGGTGCCAATGATCAGTGCGAGCCCCAAAGGCTCGGGATAGATATAACTGCTGCCCGGAAGGTTGGCCAGGTTGGTCCGGACGCGCTTTCTCCGGCTCCAGCGCTTCGTTTGGCGGATGTAAAGCTTCAAATCATGGTAAATAAGTGCAAACTCGGTGAGGTAGGTTTCATATGCCGACTTGCCGAAGTCTTTGTAGATGGCCCGGTACAGCGTGTCTTCATTTTCGCGAAGCAGCCGGAGGACTTTCTTTAACTGTTCTACCCTGTAGCCGGGGTCTTTACTTTGGCCGCTGTCAAAAAATGTGCGCTGCGATTCGATTAGCTTCTCGTATTCCATCGGCATAATTTAAAAAAAAGAGCGGCAAAATTGGCAGTCTGAAAGAATTTGCATGCCAAATTTTTGTTCTTGGGCTTTTCCTTGGTTTGAAAGTTTTTTACAGCTAAAGGTGAATATCGAACAGCGATTAACGACCGCTGATTTTAGAAGTGGAATTAAGATTGAAGAACTTTGACAATGAAGGAAAAGATGAAAATCGATCGATCCCCAATAAATCTGAAATCGTTCATCGATATTCCTTGTTCGGAGTTCTCCTTGCTCTTAAATCAAGAAAAAAACTGCTCCGCGGGTGTTCAGTATCTCTATTTTTTTAAAGCCAAAAGCTGTCATGCAGAGTAGTCC
>WFPF01000065.1 GCA_015487695.1 Chitinophagales bacterium
AAATAATTCGAAAATTAATTGAATGCGAAATAAGGCATCATTGAGCATCCTTTTAATGATAAATGTCAATGTCACAAAATTAGAGCTTTATTAAGAATTCGCCATTCGGGCCATCTACTGCTCAAGCAGCGATGCTTTTCGCCTGAAGTAGCTGTAAATTACGGGTTTTACCTCACGTGCCGCATCCATCACCATTTGAAAGTCGGAAGGGAAAGGGACCGGGCGATTTCCCAGTTTTTTCCTGGTTTCTTCGCTAAGGGCATCTGTATTGCCCTCTGTGCGGTACGAGAGATGCTCGAAAACAAAGTTGACATTCAGCGGCTGGCTGTCGAGCAACTGATTGCTGCGCAAGTCGCGAAGCTCAATTTTTCCCTTGAAAGTAGCGGCTTTAAACTGCTGCGCTTCGATCACCTTGCACTGAATCTCTTTGTAGATCGGAACCTTGATTTTCTTGCCGAGACTGTCGGTAATGAAATTTCCATTCTCGTCCTTGGCATAGATATAGCCATTTTCTATTTCTTTCTTTTCAATCCATTCCTTCTCCTTTATCTGCTCGGGCCCCACATCTACAATATCAATAATGACGGCTACTTCATGGTCCGATTCCACATTGTGTTTCTCTATCTCCGGCAGAATGGTGAACCATTTGCCATTAATGCGCGCATAGTCGAGCGTGTAAAGCTCTTCGACAAACTCTATCGGAACCAGATTGGCCGAGCGGTTGGTGACCAGATAGAGGACGTAGTTCATCCCCTTGTTGCGGGCCTCGTTCATGTATTTTTCAACATCGCGATAACCGGGGAAAATCTGATCGACTTCTGCAAACTTCTCATAAGCCTGGCGGGCATCATACTTGTCACCGTTTTTCAACTGGCGCACGGCCGACTCATAGAGAAAACCGGCTGCCTCCTTTTTCCAGCGGATGAGTTCGTCATCTACATTGATCAACTTGAAGGGCACCTCCGCTTCGTCAATGTACAAAGGAAGGAGGGGCTTGATCTTTTCCTGGCGTTCCTTGATTTGTTCGTAAATCCGAAAAACTTCGACCGAGTTGCCGGCCAGGCCTTCCTTTTTCAGGTATTCGATCCTGCGCAGGTCCCTTTCCTGGGCTTTGTCAAATGCTTCTTTCAGGAATTTGATTTGTTTCTCATTGTTCCTGTTTCTTTTGAGTTTGTTTATGGTGCGGGCAATAGCCTGATCGTAGTTTCCGCTCAGAATAAGCTTGGAAGTACTGCCGCACCCCCATGAGAGGAAGAGGAAGGAGAAGACGATGTAGGGTAAAAATTTGTATTTCATAACATTTCAAATTGCTTGACTATTAATGACTGAATGCATCAATTGTGCCAATAAAATTTCAGGCTTTTTATAAGTTGTAAAGATGCCAAAACAAAAGTGGTATTAAAAGCAAAATAAAATTGTAATTTGCAGCGAAATGCCCCAGTCACCTATAATAAAGGCTTTATTATCGGAAATTGTTAGCGGTATTGTTACCGAAATATATTTTCCATGCTAAATTTGCCGCGGTTTATTAATTGAAAACCTTTCAACTGATGCACAGGAAATTCAACAAGTGGCCTTTCTTTTTCCTTACTTTGATTTCACTTTTCTTAACGATTAGCGCAAGCGCTCAGCCGGATGGCCGACAGGTGTTTAAAAGCAACTGTGCAACCTGCCACATGCTGGACAGGCCATTGACCGGTCCCGCACTTGACGGTGCCTTCGACCGGGTAAAGTCATTCCATGGATTTGACGATGCACAGACGGTGCAGTGGCTTGAGAAATGGATTCGTAATTCTCAGGCAGTTATCCAGGATGGCGATGAATATGCCGTGCAGCTGTTCAACGAATGGAACAAAGTGCCGATGAATAGCTTCGTCTCACTGCCTGAGGAGGATATCCTGGCGGTGATCGACTACATACAAAACTGGGACAATCCCGAAAAGTATCCGGTCAAAAGCACGCAGGCGGCAACGGCCCCCGCGGCAACGGGCAGCGGAGGAGACGGTGGAGCTTCCGGAGGCGTCTCGACCAACTTGTTGCTCATTATTCTGGTGGTATCACTGCTGGTAATCAGTTTGATTCTGGCAAGGGTTACCAAGGTGCTGGGCAAGGTGTCGAGGGAACTGGAGGGTGAAGAAGTGCCTGCCGAGCGTCCGTTTTATACCAGCAAAAAGTTCGTTATTCTGCTTTCTCTTGTGATTGTCGTTTTCGTTGGGTTTCAGGCCGTAAAAGGAGCTGTGAATCTGGGAAAACAACAAGACTACGCACCGGATCAGCCGATTCGCTATTCGCACAAGCTGCATGCGGGAGTGCTCAAAATAGATTGTAAATATTGCCATTACAACAGCTTCAGAGGAAAAACCGCTTCGATTCCGTCTGTGAATGTTTGTATGAACTGCCACAAATATGTGAACAAAGGCCCCAATGCGGACTTCAAAGCGCAGTATCAACTGGCAGGGCCTGCCAATGATACCGTGGAAATTGCCAAGATCTATGCTGCGGCCGGATGGGATCCCAAAAAACAGGAATACCATAAAGACAAACAGAAACCGATCGAATGGGTGCGCATCCACAACTTACCCGACCATGTGTACTTCAATCACGCACAGCACGTGACAGCCGGCAAAATTCAATGTCAGACCTGCCATGGTCCGGTAGAAGAATATGAAGTGATGAAGCAATTTGCTCCCCTCACCATGGGATGGTGTATTACCTGTCACCGCGAGACCAAGGTCGACTTCAACAACAACGGTTATTACGATAAATACTTTGAGAAATATCATGAGGCCCTCGACAAAGGGGAGATCAATGGCGTGACCGTTGAAATGATTGGTGGCACGGAATGTCAGAAATGCCATTATTGATCAGCAGTAGATTTAAAACGAATTAAATAGCCTAACTGAATGGATACAAATAAGTATTGGCAGAGTCTGGAAGAGCTTAAAAGCGATCCGGAATTTGAGCGAAAAAAGTATGATGAATTCCCCGAGAAGCTGCCTTTGGCTTCGCTGATGGATGATCAGAACGGCAAATCGCCTACAAGTCGTAGGGATTTTCTGAAATACATGGGATTTAGCATTACAGCGGCTACGCTGGCTGCAAGTTGTGAGATGCCGGTTCGCAAGGCCATACCCTATGTTTTCGCACCGGAAAAAATTAAGCCTGGGACTGCGGTATATTATGCGTCTACTTTCTTTGACGGCAGCGATTATGCCAGCATACTGATAAAAACCCGGGATGGAAGACCCATTAAACTCGAAGGCAACGAACGATCTTCGATCAACAAGGGCGGTACCATTGCCCGGGTGCAGGGTTCGGTATTGGACCTCTACAACAACAACCGGAAGCAGGGCCCGGCCATTAAAGTCGATCCGGATGGACCCGGAAAGCCTGTTAGCTGGCTCGATATGGACAAAAAGCTTTTGCCCCAGTTTGGCTTTCTGAACAGCAAGGGCAAAGAAATCACCATACTTACAAGCACTATCATCAGCCCGTCAACCAAAAAACTGATCGCAGACTTCCAGGCCAAGTATCCGACTGTGAAGCATGTGCAGTATGACCCGATTTCTTACTCGGCCATGCTCGATGCCAATAAGGCTTCTTTCGGAAAGCGAAGCATCCCTGAATATCACTTCGACAAGGCTACGCACATTGTAAGCTTTGCGGCTGATTTTCTGGGCACCTGGCTTGCCCCGGGCGAGTTTGCTCCTGATTATGCCGTGAACAGAAAGCCCGAAAACGGTAAGATGTCAAGGCATATTCAATTTGAATCAACCCTTTCGCTTACCGGAAGCAATGCGGATGTACGGGTAGCACTCAAACCTTCTGATCTGAAGCTTGCTTTGCTGCGCCTTTACAATGAGCTGGCTTCAAAAAGCGGAGCTCCGCTTATCAGTGCCGTGCCCAAAACCCCGGCTGATGATAAAATCAAAAAGACAGCCAACGAACTTTGGAAAAACCGTGGCAGCTCTATCGTAGTCTGCGGAATTAACAACAAGAACGAACAGGAGATCGTCAACGGGATCAATGAGTTGCTGGGCAACTACGGAAAAACGATCAGTTTTGCTTCGGCCTGCAACTACAAGCAGGGCAGCGACAATGACCTTGCCGCACTCATCACCAGGATGAAGAACAAACGAGTGGGTGGCATTCTGATTCACAACTGCAATCCACTCTTCGACCACAGCATGGCAGCGGAGTTTGGTAAGGCCGTGAAAAATGTGAATATGCGCATTTCATTTGCAAATGCCTATAACGAGACGGATGCCATTGCACAGTATTTCTGTCCTACACACCACTATCTGGAAGCATGGAGCGATGCCGAGCCGAAAAAAGGATATTTCTCACTGGGGCAACCGGGCATTCGAAACATATTTGACACCCGGCAGTTTGAAGACAGCCTTCTTACCTGGATGCAGGACGGACTGAATCCGGCCGACTATGACACCCCCGATGAATCAGAAAATGCCGCTTTGCCGGCTTCGGCCAAAAACGAGAAAAAGCCCAAAGCCTACCGCAGCAAATTTTACGAGTACATTCAGGCTTACTGGAAGGAGAACATTTTTCCGCTCCAGAACAAGTTCGTCAGCTTTCAGTCATTCTGGGACAAAGCCCTGCATGACGGAGTATTCGAAATGCCGGCCAACGATGAGGAGCCCGTGTATTCGGGAGATGTAATTTCAGCAGCCACCGGCATTAAGTCGACTGTGGGAATGCGGGGTGACATGGAGCTGACGCTTTACGAAAAAGTAGGAATAGGCAATGGCCAGTATGCCG
>WFPF01000066.1 GCA_015487695.1 Chitinophagales bacterium
GAACAAAGATTTGTCATCCTGCTTTATCCTGACTGTACAGCGCGAGCGTCAGGGCTCAGGGTGACAACACCGGTTAGGCTGTTCATAAAAGGCCTTAAATACATTTCGGCTCATGCTTCTTGCTTTGTATTCTTTATAAGGTTCTTAAAAGTCTTTTTGCGCAGCTCCAAACGGCTTGGCTGCGCGGGGAAGATCAAAGCTTAGAAGCATCCGGAATGGATTTACAGCCTTGATTTTTTGTTTCTTTTTCATCAAGGAAAAAGAAAAGGAAAAGATTTAAAGAATCGTTGAAATTCAAGCATGCTTTGAAAAGATCCGCAACGGAATGATAGATATGAATTTCGTAATTTAACAGGCATAAGACGGTAATGCGGAACAAAGGAAGGGAATAGCGGAACGGAAAGGGCAAAGCACCCGGTGCCGGCAGTTTTGCGGGGAGGAAGATGGATGGCGGCCCTGTTCCCGGGCTTTTGCCAAATGACGGACAAACGGTGTTTCGTAAAAAGCTTAATATTAGCACTTAACTTCTTTTTCTTCGGACCTCCAATCTATCTGAATCATGAGAAAAATATTTCTTCTCTCTTCTTTTTTGATCCTGCTTCTCATCGCCCTGCTTGTAAGTATAGACAGCGAATGGATATGGCTCCTGCTGCCGGTCTTGCCGCTTATCCTTGTGGGCCTCTATGATATTTTTCAAACGAAACATGCCATTCTGCGCAATTTTCCGGTCATCGGGCATCTGCGTTATTTCTTCGAGTTCATCTCTCCGGAGATACAGCAATACTTTATCGAGCGCAACACGGATGGCCGGCCTTACAGCCGCCACGAACGGGCCCTGGCATATCAGCGCGCCAAGGGAGAGATCGATACGCGGCCTTTCGGTACACAGTACGATCTCAACAACAGCCATTATGAAGGCCTGCGTCACAGCATCTTTCCGCTTCACAAAGAGCAGGTGAAGGAGATGCCCCGCATCACCTTCGGCTCGGAGCGCTGCGCACAGCCCTACAGTGCCAGCATTCTCAACGTATCGGCCATGAGCTTCGGGGCTCTGAGCGACCGGGCCGTGGAAGCCCTCAGTCGCGGGGCCGCCCTCGGAAACTTTTATGTCAATACCGGAGAAGGAGGCCTGTCGCAATATCACCTGGCAGGCGGGGGCGACCTGGTCTGGCAAATCGGCACGGCCTATTTCGGCTGCCGCGATGAACAGGGGAATTTCGATCCTGATAAATTCCGAAAGACGGCTGCCCATCCACAGGTGAAGATGATCGAAATAAAACTTTCGCAGGGTGCCAAACCCGGCCATGGAGGGGTGCTGCCTGCATCGAAAAACACGCCCGAGATAGCCCGCATCCGGGGTGTAAAGCCGTACACTACTGTCATTTCACCTCCCGGCCACAGTGCTTTCAGCGATGTGGAGGGATTGCTGGCCTTTGTCGAAAGGCTGCGCGAACTGAGCGGAGGCAAACCCGTAGGTTTCAAACTTTGTATCGGCCGCACCGATGAATTTGACGAAATCTGCAGCCGCATGGCTGCCGGTGGCCATATGCCCGACTTCATCACCATTGACGGTGCCGAAGGGGGCACAGGGGCCGCACCGGCCGAGTTTTCCGACTCGGTGGGCATTCCGGTCGAGCCGGCCATCATCTTTGCACACAAGACCCTCTTGCAGCACGGTGTGCGCGAAAAGCTGCGTCTCATAGCCAGCGGAAAAGTGCTGACGGCCCACCGCATGCTCAAACTCATCGCCCTCGGTGCCGACACCTGCAATGCCGCACGGGCCTTTATGTTCTCCATCGGCTGCATCCAGGCCCTGCGCTGCAATATCAACACATGCCCCACGGGAGTGGCGACACAAAACAAGGCCCTCATCAGAGGTCTCAATGTAGCCGACAAAGCCCCGCGGGCAGCCGGCTTCCACCGCAATACCCTCGAAACCGCCCGCGAACTGATGGCGGCCATCGGGGTATCCTGCATCGAAGAGGTGGAGGTCAGGCACTTCATCAAAGGCGATGAATTTGAAAGCATGACCGAGCGCTACTTCCCCGACAGCCTGATTCCTTACGAACGCAAATGGAATGAGAGTAAAAACTGATCCCACAGCTCAGAAATGAGATGCAGAGGCAATCGTGACCACCATCACCCGCCCGGCTCCCGCGTCCAGCAGCGCCCGGGCGCAGGCCTCGAGGGTCGAGCCGGTTGTCACTACATCATCTGCGAGCAATATTCCTGATCCGCGGATAGACAATGGATCTTTCACCCGGAAGACCGATCGCACATTCTCCCATCGTTCCTGCCTGTTCTTTCGGGTTTGGGTCTCCGTAAAACTTATGCGCTCAAGGGCCCGGGTTCTGAGTGCGATGCCCATCGACTGCGAGAGCCCCCGTGCAAAGCGGGCCGACTGGTTGTAGCCCCGCCTGTGTTCTTTGAGCGGGTGCAGCGGCACGGGCACGACCACACGGGCCGAAGCCCAGGGGGCGGTGTCTCTGAGCTGCTGGCCGTAGTAGGCCCCCAGCATATCTCCGATCTCCGGCCGGTTTTCATATTTCAGGGCATGGATGAGTTTCTGCACTTTTGAACCGCTGCTGAAGCGGTAAAGCGAGGCAGCTGCCTCAATGCGCACCCGTCCCCAGAAATGCCGGGCAACCCGGTTGCCTGCATCGAGATGATAACCCGTCTCGGGCAGCTCGTAGCGGCAAAGCAGACAGAGATACTTTTCATGGCGCAAAAGCGGCCTCCGGCATGCCAGGCAAAGGCGCGGATAGACGAGGCTGATCAGATCATCGGCCTGCGCCTGAAGGACGGACCAAAATCTTCCCATAAGAAGATAAATCTAACGATCATTTCCGTTATATAAAAATTTGGGAATAACCCTGCCCCGGCATCGGCTCAATCGATAAGCAGCTTTTTCTCGCTTGTGGATTCTTCCGCCTGGGCTTCCTGTTCGCGGTGCCTGCGGGCCCCTTTGTTGTACAAAATCTGCATAACGACAAAAACCAGCAGGAAGTAGGCAAAGGCGGCAAAAGTGTAGAGATAGGACCAGTCTTCCGAAAGCTGGAAGATAAAGTAGATGAGAAAAGTGGAAAGCGAGGAAAGAAGAAATACGATGAGCGCCACCATGCCGTCAGAGAGGCCGAGATAGCTAAGGTGGTGGGTGGTGTGGTCGCGGCCCCCGACAAAGGGCGACTGCCCGCGCAGGAGCCTGCGGATGAAGACCGTGGCCGTATCGATGATCGGCACGATGAATGCCAAAAGGGGCAGTACCAATTGTTTGAGTTGCAGGTATTCGTTGCTTTCATTGCGGAAGCCCCAGAGGTAGACAATGGAAATGCCCGCCAGAAAAACACCCAGAAACTGGCTGCCCGTGTCGCCCATAAACATCTTGGAGGGATGCCAGTTGAAAACCAGAAATCCGATGAGCGAGGTGGCCACACCGAGCAGCAGGAGGATGACCGAATCGCTCAGCCCTTCGTGCAGGAAAATAACCGTAATGATGGAGGCGATAATGCTCAGCGAGACACTGGCCGTCACTCCGTCCATGTTGTCCAGCATATTGATGCTGTTCATGATACCGATCACCCAGAGGATGGTAAAGAAGTAGTTGATGCTCAGATCGGGTGTCAGCTCGATGATGATGCCGGAGGTTACAAGAATATTGGCTGCCAGGAGCTGCCCCAGAAACTTGAGCAGGGGGCGGGTGTTGAACGCATCATCGGCCAGACCGATCATAAAGCCCATCAGGGAAGACCCGAAGATGCCCAGCATCATATCATGGTCCATGCTCTCGCTGGGCAGGCGCAGGAGCGAAAGCAACGAGAGCGAAACGAGAAAAATGATAAAAAAGGACAAGCCGCCCACCGAGGGTTTCGACTCGGCATTCCAGCGCAGCAGATCGTCTTTATGCCGCGTACCGAGGTTCTTTGAGAATTTCAGGAGAAGCTCGTTGATCATGATGGAAAACAGAATCGAACCACCCAGAAAGACCAGGTAGAAAAGGGGCATATTTTCAAGGAGTGCATTCATAGTTTGTCCGTCTTAGCGCCTCATGAGTCGTGCCCATATGCTGCGTTTACCCTGTCCCTCATAATAACCGTAGCCATAACCGTAGCCATAACCGTAGTTGTACCTTCCGTAACCGCCACGCTGCAGGCGGATGTCATTTAGTATCAAAGATAATTTTCTTATTCCGTTCTCTTCATAAAGTTTATTGGGGATATTGAGGAATTCTTTGCGTGAGAAATCGGCCCGCACGGCATAGAGCGGATAGTTGCTTCGGGCCAGCAATTCCATGGCATCCGATACCAGCCCCACGGGTGGAGTGTCGCAGATTACAATGTCGTATTTCTCCTTCAGCGCTTCCACAATTTCCACTGCCCGCGAGCTGACGATGAGCTCCGATGGGTTGGGTGGTATGGGCCCGCAGGGAATATAATCGAGGTCCTCGTGTTCCGTATGACGGATGACCTCGGCAAGTTCGTGCTTTCCGATGAGCAGGGTGCTCATGCCCAGCTCGCTCGTGGCTCCGAATACCTTGTGGATTTTTGGTTTGCGCAGGTCGAAATCGAGGATGATCACCTTCCTGCCTGTCATGTGGAGAATGCCCGCCAGGTTGACGGCTATAAAGGTCTTGCCCTCGCCCGAAACCGTGGAGGTGACGGCTATCACCCGGGGGGCATCCATCTTTTCTACATATTCGAGGTTGGTCCTCAGTGCGCGGAAGGCTTCACTGACCAGCGATTTGGGATTGTCATAGACCACCAGCTCGGGCACTTCGTCAAGGCCGGGCATGCGCGGAATGGAGGCCATGACCGGAATCGAAGTGAGGGCTTCCAGTTCCTGGGCGTTTTGAATCTTGTTGTGCAAAAGATAGCGCACCGCTATGAGCAGAATGCCCAAAAACAAGCCTGCCAGCAGTCCGGCCAGCTTCAAGGTGGTCTCCTGCGGAGCAATCTTGCTGCCGCCCCGCGCTTCGCGCAATACCGCGTATTTCTCCACAATGCCGGCCTTGGCAATCTCATACTGGCTCTGCTTGTCGAGGAGCATCAGATAGTACTCTTCCTTGCGTTTTTTTACCCGGCTCATCTCCGTGTATTTCGATTCCACTTCCGAGAGCCCGAAAAAGCGGGCGTTGTAGTCCTCCAGGGTACCTTCGACCCGGGCCTTCTCCTCATTCAGGCGCTTTCTCACATTGTCGAGATAAGCGAAAAAATAGTCCTCCGCTTCTGCCAGCTGCCGGTGCAGGTATTGCATCTCAAGGTGCGTGTCTTTCAGGCTCATCTGCCGGTACTCTATGTCTTCCTGCAATCCCTGGATGGTCTTCAGGTAGGGCATGATGTCTTCGAAGTTCAGATCGATCAGGTTGGTCGCAATCGAAGCAATGGGCTGTCCGCTGCGCACATATGCTTCGAGCCAGTCGAGGGCCCCCTGCTGCTTCCCGATTGCCGTGATCTTGTCTTCCAGTTCATTCAGTTTGCGCAGGGCTTCTTCGCTCATATTGCCCGGATCGATAATGCGGTGGTCAAGTTTGTAGTTTTTCAACTTGTTCTCGTAGAGGCGCAACGCCCGCGTGATCGTATCCAGTTGAATGCCGATGAAGGCCAGAATGTTCTTGCTGCTCTGCCGCTGCCGCTCAAGGTCGTTGCGAATGTACTCCCGGTCGATGGCATTCAGAATGTCGGCTGCCCGTGCCGGCAGTCGGTCGGTCATGCTGATTTCCAGAATCTGCCCGCCCGTCTTGATGCGGTCGAATGAAAGGTTGTGTGCAATCCACGACAGCACACTGCTTTTGTTGCGAATGATAAAGTAAAAGGAAAATTCTTCCGGCTTTCCTTCAAAACGCTTCAACTCTCCCTCATTGAGGGTCACGACAAAGTCGAAATCTTTTGTTTTGAGGCGTTCCCCAAAGGATAGATTCTCCATCTTCAGCTCGCCCCCGAGCTGATAGGAAAGATCGAAATGCTCCAGATCGCGGAAATGAATGTCAACAGGCACTCCGTAAATCGAAGGGTTCTTTACCCTGACTTCCACCCGGAAGGGGGCATTGCGGTAAAACTCATCATCCAGCACATCGCCCCGCTGAAAGTAAGCCACACCCAGGGGCAGGCTGTCGTAAACGGCACTTAAAATGATCGGTGAACGGATAATTTCAAGGTCATTGAAAACCGTCTTTTCCCCGGCCCCTCCGAAGTTCAGGACCTTCGTGGCCTCGCTCTGCTTGTAGATCAGCCGCGTACTCGAGAGGTAGGTCGGAGGGGTATATCGCAGATAGAGAAAAACAGCCGTGAGCGAAGCGATGACGAAGAGGATGACCCAGATCAGGCTTTTGCGTACGATGCTCAGAAAAACGGGCAGGTTGAACTCCTCACCGAAAAGGCGCTGCCAGGGGCTCAGTATTCTTGTATGTCTGCGCTCTTCCATCGCCTAAGGGTTGCTTTTAAGGTTGAGGTAAAGCAAATAAAGCGTGGTCAGGCTCGAAACCAGCCCGAGGATGGGCGATATCTCACGCAGGATGCCCGTGCTCACCCGGTAGCGCGGCTCGATGTAGATGATGTCATTGGGCTCTACCCGCAGGTTGGCCTGGCGCATGCCCTCCAGGGTGCTCAGGTCGATGCGGCTGATCTGCGGGTCGTGCAGGTCGCCCCGGATGACGCGGATATCATAGGCCTTGGCATTGCCCGGTATCCCTCCGACCTGGGCCAGCACTTCCAGCAGCGACATGTTTTCGTTGCTGAGCGTGACAATCTTCGCGGAAGAACTGCCGCTGGGGAAGACAATAACCCGCCTGTTGACTATGCGCACCCGCACAAAGGGCGACTCGTAATATTTTCCATACGCTTCCCCCAGAAAGGTCTCCGCCTCGGGGATGCTCATCCCGCATATGTTAACTTCTCCGATGACCGGCAGGCGCACGAGGCTGTCGAAGCGCACCTCATAGTTTTGCTGGTTCCGGATGTTGGCGCTTACCCCGGCACCCCGGTCAAAAGTCGGGACGATGGTGATCACATTGTTGTAATTGTCATTGGAATAAACCTGCAGGGTCATCCGGTCGCCCGGGCGTATGCGATACTCGCCCGTGGGTATCGAGTCGAATTCCGTGTAGTGGAAATCTTTCGGCAGACGCAACATGCGGCTGGGATACAGCAAACGGCAGCCCTGGGCAAAAAGGGCCGTCAGAAGTAAAATGAAAAGAAAAGCTCTGAAGCGCATAGACCGGGTCGGGTTGTATCTGCTAAGATATTTGAATTATTGCAGATAGTAAACAGCTGCTCCCTTTTATCTCTCCGGCAAAAAGCCGCAGCCGCCTCGCTATCCATGCAGGAGCTAACGCAAAGCCCTGTTAAAAATTTTATGCATAGGCAGGGATGGGGACGCGATTGGGAGTTTATAAGTGGAGGAGGGGAAAAGTTTATAAGGGGATGAGTTTATAAGTTGAAAAAAGCCGCGGACCGGCTGTACCGAAAAAACTCTACCGCGAATTGCCTGGTTCTTGATTTCAGATCAAAGAACGGGAAGAACATCGAACAAGGAACAACGATTTACGATTTCAGATTTATTTGAGATCGATGGAATAGCATCCTTTTCTCAATTATCAAAGGTCATCATTCTAAATTCCACTTCTAAAATCAGCGTTCGTTAATCGGTGTTCGATGTTCAATAACTGAAAAACCCCTCCCGCGAAGCAAAGCTGAATGACAGCTACCCGGCTGTTCATAAAAGGCCTTAAATACATTTCGGTTCATGCTTCTTGCTTTGTATTCTTTAAAAGATTCTTAAAAATCTTTTTGC
>WFPF01000067.1 GCA_015487695.1 Chitinophagales bacterium
CTTTCGCAGATCCGCGCGCATCGCACGACCAATCCTTAAGGGTGCTGTGAAGCGGCTTTTTCCGATTTAAGAACAAGGAACAACGATTTACGATTTCAGATTTATTTGGGATCGGTCGAATTCCATCCTTTTCTTCATTTTCAAAGTTCTTCATTCTGAAATTCACTTCTAAATTCAGCGTTCGTTAATCGGTGTTCGATATTCATTGATTTCAGCGGGGCGGAAAAACGACCGGCCTGTGCCTGAAGCAATGCGGTATATTCTAATTATTTATTCTATTACTTGCATTGGGCAGAAATATATTCTATCTTAGAAAAGAAGAAACGGACCGGGCCGAAAGAAGAAACCCGGATTTTTGCATAATTGGCGACCGTGAGAATAGGCAGTGAGAGAAAATAAGGGGGTATGTGAATGCCGGCTGACCGAAGCCGGCTCCGTCCGTTTTTCCCTTATTTTTTCTTAACCTCCTTAAAGCACGGTCCCATGAAAAAGCTACTTTACACCGTTATTTTCACCCTTTCTTTTCTTTTTGTTTCCCCGCTTCATGCACAAAGTCCGGTCGGACTGATGGGCGATACGGCAGAAAACTTCTACACTATAAAGTCAAAAATGGATGCCTACTATGCCGACACACTTGAAGGCGGAGGCTTGCCCGGAGCCGAAAGTACGAATAGCAGCGGCAATGATACCCTTTATGAAGGCCCCGGCACTTCCTATACGCGTTGGCTTTATTTTTGGCAAGACCGCCTCAGCCTCGACCGCGACAGTCAGCCCGTCTCCTTTCGGGGGCTCTACCGCGCACAAAAAGAATATTACCGTTTTTATGCGGACTACTGCAACAACAGCAGCGACTTCGTATCGAACTGGAAGCACATCGGCCCCAAAGAAATGACGGCCCAGCGCATGGGGCGCATCGAGGCCGTATGGCTCGATGCCGAAGACAATCGCCACATGCTGGCCGGCAGCAACAGCGGAGGCCTGTGGGAAAGCTCGTGGAACGACAGCCTGCAACGCTTCGAGTGGACGTGCATCACCGATCAAAGCCATATCATGGCCCTGGGTGTCAATGCCATTGAAGTGGACACTTCCAAACAGCCCCGTCACATCTGGCTGGCCAGTGGTTACAACAGCATAAGCATGTATAACGGCTATGGAATGGGAGTAGTCTATTCTCAGGATGGCGGACAAAGCTGGGCGGTAGATGACAGTTTTCTCGCATTGCTCGACAGAAAAAAACTTTATTATCCAAAGGCCGGAGATATAAAGATTCTCCCCGGAAGAGACGAGTTAATTGCCGTTTATGAAAACAATGTACTCAAAAGATATGCAGACGGGCACTGGGAAATAAAATATACCCTCACCAATTACAGGCATGACGGCAGCAAATATCCCGGCACCGTTTTGTTTGATGACATTGCCATACCCCCCGGCCACGGAGATACCGTTTATATAGGCGGGCGCGATCGGGGCGGTCATGCCGGAGGCATCAAACTCCTGCGTTCTACCGACCTGGGCGAAAACTGGGAAATCATCTCTACGAATGAACTGGCCGAACAATTTTTAAGCGGGAAAAGAAATCTTGATGGCAACACCGGTCTTAACAGCAGCTATGGCTGGGCCAACATCAACGAAGGCAATGAGTCTCCGCCCTGGCATCTCTCTTCACGCCCCGGAAATCCCGATAACAAGGGGGCTGTTGTGTATCCGGAAAAAAACAAATACAGTGAGTGGCTGAGATTCAACGACTTGGAGATACTTTCCAAGAAAAAATCAATACTCAAAGACAAGGAATATGTGCTTTCTTTTTATATGGAATTACCGGCCCATTGCGATCTCGAAGTGTATCTGCTGAAGCTCAGCGGAAGTACAAATTTGAATATTGATGCAAAGCACTTTCTGAAAAGCTACGGAAGCACGGAAAGGGGCCGTAAAGAAATCACTTTCTATACCCAGGACAGAAATTATAATGCCATTGCTTTCAGAAGCATCTACAATGGGCCCGACAAGCAGGCATCCCCTGATTCCCTGCTTATTGACAGTCTTTCTCTCCTGCACCGCATTATCGAAGTGCTCGAAGTGGAAGCACCCTCGGATACCGAACTTTTTATAGCCGGCAATTTCTATACAAGGCCCACCGGACGAACCTTTCAGGAAATGAAAAAAGGCTTTGTAGCACGACTGGCCGAAAGCAGTGCTGACAGCATATGGGAAATACGCAGTTTTAAGGCTCCGGCCAATTATTTTCGAAAGCACTTTCTGGTCAACCCCCTCAATACCGATATCATGTATCGGGGGCTTACTACCGGAGTTGCCCGGTCTGAGGATGGTGGACACACTTGGAGCGTGAAGTCCGGAGGTCCGCTTACCTTCCATGCCGACCCGCGCGACATGATACTCTTCGGCCCCTCGGCTGACGGGCTGAGCGATACCCTGCTCATTGGCAATGACGGGGGCGTCACCTACAGCGATGACGGATGCCAAAGCTATCAAAACCGCAACGGCTACGGCCTCGGGGTGACCCAGTTTTACGGATTTGCCAACAACGAAGAAAATGAGAAGAACATACTGGCCGGAGCCCAGGACAACGGCACCCTGCGCCAGCTCTACGGTGACGACTGGAAGCATGTGTTCTGGAAAGACGGATACAATACGGCCATCTCACCGGAAGAAAACAAAGACCATGTGGTCTTTGCCCAGAGCGGTGGGGGCTTTGAAGAGGCGAAAATCTTTCGAAGCCTTGTCCGGGGCAGTGGTGGCTTTTCCGTAGCCCAGCCTGCAGGCGTTAAATATTTAGAGGGCGAAAGCCCCAACCTCCGCGCTTTCGATTTTAACAAATCGCAACACGGACTCTTCTATGAAGGGATTTATCAGTTCTTTATCACAAGCAGCTACGATACCCTGAGTGCCAGCAAAATAGATTGGAATGTTCTAAATATAAACCAATCCCAGCCCGTGCGGGCCTTCGAGGCGGCTCCTTATACGAAAGACTACTACTATCTCGCCTACCACTGGACGGGGGAATCGGGGAAACTTTTAAAGAAAGTCTCAAAATTTTCAGACTGGGATGACATTACCCAAGCCACAATAGGAGACACCAATCTTCCGACCGGCAGCTATCCGATTATGGATGTCAGCTGCGATCCCGATCACCCGGAGCGGGTGTGGGTGGCCATGGGCGGCATACGCTTCTACGAAGGCAAAGACTCGGTGAAGCCCGAAGAGATGACGGGCCGGGTTTTTTACAGCTCCAACGGGGGTGCCACGTGGCACGACCGCTCCCGGGGGCTGCCGCGTTTTCCGGTCACGCAAATTCTTTATCAGGAAAACAGCGATGACATCGTCTATGCCGGCACGGATGTGGGGGTATATGTGTGGAACAAGGGCCTCGGCCGCTGGGAGTGCTTCAGCGAGGGGCTGCCGCCCATCCTCATCAGCGAGATGGAGATCAACTATTGCAGCGGCACGCTGCGCGTGGCCACCTTCGGGCGCGGAGTCTGGGAGACGCCCCTGCCCGAGCCCCGCAGCCATGCCAAACATATCACGCAAAACACAAGCTGGAACGAAAACCGCAACATCGGCAACGACATCGTGGTAGATGCCGGGGCCACGCTGAGCATTGGCGGCTCTTACCTCTACAACTTCGCCCCCGGCACGCGCCTCATCGTAGAGCGGGGCGGCTTGCTGAAAATAGAAGCGGGTGCCCGGCTGACCAATCGCTGCGACAATTTCTGGGAGGGCATCGAGGTCAGGGGCCATGCCGATAAAGTATCGCCCGCCTCGCTGCCGGCCCTCGTGGATGCGGGCCAATATCCTGCCGGCAGCAAGGACCACGGGGTGCTGCGCATGAAAGCCGGCAGCCGCATAGCCAATGCCCACTTCGGCATTCGCAGTGGCCGCGTGGAAGAATGGGGCCCCGACCTGAGCTACAGCGGAGGACTGCTGCTGATCGACAGTGCCGAGTTTATTAACTGTTGGAAGTCCGTGGAAATGTGGAAATACAAGCCCGGAAAAGACAGTGCAAGCAATCTATATCGGGGATACATCAAAAACAGCCGCTTTGTTTTGGATACCAATTATTTCCACGTTTGGGGCAATAAGGAGTTCAAGAACTTCATCAGCCTCTGGGATCTGCAGGGCATGCGCTTTGAGTACAACCTTTTCGACAACAGCATCTATGCCGGCATGGATGCCGACCTTCGGGGCCGCGGCATCTATGGCGAAGATGCGGCTGTCATCGTCCGGGGGCACTGCACGGGTATCGATCCGGCCACGGGCCACTGCACGGGCTACGAGGGCAATGAGTTTCGCAATCTCCACACGGGCATCTCGCTCGTGGGTGCGGGCCCGGCCTATGTGCGGGCCGATGTCAGCTTCGGCAATCGCTTCTTCAACAACGTGCGCGGCATCCGCCTGTCCAATACCCGTTTCGACCGCATCCGCAGCAATTATTTCGAGATTCCGCCCAAAGACAGCAGCCTCGGCAATCTGCGCTTTCCCGGAGCCATCGTCATGACCCATGCCCGGGGCTTCAGGGTGTCGAACAATGAGATACACGGCCCCGCGGGCAATGATTTGAGTGATCAATCCATGGGCATCCGGGTGGCCAACTCCGGGCCGATGGGCGGAGAAATCGGCCACAACATCCTGAGCGATACCCGCTACGGCATACAGAGCGAAGGGAAAAACCCCGCCCTGGGCATCTATTGCAATGACTTCAGCAATCAGTTTATGAGTCTGAGCATCAATCCGCAGTCGTGGTACGGCCGCATGCTCAAGCACACGCAAAGCTGCGAGGGCCGGTGGAACGAGTTTGATGCCACGTGCAGCGATATATTTACCCACATACAGAGTTCGCTAGGGAACTTTCGCTACGAAGAAAACAGCGCCAACCCGCTGAAAGCGAAGACAAGTTGCAGTTTATTCCTCTTTGGCGGGCAATTGATATATGCCTGCAATCAGGGCGGCCGCTCCTGTATCTATGCCGACTCGCTTGTGAGCCACGGCACGGCCGGATCGCTAAGAGAAGAGATTAACGGGAGTGCGGCAGGCGATCCGCAGCGGCAGTGGATGCAAAATGAGCTGACCTTTATGTATCTTGAACTGGATACAACCCCGGCCATGATCTATGGAATGTTGGAAGAAATGGAGAAGAAAGACGCCACGCGCAGCCATGCGATGACGGCCCTCTGGCTGGGCGACACGGCCCGCAGCCGCGGCATACTCGATACGCTGAGCATGACCGAGCGGGGCGACAGCCTCTTTGCGGATATCGTCTCCTATGCGGTGGCAGCTACAGAGGCGGGCGGCAGCCTGAAAGATATAGACAGCGCGGGGCGGGCGGCCCTCTATGCCTATGCGCAGGACACCCTGCCCGAGGCGGCCTGGGCCCGCAGCCACTACGAGATAGCCACGGGCCTGCCCCTGCGGAGGGTGGAAGAGCAGTGGAGCAGCAATAAGCGGGGGCCGAAGCGGAAGAAAGAAGAGAA
>WFPF01000068.1 GCA_015487695.1 Chitinophagales bacterium
GAATAACGGCAGGGCTTCTTTCATATAAGGAAGATGCGATCAGACGGCTTCCGGAGTATCAATGGCCGCTATGAGCTGATTGATCTCGTTTTCGCTCATCTCGTGGTCGCTGAGTTGCCCTTCGAAGTAAGCCTGATAGGCGGAAAGGTCGAAATGACCATGGCCGCAGAGGTTCATCAGAATGACTTTGCTCTTGCCTTCTTCGCGTGCCTTCAAGGCTTCGTCCACTACCGTGGCGATGGCATGTGTGGCCTCGGGTGCCGGCAATATTCCTTCTGCTTTGGCAAACTTCACTCCGGCATCAAAGCATTCCAGTTGCTGGTGCGCCCTGGCTTCTATCAGCTTGTCTTTAAGCAATTGGCTGACAATGACACCGGCCCCGTGATAACGGAGTCCGCCAGCGTGAATCGGTGCCGGCACGAAATTGTGGCCGAGGGTATACATCGGCAGCAGGGGGGTCATGCCGATGGTATCGCCAAAGTCATATTTGAAGACGCCCCGGGTCAGTTTCGGACAACTGGCCGGTTCGCTGGCGATGAAGCGGATATTCCTGCCTTCCGTCAGGTTCATCTTGAGGAAAGGAAAGGTCAGTCCGGCAAAGTTGGAGCCGCCTCCGAAAGGCGCTACCACTATGTCGGGCATATCTCCGGCCATCTCCATCTGTTTGACGGCTTCCTGCCCGACCACCGTTTGGTGCATGAGCACATGATTGAGCACACTGCCCAGCGAGTATTTGGTTTTTTCGTCCATCACGGCCCTTTCGATGGCCTCGGAAATGGCAATTCCGAGACTTCCCGGAGAATCGGGATTTTTGGCCAGGATGGCCCTTCCGGCTTCGGTGCGATCGCTTGGCGATGCATAGACCTTGGCACCCCAGGTGTTCATCAGCACCTTGCGATAGGGCTTTTGGTCATAGCTGATCTTCACCATATACACTTCGCATTCGAGCCCGAAATACTGGCAGGCAAAAGAAAGGGCACTTCCCCATTGCCCGGCACCCGTCTCGGTGGTGATGCGCTCTACCCCTTCCATCTTGTTGTAGTAGGCCTGGGCAATGGCCGTATTCGGCTTGTGCGATCCCGATGGACTTCCTCCTTCGTATTTAAAATAAATTTTGGCCGGGGTGTCGAGCATCTTCTCAAAATTGTATGCCCGATGGAGCGGGGAGGGCCTCCAGAGACGGTAAGCATCCTGCACCTCTTCCGGAATGTCAATGTAACGCTCTTCGGATACTTCCTGCTTGATCAGTTCCATTGGAAACAAGGGAGCCAGGTCTTCCGGGCCGATGGGTTCTTTGGTTCCCGGGTGCAGGGGCGGCAGGGGCTTGTTGGGCATGTCCGCCATGATGTTGTACCATTGAGTGGGAATGTCCTTTTCGGACAATAGAAACTTGTGGGTTTTCATAGGCTTCGTTTAAGGGTAAAAAAATAAGGGCATAGGGTTTTGCAATGATTGATTGCTTAGCCTAAGATAAATGATTTTTATAAATCACCGCTTCGTTTTCCCCTGCCGGATGTGGATCATCTGTTCAGCAGCGAGGCTTTGTATCATTCAATTTCTCCAGCATTTCACCCACTTTTCGGTCGATGGGGAGGCTGAAGTCAGCCGGGCGGATGCGGGTCAACGGAATGAAGCGAAAAGCCTGGGCTCCTTCTCTATCTTCCTCAAAATCAAAGGCTTCCTTTTTTATACTCACCATGAGTGGCTCCAATAGTTCGACCCGGTAGTAGAGACTGATGACCTGCCGGCCGTCATTTAAAAAGGACGCTACGAAATCATCGGTGAAGTAAAACTGCGAATGTATGCGAATGGCAACATTGAGTTCTTCCTGCCATTCCCTTTTTACACATTCCGCGGGGCCTTCGCCCGGTTCCAGTCCGCCCCCCGGAAATTTCGTAATCCTGCGTCCGGCTACCCATTCGTCACTGACCAGCACCTCCTTCTTTTCATTGATCCAGATTCCATAAACACGAATGGTAAAACGGTCAACGCCTGCGTCCCGATGCCTCATTTTTTTTGATTTTAGAATGGAAATGTAATCAATTATACAATTTTTCATTTCACATCCCATCGCCCGGATCACTATGTCTGACTTTCCTATTTTTACAAAAAGCCGCCATCAATGATTTTTGATTTGCTCGTAAGTCTGCTCACGCTGACATTCATGGAGATTGTCCTCGGCATTGATAATATCATCTTCATTTCGATTACCACTGACAAACTGCCTCTTCATCAGCAGAAGAAGGCCCGGCTCACGGGCATTTCGCTGGCTTTGCTCATTCGTATTGTCCTCCTGGCAGCCATTGCCTGGATGGTGGGCCTTACCACACCCATCGCCTCAATTCAGCTGCCCGACTGGATTTCCGATACGGCCTATGAGCTGAGCTGGCACGACCTCATTCTCTTTGCGGGGGGGCTTTTTCTCATCGCCAAGAGCACCACGGAGATTCATGCCAAAGTGGAAGGCGAAAGCGAAAAGGAGGAAGGCAAAAAGCAATCGGCTCTTGCCGGGGTGGTTTTGCAAATTGTTTTGCTCGACATTGTCTTCTCATTTGACTCTATTCTCACGGCCATCGGCCTCATCGAACTGCCGGAGCATGCCGTCAGTCCCCTGGAGATTATGAGTTCGCTCCCGTTCTGGATTATGGTGACAGCCGTGAGTATCGGGATGGCCGTCATGCTCATCTCATCGGGACAGGTGGCCGCTTTTATCAACAGACATCCCACAGTGAAAATCCTGGCGCTCTCCTTCCTGCTCCTCATTGGGTTCATGCTCCTGCTCGAAGGCCTGCACATTGACGTGCCAAAAGGGTATATTTACTTCGCTATTTTCTTTTCACTTTTTGTGGAAGTGATCAATATGAGGGTGCGAAAAAAAGTTGACAAATAAAGCTAAAAAGCCTACTCTGAAACGGACAAAAAATGAACTACGGCTATTGTATGAATGAATTATAAGTATTTTGAATTATTTTTAGAGATAAAGTTTACGCCATTAGAGATAAAGCTTACGCCCATGGTTAAAATTCCCCGTTTTTCCAAAGCTGTGCAGAAGCCTGTTTAAAGGTATTGATGTATGATTAACTCCGTTATTGATCAGATACATATTCAAAAAATATTGCTTTCCAATATGCCGGGGGCATCCTGGCTGATGAAAAGAGATAAAAAACCGGTGATGCTTTGTGCGTACGGCACAGACCAGATACTGGGCATTGCAGAGGAAGAGCTGATGCAGAAACCCGAACTCCTGGAGGCATGTATCTGCAAAAACGACAGGAAGCGGGTAAAGATGGCTTTTGAGAAACTTTCAATCGAGCTCGATTCCATTACGATGGAATATCGTGTGGAATTAAAACACGGGAAGACGCAATGGGTGCGCGAATCGCGCTTTCTTAAGGAAGTGGATGGCAAACTTTATGAAGGGGCCTCCATTCTCAACATACAAAAAGATGTGGCTCATCTCTCGGAGCTGGATCCCTCCGACACTCTTGCCGACAGCATCAGCGGGCACAGTCTGCAGTCGGTGTATCTGCTCGACAAAGATCTGAAAATCAGAGGAATCAACCGCGTAGGGCGGCAGTTGATCCGTGAACTGACGGGCTCGGAAGCTGAAATTGGAGATTTAATGATGGACTATATCCTGCCCGAAAACCAAGACTCCTTTTTGAGGGGGCTGGCCGAGGCCAGAGAGCAGGGCAATGTACGTTGGAGTTCTCGCACAGATGCCGGTGATAAGGAGCGTTGGATGGAAATGTACTATGCCTCTATCAAGGACCGGGAGGGCCAACTGAGAGGTTATATTATGACGGCCCGCGACATCACTCAGGAGCGTCTTGAGGAACTTCAGAACCGTCAACGCGAAGAACTTTATCGCAATGTGGTGGAAATGGCGCACGATGGCATTGCAATTGTCCAGAACGGAATAGTTGTCTATGCCAATCCCCGGCTCCGCGAATGGCTTCATGTGGGCGATATGCCGGCAGAGGATATCCGTATTGATAAGTATGTGCAACCCGAGTTTGTAGAGATGGCATTCAACTATCATTATGCGCGCATAGCCGGACAAGAGGTGCCCCGTGAATATGAGATTGTGATCAAGGGGGAGAAGGGAGAGCAGGTACCCGTGGAGATAATTGGCAGCGTTATCCAATTTAGGGGCCGGCCGGCTTCGCTGGTGGTAATCCGCAACCTGCGCGAGCGAAAAAGAAGAGAAAAAGAACTGGAAGAGGCGCATCAGAAATTCCAGGCCCTTGTAGAAAAATCACCGCTGGGTATTTACATCTACCAGGATGAAAAATTCATTTATATCAATCTCCGCACCGCCCGGATTCTTGGCTTTGATTCGGTGGAGGAAATGGGACCCGAGATCAACCTTTTCAAATACATCCATCCCGAAGATATTGGGATTGCCCGGAAAAACATCCGGCAGCGGCTTCGGGACCCGGAGCATAAATTGAGCTATACGCTGCGTGCTTTTCGCAAAGACGGCACCCAGCGATACATCGAAGTGTACGACATACTCACCACCATAAACGGGAAGCCGGCCATTATCGGAACCATCATCGACAATACCGAGGAAATCATTGCCGAAGAGCTGCTGAGGAAAAACGAAGCCATGTACCGGCAGTTTTTTGATGAGGATATTACAGGTGATTTCATAAGCACTCCTGAAGGAAAATTGATTAGATGCAATGATCGATTTACCGATATCTTAGGATTTGAATCGGAAAAGGAACTGTACTCCATTCATATGGAGTCTCTGTATCCAAAGCCGGAAATCAGAGAATGGATCATGAAGGAGTTGCACAAAAAGGGAGAATTGAAAGATGTTGAAGTAAAAATGCGCAGAAAGGACGGTGAAGAAATTGTAGTTAGGGAAAATATCATTGCGGATTTTGATGACAACGGCAATATAAAGCTGATTCGGGGCTACCTCTATGACATAACGGAGCTTCTGGAAGGACGCGAAAAGATCAGGGAGAACGAGGAAAGGCTGAAACTGGCCATTCAGGCTACGGGGCTCGGGCTTTATGATGTGGATCTGGAAAAAAACCGCATGATTGTCAACGAACAATATGAACTTACCTTCGGCAAGGTTCCTGAATTCTTTACTGAACATGAGCAGCAGTGGCTCGATCGCATCCATCCTGACCACTTTGCGCTGGTCAGCCAGGAATTTGAGAAATTGAAAAAAGGCAAAGTGGATAATCTCTCGCTGACCTATCTCGTGCGGCTCAAAGAAGAGGAAGTATGGGTGCACGAATGGGTGCGCATCATCAGCAGGACGAAAAACGGCAAGGCCAGAAGGGTGGTGGGTGCGCTCAGCAACGTGACCGAGGAGATGAACAAAGAGCTCGAACGTCTCAACCTCATCGATGAACTGCGCAAGCAGAATGTCAACCTCAAGCAGTTCTCCTACATCGTCTCGCACAATGTGCGCAAGCATGTGGCCAACCTGATGGGCCTTTTCGAAATTGTCGAGCAGCAACTTGTGACCCCTGATGAGCAGGAACGCATATTCCGGATGATCAGCAAGTCTATCAAAGACCTTGAAGAGGTCATACTGGATCTGGATGATATCCTTTACATCCGGGAAGGCAAAGGAGCCCGCTCGGAAGAGGTGGACATTCCCAAGGTGCTAAGGCAGGTCGAAAAAACACTGGAAAAAGATATACGGCAAAGCGGTGCCGAGCTGATTCTTAATCTTGAGGTGGACAAGATATGGGGCGTGAAAAGCTATATCCAGAGCATTTTCTACAATCTCGTGAGCAATGCCCTGAAATACCGGCACCATGCACGCAAACCGGAGATAAGGATTACGACCCAGCGCATCAACCACACCGTACGCCTCGAAGTAAGAGATAACGGCATCGGTATTGACATGCAGCGTGAACGGAAAAAGCTGTTTGTTCTCTACAGCCGCCTCAATTTCGACCGCGATGGGCGGGGTGTGGGACTCTATACCGTCAAAACCCAGGTGGAATTCATGGGTGGCAGCATTGATGTGGAAGGCAGGCCCGGAGAGGGTTGCACTTTTATCGTTTCTCTGCCCGTCAGCCCCGTGCTCTGACAGCGGATGTGTAAGGCCTAAAAACCGTTCAAAGTACTTATTTTAGCGGGCCATGAATCGCGAGATCCTGCGCCTGGCTGTTCCCAATATTTTAAGCAATATCACCGTACCGATGATGGGCGTGGTGGATACCGCACTCATGGGGCACCTGCCCGATGCGCATTACCTCGTGTCCCTCGGTGTGGGCGTAGCGGTTTTCAATTTTGTGTACTGGGGTTTTGGCTTCCTGCGCATGGGAAGCACCGGCTTTGCCTCGCAGGCATACGGGGCCCGGGATACCGGTAAGCTTAGTCTCGTCCTTTTCAGGGCAGGCCTTCTGGGACTCTTTATTGCCCTTCTTCTGCTGCTCTTCCGGCAGGGCATATGGCAGCTGGGCGCGTGGATTATAAAACCCGATGAGGCGGCTTTGATCCATGCACGGGAGTACTTTCATATCCGCATTTGGGCCGCACCCGCCAATATGCTGCTGCTTGTGCTCACGGGCTGGTTTCTCGGCCTGCAGAATGCCTTTTACGCCCTGCTCATTGCCATTTTTTCCAATGCCGTCAATATCGGCCTGAGTATCTTCTTTGTCCGCTATGCGGGCATGGCCATTGACGGGGTGGCATGGGGTACGGTATGGGCTCAATACAGCGGCCTGCTTCTGGCAATTTTCCTTCTGATATTCCGCTATCGCTCCTATCTCAGAATTCCGCAGCTGAAAGAACTGCTGCACTGGCAGGAACTGCGGCAGTTTTTCTCGGTAAACGGAAACATCTTTATCCGCACCCTGGCCCTCATCTTCGTATTCACCTGGTTTACGGCACAGTCAGCGCGGCTGGGCAGCGATATTCTGGCGGTAAATACCATTTTCCTTCAGATGCTGGCAGTCGTCAGTTATGGCCTCGATGGATTTGCCTACGCGGCCGAGAGTCTGACCGGGAAATATATAGGCCGGGGCGATCGCTCAAGCCTGCAGCGCATGATCGGGCGCCTTTTTGTGTGGGGCTTTGCCCTGTCGGCCCTGCTCTCTCTGTCCTACCTCTTTTTCCATGTGCCGATTTTGCGCTTTTTTACATCACACGAAAATGTCATTCTTCTGGCCGGCTCTTTCAGCATCTGGATCGTTCTGGCACCGCTGGCCAACAATTTTGCTTATCTCTGGGACGGAATTTACATCGGAGCCACGGCCGGCCGCAGCATGCGAAACTCCATGCTCATTGCCGCTTTTGTGATTTTCGTTCCGCTCGACCTTTTCCTTCAGGCGCTTTGGGGCAATCACGGCCTTTGGCTTGCTTTTACCCTGTTTATGATCTCGCGCGGTTTTTACCTGTGGAAAGGATACAGAAAAAATATCCTCGGCTTTCAGTCGTAAACCTTCTTTCCTTTTTGCAGCCAGATGCCCCATTTGCGGTTGTAGGCATGTACACTGTCGGTTTCTGCCGAGTCGCGGTAAACCGGATGCTCGCGGTTTTTCCACTCGAAGATGCCACCATACAAATTCTCCACATGCTCAAATCCCGCAGCGATCAGTTTCTCGGCCACCACACCGCTGCGATATCCGACCGAGCAGTAAACCACTATGGGCGTGTCTTTCGGGAGGTCTTTGACGCGGCTCAGGTCGAAATTATCGTAGCCGACCCATCGGGCACCTTTGATGTGGCTTACCTCGTATTCGCGCTTCTCACGGGCATCGAGGAGGACGACCTCACCGGCTTTTTTATCGAGCTCGGCCACCGAGAGGGTAGGTGCACCCTTCGGTATCAGACGCATAAGCATCAGATCGTAGGCTTTGTTTTTGATGGGCTGGCAGAACAAGGGCATAATGCACAAAGCTCCGATAATTCCGGCAATAATGAGATAACGGGTCATAGCCATGAGATTGGTCATAAAAATAAATCTTTAGCTGATTATCATTTGTACTGCAAGTTGCGAATTTTAATTTGGGTGCTTTGTCGCTCCAATGACATGGAGCAAAAGCTGCGATGTTCTATTTTTGGATGAGATGAAAAACGCCCCGGAAACGCTCATATTGATTTTTGCCCGCTCGGCCAATGCCGAACAAAAGGAGAAATCGCTCGACCTGCCCGTCTACGCAGGGAGGCGCCTTTTTGCTTCGCTAAGCAGGGAAACCATCAATAAAGCCCGGCTGAGTGGCATGCCTCATCTCTTTTGGGACGAAACGCGCCAGGAAGGAAGAAATTTTGCCGAGCGCGTGACCCATGCCGTTTCTTCGGCTTTTGCCCTGGGGTACGAAAACATTATCCTTTTGGGCAATGACTGCCCCGAACTGAATGTCAGCGACCTGCGCAAAGCCGCAGCGGCCCTTGCCCGGGGCAAACTGGTCATCGGGCCCGACATGGACGGAGGCGCCTACCTGCTCGGCCTGAAAGCCTCACACTTTTCCGCTTCGCATTTCGAGGCCCTTCCCTGGCAGAAAGAACATCTCTTTCGCACCCTGATCTCTTCCCTGGACGAGGAAGCGCTCATCCTCGACAAATATCATGACATCGACAGCCTGGAGGCCCTCGATAAGCTGCGCGGCTCTTACCGTGTATCCCGCGAAATCAAGCAGTTTATTCTTCATCTCTTTTCACTCCTGGTGAAAATTGATATTCTCAATGCAAGTCCCCGCACCACACATCCCTCGGTGCCTATTAATAAAAGAAGAGGCCCCCCCGCGCCTGGCGCCTGACAGCAGCCCCGCCTGCACCCTTTCCATACGGAATGCCTGCCCTGCCGCAGGCAAAAGAGAACCCTATTATTGTTTTTTAAATTTTAAATTGATGAAATCGACCCTATCATTTGCCGTCTTCTTTTTTTCCATGCTTCTGGTCCGTGCCCAGTCCGACCTGAAAGTGCTCGTGCGCGATCTGTCCAGCGGTGAAGCCCTCGAAAGTGTGGAAATTACATTGACCAATCCGGGCATCGGGCTGAAGCTCAGCCTTCGCAGCAATGCACGCGGAGAAGTGATCTTCAAAGCTTTGCCCGAGCGAAATGATTACCGCATCCGCATTGCCGAAACGGAAAAATATCTCGGAGAAGAAATCGATGAGATCGATCTGCTGAGTTCTGACAAACGAAGCATCCAGATCGGCCTGATCAGCAAGAAAAAACACGAACTGCCGGTGGCCGAGATCCGTGCCGCCAATACCAGCCACATCAACACCCGCAATGCCGAAGTCTCTTCGCAGCTCACACACAGCGAGCTGAGCGAACTGCCCGTGGAAGGGCGCGACATCAGCCGGGCACTCTTCCGCCTGCCCACGGTGGTGCAGTCCACCGGCTTTTATCCCGAGGCTCCTTTCGTCAGCATCAACGGAGCCAACGGGCTTTACACCAATTATCTCATTGACGGAATGGATAACAACGAGCAGTTTCTCGGAGGAATGAAGTTTCCCATTCCCGTGGGGATGGTGCGCAACATCACGGTATATTCCAACAACTATTCAGCCGAGTACGGCCTCAGTGGCAACGGAGTCATCAATGTGATGAGCAACTCGGGAAGCAACGAATTCCGGGGAGAAGCCTTTGTAATCAGCCGCCCGGGTCCCGTGATTGACGGCAAATCGCAGTTTGCCCAGCGCGACCTCAGCGGGAACTTCGTAAAAGATGGCTTCCAGCGCTATCAGGGGGGATTTGCCTTTGGCGGAGCCATCAAAAAGGACAAGACCTTTTACTACGTCAATGCCGAAGAAAGCTACGACCTGAAAGACAACCTCCTCAATTCTCCGGCCCTCGGGGTGAATGAGACAGTGCGTGGCAGCAACCGCTTCAACTACCTCTCGGCCCGCCTTGATCAGCAGTGGAACGATCGCTGGCGCTCGACCTTCCGGGTGCACCTCGGCCTGCGGCAGATAGAGCGACAGGGTGGCGGTCTCGATGGGGGTGTGACCTTTCCCTCGGCAGGGTCTGTGCAGGACCAGAATTCATTTATCGCTGCCTGGCAAAACAGCTACGTGAAAGGAAACTTTGCCTCGTCAAGCAATGTGCAGTACAGCCGCTATCGCTGGAACTATGCACGTCCGCGCAATGCTGCCAGTCCGCAGACAGTGGTTCTTGATCCGTCCGAGCAAAGCATTGCCGTACTCGGTCATCCCGGCTATTCATTCGACTCGCGCGAGAACACTCTGCAGTTTCAGCAGAAGTTTTCTTTTTATCTTGACAAGCACACGATCAAGTTTGGAACAGAGCTGCTGAGCAGTGCCCATTTGCTCTATGGCGGGCTCAACCCCAATGGCAACTACCTGGTCAAGCTGAACGAGCAGCAACTGGCAACACTGGCGGCCAGCGGCAGGGGAGCCGCCCTCGATGTGACGGATATTCCTTCGGATGTGGAGGTCCTGCAATACAGCGTTGAACTGCGGCCGGCTTCCTTCGGAGCCACACAAAATATTTTCAGCCTCTATGTCAACGATGAGTGGTCGCTCAACAATCGTCTCAACCTCTCGCTGGGCCTGCGCTGGGATTACGACAACCTGAGCCGCGGAGCGGCTGCCACGGGCGACTGGAACAACATAGCTCCCCGGCTGAGCTTCAACTACAAACTCTCTGCCCGGACTTCGCTGCGCGGAGGCTACGGAATCTTCTATGACAAGATCGTCTATGCCATCTACAGCGATGCACTCCAGCAAAATACGACATCTGCCGACTACAAAGCCCAGCTTACCCGCCTGAAAGAAGACGGCTATCTGCCGGCCACGGCCGATGTGGATGCCATGACCTATGAAGGCAATCTGGCGGCTTCCTTTGGCAGCGTCCCATACCTTCAGGGCCCCGATGCCGCAGATTTGGCTCCGCTTCGCGAAGGCATCTTCAGCAATGAAAGACGCATACTGAACCCCAACGGGTATGACAATCCCTATACCCACCAGTTCTCACTCGGTTTGCAGCACCAGGTGAGCAAGTATGTGAAATTTTACGTTGACCTCATGCACAACCGGGGCGAAAACCTCTTCCGCCTGGTTGATGTGAACACCCCGGCCGCCTGGCCCATCGATCCGGAAAACGTGCAGGTGCGAAGCCAGACCGATGCCGATGCAAGCCGCAGAGTACCGATATTTTATGACGATGCAGGCCGTCCCTTTGCTCTGAGTGGCAACGACACACTGCGGGGCATTGCCCGCAACATCACCATGACCGAAACAGGTGGCAGCTCGCGCTACTGGGCCGCATCGTTCAACCTGCAGAAAGACCGGGGAAAAGACAACTATGCCTATCGCCTGATTTATACCATCTCGCGCCTGCGCAACAACACCGATGACATCAACTTCAAGGCCCAGGATGCCAACCGCTTTGAAGACGAGTGGGGCCCTTCGCTCAACGATCGTACCCATGTCATTCATTCCATCTTCTATTTCTGGCCGCTCGAACGCCTGCATCTTTCCGTGGCCGGGCTCATGCAGAGCGGTCAACCGATCAACCGCATACCCGATGCCGGCATTTATGGCACTACCGATCTGAACGGGGACGGCCGGGCTTTCGGAGCTTCTTATGTGGGCAACAGCGACCGCTCGCCCGGTGAAGCACGCAACAGCGACCGCCTGCCTTGGTCGGTCGCCTTTGATGCGGGTGTACAATATGACCTGCCGCTGGCCGGCAAAAAGCTGGAACTCCGCATGGATGTCTTTAATATCTTTAATGCACAAAACCTGAGCGGATATGCCAACAATGCCACCCAGAGCAATCAGATACAGGTGGGGCCGGCCTCGAGCGGTGTACTCGTTCGTAAAAATGCCAGCCCGCCCAGGCAGTTTCAGTTTGGTATTCGATATGCTTTTTAAGAAGATCGCCATGAGGATTTTAAGAAAAGACTCTGCTGCCGGGCGCATGGGCCTGGCGGCAGTTTTCTTTCTGAGCTTCTTTCTGAGTTCCTGCCGGCAGGCAGAGAGCAAGGCGGAGTTGAGTCCTCTGCAGATGAGTTGGGAAGAAGTGCTGCAGGAGGCACGTGGCAGCACCGTCCACCTCATGATGTGGCAGGGCGATCCCTTCATCAACCGCTATATGAATGAATATGTGAAGCCGAAACTCGACAGCCTCTACGGCATCCATCTCGTGCTGCTGGAAGGGCAGGGCAATCGCATCGTTAGCCAGGTGATGACCGAAAAGGAAGCCGGTATCCGCAGGGGCGGCATCGACATGGGGTGGATCAACGGAGAGACTTTTTATCAGCTCCGTCAGATTGAAGGCCTCTTCGGTCCCTTTGTAGAGAAGCTGCCCAACAGCCGCTATATCGATTTTGACAACCCCTTCATCGCCTTTGATTTTCAACAGGCCGTGGAAGGCTATGAATGCCCGTGGGGCAATGTGCAGCAGGTGATCATTTACGATTCGCTGCGCGTGCCCGATCCGCCCCGGAATATGGAGGCCCTGGCCGCCTATGTCGAGGCCCGTCCGGGCACATTCACCCTCTCCAACGATTTTACGGGTATGACCCTGCTGAAGGCTTTTCTGACAGAACTGGCCGGTGCACCCGACACTTTTTACGGACCTTTCCGTGAGAAGACTTATCTGAAATACAGCGGCAAGCTCTGGGACTGGCTGAACCACTATAAGAAGTATTTCTGGCGCAGGGGTGAGACTTTCCCGGATGCGGTGGCGTCCCTGCATCAGCTCTTTATCAACGGGGAGCTCAATTTCAGCATGAGCAACAACGATGCGGAAGTGGACAATAAGATATTGCAGGGCCTCTTTCCCGAAAGCACGAGGGCCTATGTGCCCGATCACGGCAGCATTCAAAACTCCCACTACATGGGCATCATGGCCAACGGAGCCAATAAAGCCGGAGCCATGGTGGTGGCCAATTTTCTGATCTCACCCGAAGCGCAGTGGCGCAAGGCCGACCCGGCCGTCTGGGGCGATGGAACGGTGTTGGCCCGTAAAAAACTGTCCCGGGAATGGCAAAAGAAATTTGCCGCCATTCCCCATCGAAAGTATTCGCCCTCACGGGATGAAATCGGGGAAAAAGCCATACGTGAATTTGATGCGGAATATATGATCCGTCTTTATGAGGATTTTAGAAAAAAAGTCATTGAGAATTAGATACCTGCACCGGAAAGCAGGACTGGCATTGCATGTCCTGCTTACTTTGCTGCCTCTGGCTGCGGGGGGCATCTATGCCCTGCTCTACAGTGTGGGGCTGGCCGGCAGCCTGGCTCCGGGCTTTACCCTTCGCTACTGGGACTCGCTCATCAGCCGGGGCACGCTGTGGCAGACCTTTGCCTACAGTGCATATATCATGATGGTCTCTGTACTGCTTTCCTATGCCTCGGCTCTGGCGCTGGTGATCTCCGGCCGCGGGCGGCTGATGCAGCAAAGCAGGAGCCGCATCTTTTATCTTCCCCTGGCCATGCCTGCCCTCGTGCTGGCCTTTTTTGCCTTTCGTTTCTTTAGCGGTGGTGGCTGGCTCGCTTCTCTGGCTTTTCGTGCCGGCTGGATAGAGTCACCGCAGGAATTTCCGGAACTGGTAAACGATCCCTACGGAGTGGGGATCATTTTCGTGCATTTTCTGCTGGCTTTTGCGTTTTTCAGCATCTACCTCGACCGCGTCTATGCCAACGAGCGAATCGGGGAGCAGGTGCAGAGTGCACGGGTACTCGGTGCCGGCTACGGGCAAAGCCTCAGGCGGGTGGTCTTGCCTATGATTCTGCGAAAAACATGGCCGGCTGTCAGCCTCTATGCGCTCTTCGTATTCGGGTCTTATGAGGTACCCCTGCTGCTCGGACGCAGTTCGCCCGAGATGCTTTCGGTGAGGATCGTGCGCATGCTCAGCAGGTTTAATCTCGAAGACCGGCCCGAGGGTTTTGCCATCGTCTTTGCCTATATGATGCTAAGCGTTTTAGCAGTGATACTCTTGCGCAAAAGCAAAGGAGGTCTGAGATGAAGCCTGCTATAGGAAAGATATTGTGGGTACTCCTGGCTACGCTGTTCGTTTTGCCGGCTGCCTACCTGCTCTTGCTTTCTTTTTCGTCATCCTGGCATTTTCCCATGCTTTTCCCCGATGCGCTGACGAGCAAATGGTGGGCCTGGAGTTTCGCTTCGCGTTATGCCGTCATTGGTGGCATGGGGCTTTCGCTGGCTATTGCTGCCGGAGTCAGCCTTATCAGCACGCTGGCAGCCTTTCTCAGTTCCCGCTGGATGGCCCTGAGCCGCCATCGCAACGGCCTCCTCCTGCTGGCCTACTTTCCTTTTGTGCTTTCGCCCGTGGTACTGGCTGCTGCCATCTATATTTTCTTTGTGCGACTGGGCTGGAACGGCAGTGTGGCCGGTGTGATCTTCGCTCATTTTCTCATTGCCTATCCCTATGCGGTCATCCTCTTTTCGGGCTATTGGAACGAACGCCTGCTGACCATGGATGCCCTCGCGGCAACCCTCGGAGCGGGTTCTTTTCAGCGCTACCGGAGGGTGCTTTTCCCGCTATCCCGGGGTGTACTGGCCCTGGCCCTTTTTCAAACTTTTCTCATTTCATGGTTTGAATACGGCCTGAGTTCCTACATCGGCATGGGAAGGGTTCCCGTCCTCACCGTACAGGTGTATCGCTACATCTCTGAGGCCAATCCGCATATGGCGGCTGTCGCATCGCTGCTTCTTGTTTTTCCGCCCCTGCTTATGCTTTGGGTCAACAAACGTTTCTTAATCCGCCTGATCTGAATGAAGTGATATGAATGAAAAGAATATGCTGGAAGTAGAAAAACTCAAAAAATCATACGGCAGGGAGACGGTCCTGCGGGATTTGTCTTTTTCTGTTCGTGAAGGCGATATCCTCAGCATTCTCGGCCGTTCGGGCAGTGGCAAAACCACCCTGCTCAAAATTCTGGCCGGACTGAAAGAGCCGGACGATGGCGAAGTATTGCTCCGCGGACGCCCGGTACTGCACCTGCCGCCACAAAAACGGGGCATGGTGTACCTCTATCAGGAAACACTGCTCTTTCCGCATCTCAATGTTTTTGAAAATATGGCCTTCGGACTGCGGGTAAGGAAATTGCCTGAAAAAGAAATCCGACAGCGGACGGAGCAACTGCTGGACGAACTCGGTATGGCCGGGCACAGCGGGAAAATGCCGGAGCAGCTATCGGGCGGTCAGCAACAGCGGGTGGCCTTCGGAAGAGCGCTCATCATCAATCCTACGCTCTTGCTGCTCGATGAGCCTTTCGGAAAACTCGACAGCCGCACCCGCGAAGAGATGCAGGAACTCTTTCTGCGCATTTGCAGGGAATACCGGATCAGCGTGCTCTTCGTCACGCACGACCTGAAAGAAGCCCTCTGCATGGGCGACCGCATTGCCCGTATGGAGCAGGGACAACTGAAAATTTATGCCCAGCGCAGCGATTTTATACGTGATACAGCAAGCGGGGCAAAGAAGGAAATGGATTTCTGGACCGGAATAAGAGAAGAAAGCAAAAAGAAAAACAAAGACCAATGAAAGATCAGCAAATAAAGGAAAACGGGCACGACTTCAACCATTGCGAGTCAGTATATTGGGTGTTCACACAGCTCTGCAACGACCAGTGCGACCACTGCTACAATATGAGCGGACCAAAAGGGGCCCGCCTCAGCGAAGAAGAGTGTATGGCCATCATCGGGAACCTGCCCGACCGGGTCGAGCGCCTTATTCTTTCGGGCGGTGAGCCCCTGGCCGAACGGAAACTGCTCTATGCCATCCTCGACCGGCTCCGCGAGAAATACGGGGGAAAGACCCAGATCATGTTGCAGACCAATGGCGACCTGATGACGGAAGAACGCCTCGATCAGCTCCTTGAAAAGGGGGTGACCCGCATTGACATTGCCAGCATCGACCGCTACCACAAGAAAAAAGGCGAGCGCATGGAATGGCTTCGCCAGCTTTTTCTCTCACGCGGTATGAGCGATGAAGAAACCGATCCGCTGGTGAAGAAGGAAAATTTTGTAAAAAAAGAAGTGGCCAGTTTCGGATTCTGGGGGGCTACCGAAGACATGTGGCTGGGTGGCAACTGGGCCCGTGGCAGGGCGCTGCAAAAAGGCATCTGGTATCAGAACCCGGATCATAATTTCTGTGCCGTGCTCTCCGGGGGCATCGGATTCCTGACGGGGCAGGAGGACATCCCGCAGGAAGTAAGTATCCAACTCTGGCAGATCAATCCCTGTTGTCCCGGCACCAAAGAGGCGCTGGGCGATGCCCGCAGGGAAAAAGTAGCCGATGTGCTGGCCCGCCTGGCCCGTAATCCGGTATTTGAAAAAATCAATGAAGGCGACCCGCTGGCTATGGGCGAATCACTCGGCATCAGCCGCGACTACGCCAAAGCGCGTACCCGCGAGCTGAAAAATATCTGCCTCTGGTGCGATGAGTTTTTCGAAAAACACTATGATATGAAGCGGCTCTGCGCCAGGAAGCCCCCTGCGTAAGTGGAAGATTTCAACGTTAGAATTTCAGGAATAGACTATTTATGCTGATTAATGTATTGGTATGATAG
>WFPF01000069.1 GCA_015487695.1 Chitinophagales bacterium
GCCTAATAGAGGACAATGTAAAAAAAAACGGTATATGCAAATTATAAAAAAAAGATATCGAAATTCTTACCGTCTTAACACGCAAAGTAACGGGATAACTGGAATTTTAACTGTGAAACTTCAATCTCTATCTTTGCAGGCATGAAAGTAAAAGTGGTTAATCATTCAAAGCATGCCCTGCCGCACTACGCCACACCGGCTTCGGCCGGCATGGATCTCCGGGCCAATCTGGATGCGCCTCTCCACATTGCCCCGCTGCAGCGCCTCATGGTGCCTACCGGCCTTTTCATAGAGTTGCCCGTGGGCTACGAAGCCCAGATACGCCCGCGCAGCGGTCTGGCGGCAAAAAAAGGAATTACCGTAGCCAACGCCCCGGGCACCATCGATGCCGACTATCGTGGTGAAATAAAAGTCATACTTGTCAATCTCTCGGACCAGACCCACGAAATTGCCGATGGCGACCGCATTGCCCAGATGGTGGTGGCTCGTCATGACAGTGTGGACTGGCTGGAAGTGAAAGAGTTGAGCGAGAGCGAAAGAGGCTCGGGAGGCTTTGGCCATACCGGCAGCCGCTAAATGAAGTAAAATGATTTTCAATATCCCTCGTTATGCTTTTATTTGCAGACCGGAGAAAGCCGGAAGAACGAAAAGCCAATAAACAATGAATCTGATCATACCCATGGCGGGCCGCGGCAGCCGCATCCGCCCCCATTCGCTCACCGTGCCGAAGCCTCTGCTGCCCATTGCGGGCAAAGCCATCGTACAGCGACTGGCCGAAGACATCATCGGATCTATGGATGCGAAGATTGACCACATCGGTTTTGTAACGGGCGATTTTGGCCGGGAAGCCGAAGACCGGCTCCTCGAAGTGGCGGCAGCCCTAGGAGCCAAAGGGCATATTTTTCATCAGGATCAGCCGCTCGGGACGGCACACGCCATCTACTGTGCCGAATCCCTTCTCGATGACAAGGTGGTGGTGGCCTTTGCCGACACACTTTTCCGGGCCGACTTTAAAATCGATACCGAAAAAGACGGCATTATATGGGTACAAAAGGTAGATGACCCATCGGCTTTTGGCGTGGTCAGAGTCAATGAGGCGGGAGTTATTACCGAACTGGTGGAAAAGCCGCAGACACCGGTATCCGACCTGGCCATTATCGGTATTTATTACTTCAAAAACGGGCCGATACTGCGGGATGAAATTCAAAGAATTTTGGAAAATGACATTCGGGTGAAAGGCGAGTATCAGCTGACCACCTGCCTCGAAGAAATGAAAAGCAAGGGTCAGAAATTTTATGTGGCCGAGGTGGACGAGTGGCTCGATTGCGGAAACAAAGACCACTTTGTGTACACCAATCAGAGGGTGCTGGAGTTTCTGCTCGAAAAGGGCGAAGAGCTGGTGAGTCCGTCTGCCGATCTTGAGAATGCCCTTGTGATTCCGCCCAGCTTTATAGCCGAGGGAGCAGAGATCAGCCATGCCGTCATCGGGCCCCACGTCTCTGTCGGCAGCGGTACGGTGATTCGAAATGCCGTCATTCGCAATTCGGTCATTCAGGCAAACAGCCACATCGAGAATAAAATCATTGAAAATGCGATGATCAGCAACCATGTCACATTAAAAGGCCGTGCAGAGGATCTGAGTCTGGGCGACTACACAAGCATTGTCGAATGAGGACGGGTTTGCTGATAGGATTTTTATTGTTGCTGGCAGCCTGCGGAGGCAGCCGCAGCGGGCAGGTTCGCAATCTGCAACTGGGTGGCGGAGGCGATTTTCCGGGAGGAAAAAGTGCCAAAGCCGATTTCTATGAAGCGCTGAAGCAAAAGATGATCGGCAATGACGACAAAGCCCTCGATCTTTTTCTGAAAGTCATCAAAGCGGAGCCCGAGCAGGCCGCCCCGTATTTTCACGTGGCAGCGCTTTACAAAAAACACAGCGACTATACGGAAGCCCTTTATTATGCAGGCAAAGCTGCCGGGCTCGAACCCGAAAACGTTTTTTACCAATTGCTCTATGCCGAGGTTCTGACATACTTTCAGCGCTATGACGAAGCTGCATCCATACTGGAATCGCTGGTCGAAAAGAATCCGCGCGACCGGAGCCTGATCGCCCGCCTTGCCATGGTGTATGAGATGAAGGGCGACAACAGGAAAGCCATCGAAGCATATGACCACCTGGAAAAGGTGATCGGGATAGATGAAGGAATCATACAGGCAAAAAAAGGCCTCTATCTGCGCATGAATGACGTAGAGGGTGCAGCAAATGAAATACGGAAACTGATCAAAGCCAATCCGGGCGATCTGTCATATCTCAATATGCTGGCAGATCTCTACAGTGCCAACAACCGCGGCAGCGAAGCGATGGCCGTATATCGGGATATACTTGAAAAAGACCCGCAAAATGCAAGGGCGGCTTATGCCCTGGCCAACTACTATCTCGCACAGGGAGATATGGATAGTTTCAAACGCCTCATCGAAGTGGCCTTTCGTTCGCCCGATCTGGACCTGAATACCAAAGCACAGTTTATTTACGGCTATTTGCAACGCTATGGCCAAAGTCCGGAAGGGACTTCCTTTGCACTGCAACTCAGCGAGTGGATGGCCGAGGCCGACCACGACTCGGGTCTGGCACTGGCAAGCAAAGCGCAGATATTGCAAATGACGGGAAGAAAAAAAGAAGCGCTGGAAAGCTACAAAAAGGCACTGGCACTGGAAGAAAGCAATTTTAAAATCTGGCAGGATGCCCTCTTTCTTGCACTCGAAGAGCAGGAATATGCCACTCTACTGAGCCTGAGCAATGAAGCCCTGAGTGTTTTTCCGAATCAACCGCTTCCCTGGTTTATGAAAGGAATGGCCTATCTGATGATGAAGGATTACGACAAAGCCCGGGATGTTTTTGAGCAGGCGCTCATTATTTCTGCCGGAAATCCAACCCTTGAGGCCGAGATATATGCCCGCCTCGGAGATATTTATCACGAAAAGGGGCAGCATGTCCTGAGCGATTCGGCCTACGAAAAGAGCCTGGAACTCAACCCCGACAATCCGCTGCTGCTCAACAACTATGCCTACTACCTTTCCGTGCGGGGAGAGCACCTCGACCGGGCTGCCCTCATGGCTGAACGGGCCAATCAACTGCAGCCGCGCAACTCCAATTTTGAAGATACCTACGGGTGGATACTCTATAAAGAAGGGAAATACAGCGAAGCGGCCGAATGGCTGGAGCGGGCCCTCAACCATGGAGGAATGAAAAACGGAGTCATACTCGAACATTACGGAGACGTTTTATACCGGCTCGGGAAGCAGGGTAAAGCGCTGGAATATTGGCGAAAAGCGGCAGAAAACGGAGGAGGATCGGAGTGGCTGGAAAAGAAAATTAGCGATGGGAAACTATATGAATAAAACGGCTCTGCTCGTGCTGGGTTTTCTGCTTCTGACAGCAGCCTGCCGTATCACGAAGAGCGCAGGCGGCCATACGGCCATGCTGGCTCCGGAGGAAGTGCTGCAGCGGGTGCACGAGGCCCAGTTTCACTATAGCACCCTCCTGGCCAGGGCCCGTATTGAATACGAAACACCGGAAAAGAAGCAGTCTTTTAAGGGCAGTATACGGGTGATTCGCGACAGTGCCGTGTGGATGTCTATCGCACCGGCATTTGGTGTGGAGCTGGCCCGGGTACTGATCACGCGCGACAGCATTCGCTTTCTCGATCGGGTTCATAAGCAATATGCCATCGAACCCATTGAAAATGCAGAAGCCGTTTACAAGGCCCCCCTGGATTTTGCCTTGGTCGAATCCCTTATCAGTGGCAATCTGGCCTTTGGTGAAATGAATGTGGAATCAATGACGATGGACAGCAGCTTTTACTACCTGGAGCTCCGTTCCGAGGAATTTTTAATCCAAATGCGCATCCGGGGTGGCAGCTTTCTCATCGATGCCCTAAATGTGCGTCAAAAAGAACCGCCACGCCTTCTGACTGTGGATTATCTGGATTATTCCCCGGTGGATTCGCAGTATTTTTCGAAGCGAAGAAAGATCCGCCTGGAAGCGGAAAGTACGATTAATCTCTGGTTGGAATTCAGCAGTGTGAAAGTGGACCAGAAGGTAAACATCGTCTTTGTAGTTCCGCAAAAATATGAGCGCATACATTAAATACCTTTTGATTCTGGCCTTGTTCATCCCGCTTATGCTCGGTGCTCAGAGCGATGAGATCGGCAGGCTGAAGAAAGAGCGGGAAAAACTTGAGCAGGAAATCCGCTTTACAAAGAAAAAGATCACGGAAATCAAATCGAAGAAGAAGTCTTCGATGCACAGCCTTGTCACACTCAAAAAACAACTGCAAACCCGCAGGGAGCTGGTACGCAATATCGAGCGCCAGATCAAAGCCATTGAGCACGAAATCCGTACAAAAGAAGAGGTCATCAAAGCGCTGAACGAAGACCTGGAAAGGCTGAAGGATGAATATGCCCGCCTTATTTACAAGACCTATATCCACAGCAATCATTACGACTATCTGCTTTTTGTATTTAGCGCCCCTACTTTCAACGATGCCTACAACCGGCTGAAATACTTGAAAATATACGGGGAATACCGCGAGAAACAGGCTGCCCTGATCAAAGAAGCGCAGGCCAATATTCAGCGGGAAATAGCCGAGCAGGAAGCCCTGCGGGATGAAAAAAAGAAACTCCTGAAAAGCGAACGCGAACAACAGGCGCTGCTGGCCAGAGAGCAGGAAGAGCTGAGCCGGCAGGTGAAGAACTTTGAACACAAGGAAGCCTTCTACCGGCAGGAGATGGCAAGAAAAGAGCGGGCCGTGCGGGCCATCGAAGGGAAAATAGAGGAACTGATAGCCGAGGCCATGAAGAAAAAGGAAAAGAGCGGAGGGCGGGTCTACTCGCTGACTCCGGAGGCCAAAGCCCTGGGAGCCAGTTTTGAGTCGAACAAGGGAAAACTGCCCTGGCCGGTGGCGCACGGAAGCATTACCCGGAATTTCGGCAAGCGTCCTCATCCGGTGTTGCCCTCACAAATGGTAACCAGCCTGGGAATCGGCATCAGCACAAACAAAGAAGAGCCCGTCAGGGTTGTTTTTCCGGGAACGGTGGAAGCGATTTTCTATACGCCCACCTACCACCGTATGGTACTGGTCAATCACGGCACTTATTTTACGGCCTACGGCAATCTGAAAGCCGTGTCGGTAGTCAAACAGCAAAAGCTAAGCGCCCTGCAGGAGATCGGAACGGTCTACACCGATCCGGAGTCGGGCGAATCGGAGCTGGAGTTTCAAATTTGGAAAAGCAGTGGCAGTAAACCGGTGAAACTTAATCCGGCCCTTTGGCTTTACAAATAAAGATGCTTTCGAAATAAAGGCGCTAAATGCCTGTTTTACTACGGAATACTTCTAATTTTACAGAAATTTTATTCTTATGAATTATATACTGCTATTTGGATTGCCGGGTGGTTCGGAGTGGATCATCATCTTACTTGCCATTCTCTTGCTTTTCGGTGGACGAAAAATTCCTGAATTGATGCGGGGTGTAGGCAAAGGAATCCGAGAATTCAACAATGCCAAGAACAGTGTGAAGGGAGAAATCGAAAAGGGCATGAAAGGAGAAGATGAAGAAGCTCCTTCCAAGGAAAGCTAAAATCCATAGAATCCGTTTATATGTTGAATCTCAGGAGTCTGGAATCCATCGGGGAAGCGGTACGCGCTGGCGAAGTGACGGTCAGGGAGGTCGTAAGGCGCTACCTAAAGGCCATTGAGTCGGGCCAATCGCTGAATGCTTTTGTGGAAGTATATGAAGAAGAAGCGCTGGCACGTGCCGATGCCATAGATGCCGACATAGCACAGGGTGGATGGAAGCCGCTTTACGGTGCGGTGCTCGGCAACAAAGATGTGATTGTGGTCAAAGACCACAAAGTATCGGCTGCGTCAAAAATCCTGGAAGGATTCGAATCACTTTTTTCGGCTACGGCCATTCGCAAACTCGAAGAAGCCGGAGCCATTGTTATCGGCCGCCTCAATTGCGATGAATTTGCCATGGGCTCAAGCAATGAGAACTCCGTCTATGGCCCCGTACACAATGCAATCGACCCCGAGCGCGTCCCCGGGGGCTCTTCGGGAGGCTCGGCAGTTGCGGTTCAGGCGGGTATGTGCACAGCAGCGCTGGGAAGCGATACGGGGGGCTCGGTGAGGCAACCCGCCTCCTATTGCGGAGTGGTCGGCCTGAAACCTTCTTACGGAAGGGTATCGCGCTACGGTTTGATTGCCTACGCATCTTCTTTTGACCAGATAGGCGTCTTTGCAAACAATGTGGCAGATGCTGCACGTATTCTGTCCTGTATTTCGGGCCCTGACGAATATGACGCTACCGCGCTCAACGAGGACCTGCCCGAAATAACAATTACAGACCCGAAACCGGAAAGCAGACGCATCGCATGTTTTTCGGAAGTGCTGAACGGAGAAGCACTTGACCCGGAGATTCGGGAAGCTACCCTGGCAATGATTGAAAAACTGAAGGCCGAAGGGCATGCCGTAGAGGTGGTGGAATTTCCCTATATCCGTTATGTGGTGCCGGCTTACTATATCCTTACGACTGCCGAGGCTTCGAGCAATCTGGCACGCTATGACGGAGTGCATTTCGGATACCGGGCCGGGGAGGCAGAGACCATTGAAGAAGTGTATACCCTCTCCCGTTCGCAGGGATTTGGCAAAGAAGTAAAGCGGAGAATCCTCCTGGGCACTTTTGTGCTTAGTTCGGGCTATTATGATGCCTACTACACCCGGGCACAAAAGATGAGAAAACTGCTTGTGGACAAAACAAACGAGATTCTGGATTCGTATGATTTTATCATTTCTCCGTCCACACCGGGGACTGCTTTCAAAATAGGTGATAAAACAGATGATCCGGTGGCTATGTATTTGAATGATATTTATACGGTACACGCAAACCTGACAGGCCTTCCGGCCATATCGCTGCCATTCGGAACACACAGCAACGGGATGCCGTTTGGCTTACAGGTGACCGGCCGCTACAAAGGCGAAAAGGAACTGCTCGAATTTTCAGCATCACTGGAGTCGACAATAAAGGATTAAGAGCATATGAAAAGAATTTTCTTACTTTCTCTTCTGCTGTTTGCATTGCTTCCGGTGATTCATGCACAAAAAGAGCCGGCCGCCATCGAGGAGGAATGCCAGCCTTTTTACCGGAGACTCGACAGCCTGAGTGGCGTATTGTTTCGCCACGGCAACAGGGAAAAGACCGAGCAACACACCGTGCGCAAAGAGAAAAAACTCAAACTGAATGATGCCCGCATCGAGAAACAGATGGCCAGGCTTAATGCGCCTCTGCCGATGGTTTACAACGACATTGTCAAAAGCTACATAAAAATGTATCTGGGGCGCTCGAGTGAGCAGGTGAGCAAACTGGCAGCCCTTTCCGAAGTGTATTTCCCCATTTTTGAGGAAGTGCTTGATAAATACGAACTGCCCCACGAGCTAAAGTATCTGCCAATCATCGAGTCGGCACTGAACCCAACGGCCGTTTCAAGAGCCGGAGCCACAGGTCTCTGGCAGCTTATGTACCCGACCGGCCGCATGTACAAGCTCACGATCAATACCTATATCGATGAGCGCAGAGATCCGTACGCATCGAGCGAGGCAGCCGCCCGTTTTCTGAAGGATTTATATACCCTATACGGTAAGTGGGACCTGGTGATTGCCGCCTACAACTGTGGCCCGGGCAATGTCAACAAAGCCATCCGCAGAAGCGGGGGAAAAGAAGATTACTGGGCCATTCGCAAATATCTTCCGCGCGAGACCAGAGGTTATGTGCCGGCATTTATCGCGGCTATGTACGTAATGAATCACTACCGCGATTACGGAATTCATCCGCTGGATACCAATATTGATTTTGCCATGCTCGATACCATTGTTTTCCGCAAGCTCATAGAACTGGATACCGTTGCGCGGTACATTGATATGGATCCCGACCTGCTCGCATTCTTGAACCCGGCCCTGAGAAAAAAAGTCATTCCCTACGACCCCGAAGAGGGCTACCCCATACGCCTCCCCTACGATAAGCTGCTTGCTTTTGAGAACAAACGCGATACATTAATTGCCATGGCCGATGCCCGCATGGAGGAGGCAAAGACCTCGCACAAATTTGAAGAAGCAGCGAGGTACGGTGAGATAAAAAATAAATTTGGGCCGAATGTCGATGGAATGAAAGCCGTGAAGTATGAAGTAAAATCGGGGGATAATCTGGGATTTATTGCCCAATGGTTTCACACGAGCACTTCAAACATAAAACTCTGGAACAACCTGCGATCGAGCAGGATTTATGCCGGGCAGAAGCTGACCATTTATGTGCCCGAAGCACAGGAAAAGCAATTTGCCGCCATTGACAAAATGAGCCGCGAAGAAAAGATGGGAACAGCAGGGAGCGAAAGTTCGAAAGATAAAATTGACAAATCTCAGACAGCCGGCAATACGACAGGTGCTGAGCATATGCGTTATCAGCAATATACCATCAAACCGGGCGACACGCTTTGGGAGATTTCGAAAAAATTTCCAAAGAATACGGTGGACAGCCTGAAACGAATCAACAAGTTGGATAACCACCGCTACCTGAAACCGGGGATGGTCATCAAGGTAGCAATCTAAATTCGGCAGCCATGAGACTCATTCGAAAAAGCAGTTATTTCGTTGTCGCAGCAGTGCTCCTGATGCTGAGTGCCTGTGAAGAGTATAACCGCGAGCAAACCATAGTGGCAGGCGGCAAATTGGATCAGGTGATGATGATCATGGATGATTCACTTGTGAAAACCCCGTTCAGTGACAGCATTGCGGGGGCCTTCTTTGCCCCCATTCCGGTGCTTCCTCAGGCCGAGCCTCAGTTTCTGCTCAATATCCGCGACTTTTCACGCTATCAAAAAGCCACATCGGTTTTTCATAAATATCGCAATCTGAGTTTTGTGGCACTGGCCAAAGGCAATGCCCCGGTAACCCGCTTTGTACGCAAGCAACTGGGCGATGAAAAGGTAAAGGAAATGCTTGCAAAAAAGCAGCTCTTTGTAGTCAAACGAAACCAGTTTGCCAGAGAACAGCAGGTGATTTATCTGGTGGCAGCCGACCGGAATTCTTTCCTTGAGTTGTTTGAAGCACAGAAAGAAGCCCTTTTTGAGCGAATCAGAAAATTTGAAAATCAGCGGCTACTAAAGCAATTGTTTGTTCCGGGCGAATATGTGCTGGCAGAGAAGCGCATGCAAAATGATTTGGGATTTCACTTCCGCATACCGGAGGATTTTCAGTTTATCGCAGACAGCGGCCATGTTTTTTGGCTCCGTAAAGAAGTGATTTATCAGGACCGGCAGGGGCAGCAGGTGAAGAAGGTAAGAGAAGACATTTATTCGACCCGCTTCAGCGGTGAACGAAAGAAAGCATTGCTTGCCACCGAAGACAAGTATCTGGCCGAACGTGTAGCCTACACCTATCCCTTTTCCATAATGGACAGCATAGCTGTAAAACACATTCACGGGATTTCACCGGAATATCCTATTTATGTGGACAAGGCACAGCCCGTTTATCAGCAGGAGCGAACGATCAACGGGATCAAAGTGCTGGACAGCAGGGGCCTGTGGCGCTGCGACAACCCCTTCATGGGCGGTTTCTTTTATACCCTCACCTTCGAGCACCCGCGGTCAGGAGCGCTTTGTGTGATTTATGGATTTGTCTATGCTGCAGGATCAGAAAAACGGCCCCTCTTCCGAAAACTGGATGCCATCTATGAGACCCTGAGCATTGATCCCCTGAAAGAGAAAGAAAAATAAAAGGCATGAAGCTGAATGTGGATGACCTTTCGAGGTTTATCGTAATTGGCGACCGGGTATTGCTGAAGCCGACCAGCCCCGAAGAAAAGACAGCTTCCGGACTGTATTTGCCACCGGGTGTTGAGCAAAATGAAAGAATCAGGACAGGTTATGTGATAAAATGCGGCCCGGGCTATCCCATACCGGCAGCCGTGGAGGACGAACCCTGGAAGGAGCCGCTGGAGAAAGTCAGCTACATTCCCCTGCAGGCCCGTGAAGGAGACCTGGCCCTTTATTTACAGAAGCAGGCTTTTGAGCTGGAGTTCAACAACGAAAAATACATGATTGTCCCCCAGAGTGCCATCTTGATGCTTTTGCGCGATGATGAGCTGTTTTGAGCTGAAGTAGCTGTATTTTTGCGCGTTACAAACCTTAAAGTACGATGAATCAGAAAATAAGAAAACAGGATGCCCTGGAATACCATATTAAAGGCAGGCCCGGGAAAATTGAAGTGATTCCCAGCAAACCGACCAATACCCAACGCGACCTGGCATTGGCCTATTCTCCGGGTGTAGCCATCCCCTGTCTTGAGATAGCCGAAAACCCCGAAGATGTTTACAAATACACAGCCAAAAGCAACCTCGTAGGTGTGATCACCAATGGTACGGCCGTGCTCGGTCTTGGCGATATCGGGCCCGAAGCCTCGAAGCCCGTGATGGAAGGGAAAGGCGTACTCTTTAAAAAATTTGCCGACATTGATGTCTTTGATCTGGAGCTGAATGTGAAAGATGTCGATCAGTTCGTAAAAGTGGTAAAGGCACTGGAACCGACTTTTGGCGGAATTAATCTGGAAGACATCAAAGCCCCCGAGAGTTTTGAGATCGAAGAGCGGCTGCGCGAAGCATTGGATATTCCGGTCATGCACGATGACCAGCACGGCACGGCCATCATTTCAAGTGCGGCCCTGCTCAATGCACTGGAACTACAGGGCAAGAAAATCGAAACAGCCCGCTTTGTCTTTTCCGGTGCCGGTGCCTCGGCCATGGCCTGTGCCAAGCTTTTTATCTCGCTCGGAGCCCAGAGAGCGAATATTTTCATGGCCGACAGCAAAGGCATCATCCGCAAGGATCGTGAAGGCCTGGACAAGTACAAGGCAGCCTTTGCCACATCGCGCGATGTTCATACCCTGGCGGAGGCACTTGACGGTGCCGATGTCTTTGTCGGGCTCTCAAGAGGAGGTGTGCTGAAGGGAGAAATGTTGAAAAAAATGGCACCCAATCCCATCGTCTTTGCCCTTGCCAATCCCGACCCCGAAATCACCTACGAAGAGGCTACAGCTGCCCGCAGCGATGTGATCATGGCTACCGGGCGGTCTGACTACCCCAATCAGGTAAACAATGTGCTGGGCTTTCCCTATATCTTCAGGGGAGCACTTGATGTGCATGCCAAAGAGATCAACGAAGCCATGAAACTGGCAGCAGTATATGCCCTGGCGGAACTGGCCAAAGAAGCTGTACCCGAAATAGTAAACATGGCATATCATACTCGGAATATGAGCTACGGAAGGGAATATATTATTCCCAAGCCCAACGATCCGCGACTGATCACCACGGTGGCCCCGGCTGTGGCAAAAGCGGCTATCGAGACGGGTGTGGCGCGCAGAATTATCGAAGACTGGGATGCATACAAAGAAGAACTGGCCGAGCGGCTCCATCTCGAGACTAGGGTCCTTCGCGTGGTTATGAACCGTGCGAAAGCCAACCCCAAACGTGTGGTGTTTGCCGAAGCAGACAGTTATAAAATTCTGAAAGCGGCTCAAATCGTAAAGGACGAAGGCATAGCAGAGCCCATTCTGCTCGGAAATCCCATTAAGATTCGGAAACTGATGAAAGAAAACAATCTTGAATTGGGAGATGTGCTGATCGTTGACCCGAGGGCAGAAGAGAACGAGCAAAAACGCCACGAATACGGGGAAATTCTTTTTGAAAAAAGGAAACGAAGAGGGTTCAACCTTCTGGAAGCGAAGAAAGCCATGCGCGACCGCAATTACTACGGAGTGATGATGGTGGAGATGGGCGAAGCCGATGCCTTTATCAGCGGCCTGACCCGGAAATATTCGGAAGCCGTGCGTCCCGCTCTGCAGATTATAGGCACCCTGAAGCCGGGCATGCGAGTGGCCGGAATGTATATCCTCAACAGTTCCAAAGGCCCTCTGTTTATGGCCGACACGACCATAAATGTCAACCCCGATGCGCGTGAATTATATGAGATCGCATTGCTGACAGCCAATGCCGTCCGGCAGTTTAACATAGAACCCCGGGTAGCCTTCCTCTCGTATTCAAACTTTGGTTCGTTCGAAAATGAAGAAACCATTAAAGTGCGCGAGGCTGTTCGGCTGATGAAAGATCTTCACCCAGAGATCGTAGCCGATGGCGAAATACAAGCCAACCTTGCTTTCAATCAGGATGTGCTGGCACAAAACTACCCGTTTTGCGATTTGCTCGGTGGCCGCACCAATACGCTCATCTTTCCTGACCTTGCAGCCGGAAACATTGCATATAAACTTTTATCGGAAGTGGAAAATGTGGAGGCCATCGGCCCGGTGCTGCTGGGAATGAAAAAGCCCATTCATATTTTGCAGCTGGGAAGCTCGGTCAGAGAAATCATCAATATGGTTTCCATTGCCGTTGTTGATGCCCAGGTAAAAGAAGAGATGAAGCATAAACTGGACATGGAATTATAGACGCTATTGAATCAACTTTGAATTTTATGTAATTTTGATTCTTTCAATAAAACACCGCCTATAGCTTTATACCTCTACTTGCCCAAAATCGCAATTAATATCAGTACATGTATGCATTTATTTCCGGCAAGGTAACGCTGCTTACCCCTGCAACGGTAGTGCTTGAGAACAACGGTATAGGCTATGAGATTCATATCAGCCTGCATACCTATGCTTCAATACAGGGAAAGAAGGAGTGCAAACTCTTTATTCATTTCCATGTAAAGGAAGATGCACATACCCTTTACGGTTTCTTTAGCGAAGACGAAAAAATACTTTTTCGTTTGCTCACCTCTGTTTCGGGGGTGGGTCCGGCTTCTGCGCGCCTGGTTTTATCGTCCATGCAGCCGGCCGAATTTGCCGAGGCTGTTCTGCGCGAAGACGAAGCCAAAATAAGAAGCATAAAAGGCATTGGACCGAAATCGGCCAAACGCCTGATTCTGGAATTGAAAGACAAACTGCCGGAGATGAAGGCACCGGATGAAACAATGACGGCAGGGGCAAGCAATACCCTTAAGGAAGAGGCGTTATCTGCATTAATTATGCTTGGATTTTCGAAATCGCAGGCAGAGAAGAGCATTGAAAAAACCCTTCGTCATCAACCGGCTCTTGACAGTGTGGAACTCCTGATCAAAGAAACATTAAAAAACATATAACACCCAGCCCGACCGCAGCGAATGAAGAGTTTAATGAGGACCATATGGATGTTTGCCCTGGGGGCTGGCGTATTGCTTGCGGCCACGCCTTACCGGAGAACCAGTGAGGGGGAAACGCTGGATAAAAGCTTTGCTGAAATCTCACCGGATTTGTTTATTCTCCCTGTGCACATGGCTGTTGATTCGCCTGTCGTGGAGCTGCCCTTTCCGCTGGAAGACCGGGAGGGAGACTTCTACAGCAATCCCAATTACAATCCCTTTGACCTGCAGGACCCCTCTTTGATCAACAAGCACATTGAATATGATCCGGAAACCGGAGAATACATTATTGTGGAGACCTATGACCATCAAAATTACCGGCCACCCGGCTATATTGATTTTGATGATTTTCTGAATGAAGAGTTCAAACGTTCGGAAGAGGAATACTGGAGACAGCGGGCCCGCGGAGTCGATCTGCTGGGAAGAAGCGAAGATCTGGAGCTTTTCAAAAAAGACGATTTGTTGGGCAAATTTCTCAGTGGCAGCACTGTGGAGATCCGTCCCCAAGGCTCGATAGAGCTGCTTTTCGGAGGAACCTTTCAGAATATCCAAAATCCCACCCTGCCACAAAGAGCCCAGCGAAACGGGGGCTTCGATTTCAACATGAACATCAATATGTCGGTGACGGGGCAGATCGGGGATAAAATGAAGATCAATACCAACTACAACACCCAACCGAGTTTCAACTTTGACAATCAGATCAAGCTGAACTACGAAGGATCGGAAGACGAGATCGTTCAGAATGTAGAAGCCGGAAATGTGAGCTTCCCTCTGCCGACTTCGCTTATTACGGGAAGCCAGTCGCTTTTCGGTTTAAAATCGAAATTGAAATTTGGACGTCTTACCGTGACGAGTGTTCTCTCACAGCAAAAGTCAAAAAGGGATAATATTCAGATTGAGGGAGGTGCTCAGACACGCGATTTTGAAGTGTCGGGCATGCAGTATGATGAAAACAGGCACTTCTTTCTGGCCCAGTATTTTCGCGATCATTATGAAGAAGCACTGAAAACCCTTCCGGTGATCAATTCGCCTATTCAAATTACGCGCATCGAAGTTTGGGTGACCAACTCAACGGGCGTAACTCAAAATACGCGCGATGTGGTGGCCTTTATGGATCTGGGAGAAAGTACCCGCCTTTTTGATACCGTCAATTTTTCGGTGATCCCCGGCCCCAATGTGCCAAACAATGGCTCCAATACTCTTTATCAGAAGGTGATCAACAGTTCGGGCACGCGTTCGCTCAATACGGTCGTCAACACCCTTACCAACAAACTCAATCTGAAGCCCATCACTTCGTATGAAAAGACCCGTGCCCGGCAATTACAAAACACCGAGTACACCCTTCATCCGCGCCTGGGCTTTATCTCTCTGAACCAGGCACTCAAACCCGATGAGGTGCTTGGGGTAGCATTTGAATATACGTATCAGGGAAAAACCTTTCGTGTAGGTGAGTTTTCACAGGATGTGCCAATTGATCCGCAAAGCCCGAATGTGCTATTTCTGAAAATGCTCAAGAGCACATCTGCCCGACCCAAGCTCCCGATCTGGGACCTTATGATGAAGAACATTTACTCGCTCGGAGCCTATCAGGTGAACAGCGAAGATTTCTTCCTGGATATTTATTACCAGGATCCGGGAGGCGGAAACAAGCGATACATTCCCGAAGGGGAGGGAATTAAAAGCAAAGCTATCATTAAGGTGATGGGGCTTGACCGGCTCAACAACCAGCTGGATCCGCAAGCTGACGGAGTCTTCGACTTCGTGCCGGGCATCACCATTGATCCGCAAAAAGGACGGATTATTTTTCCGGTGGTCGAGCCCTTTGGCTCTCACCTTAAAAACGAGTTTATCAAAAACGGAAATCCTCCGGAACTGGCCGAGAAGTATACCTTCCAAAAACTCTATGACAGCACGCGCATCGTAGCCGAGCAGTTTCCGCAGTTCGACCGCTTTTTGCTCAAAGGGCGCTACAAGTCAAAGGTTTCATCCGAAATATATTTGGGGACGTTCAACCTGCCCAAAGGCTCGGTCAGCGTCACGGCCGGTGGGCAAAAACTGCTTGAAGGCAGAGACTATACCATAGACTATAACCTTGGGCGAATCAAAATTATCAATGATGGAATACTGAACTCTGGTGTTCCCATCAATGTGTCTTTCGAAAACAACAACCAGTTTGGTTTTCAGCAAAAAACGATGATAGGCAATCGCTTCGACTACTGGATAAGTGACAATTTTACCCTCGGAGCCACCCAAATGCACCTCTCCGAAAGGCCCTATACGCAAAAGGTAAATTTCGGAAGCGACCCGATTTCCAACTCTATTTACGGTGCGGATTTGCATTACAACAAAAACCTTCCATCCCTGACCCGCATGCTTGATAATTTGCCCGTTCTCAAAGTGAATGGCAGCTCATCGATCAATGTTGTGGCCGAGGGAGCATATTTCAATCCGGGGCACAACAAGGCCATCGATCAGGGAGCTAAGGGGGATGGTGGCATCGTTTACATTGATGACTTTGAGGGCACACGTACCTACTATGATTTGCGATTTCCTTTCACGGCATGGTCGCTGGCCAGCACCCCGAAAGGGGCAGTGAACGGCAATGGACAGGAGCTTTTCCCCGAGGCCGGCCTTTTTGATAGCCTGCTCTACGGATACAACCGGGCCAAGCTGGTCTGGTATTCGATGGACCCGCTTTTCTTTCAAAACAGAAGCAGCACACCCGACTACATAAAAAGCCATCCGGAATGTCAGTCGAGCCATTATGTGCGAATCATCAATGAACAGGAGATTTTTGAAAGGGAGACCCAACTTACTTTTCAGCAGATTGCCACATTCGACCTGATGTATATGCCCAAAGTAAGAGGGCCCTACAACTTTGAGTCCACACCAAACGGGGTGCCCGGTATTTCCTCGGGTCTGAATCCCGATGGCACACTGAAAAATCCGCAGTCGCGGTGGGGAGGTATTACCCGCGCCCTGGAGACCAATGACTTTGAAGCAGCCAATGTGGAGTATATCGACTTTTGGGTGATGGATCCCTTCGACAACCGGAGCGGCTCGGGAGAAATGTATATCAACCTAGGCAATGTTTCGGAAGATGTGCTGAAAGACTCGCGCAACTTCTTTGAAAACGGGCTTCCCGAAAATGATGCCCAGGCCAATCTGGATACCACGGGATGGGGGGTAGTGCCCAACAACCAAGCCATTACCAATGCCTTTTCGACCGATCCGGCCGTTCTGAAAAGGCAGGATTTGGGCTTTGACGGACTCAGTTCGGAGGCGGAAAGAGACTTCTTTGCCCCCTTCATCAGCCGCATTCAGACCATGGTGAACAATGGCCAGCTCAATGCCGAAGTGCTGGATACACTTAGCAATGACCCTTCATCGGACGACTTTGTTTCCTACCTCGCTCCGGAGCTTGAAACAGCTGAAATTTGTGTATTGCCCCGATACCGGAATTATGACGGGGCGGAGGGCAACACCTATGCCACCATCGAGTCGGACCGTTTTCAGCAGGGAAGCAACCTGCCCAACACGGAAGACCTCAACCGCGATAATACGCTGAATGAAAATGAAGAATATTATCAGTATCGCATTCCGATGTTTAGCGGTATGAGCCCTGAAAACAACCCTTACATTACCGATGTGGTCGTGGCCAATGCCTCTTTTCCGGATGGTACCTCGGATGAAATCAACTGGTATCATTTTCAAATACCCATATATAATTATGACTCGAAAGTCGGAGGTATCCAGGATTTTCGATCTATCCGCTTTATGCGTATGTTTCTGACCGGCTTTAACCAAAAGGCCATCCTGCGATTTGCCCGGCTTCAGCTGGTTCGCAACCAATGGAGGCGCTATCGCTTTTCGCTGGCTTCACCGGGCGAGTATCTGGCAGAAGACGGTGATAACGAAACGTTTTTTAATGTTTCGGCTGTAAGTGTGGAGGAAAATTCAAAGAAACAGCCCATTCCTTACTTGTTGCCACCGGGGGTGGAACGCGAGCAGTTCATCGGAAACAATACAGGTACACCCCTTTTGCAAAATGAACAATCGATGCAGTTAGAGGTTTGCGGCCTGCAGGACGGAGATGCCAAGGCCGTATTCAAAACACTGAATTTTGACTTCCGGCAGTACAAGCGCCTGCAGCTCTTTTTCCATGCCGAAGATTACAATGGGAAAGACAAGCCGGCTGAAAGGTTGAAAGACGGAGAAATGCATGCCTTTGTAAGGTTGGGGAATGATTTTACCGAAAACTATTATGAAATAGCGATTCCGTTGAAGGTGACCAATCCGGATGACGTAAACGGAAACAATGAGGGCAGCCGCAGAGCTGTGTGGCCGGATGAAAACCTCATCGATATCGCTCTCGACAGCCTGCGCCTGATCAAGCAGCAGCGCAACCTCCTCGGAGTGGATCGCACGATTCCCTATACGCTTGATTTGGGCAACGGACGTAGCATTACCATTATCGGCAATCCAAACCTGGGGCTGGTGAAAGTGGCCATGATCGGCCTGCGCAACCCGAAAGAGAACGGGGTGATCGGCAGGGACTTGTGCGCAGAAGTCTGGACCAATGAATTCAGGCTCGTAGGTATGGATGAGCAGGGCGGAGGTGCCGGGCTGCTGAGAGCCGACCTGAAACTGGCTGACCTGGGCGATGTTCAACTATCGGGCAGCATGCACACCATCGGATTTGGCCAGCTCGAACAGCGTGTCAATGACCGCTACCGGGACAACTACTATCAATACAATGCTGCCACCAATCTGCAGCTGGGCAAACTCTTGCCCGAGTTCCTCGGACTTAGCATACCCATGTATGCAGGCATTTCGGAAACATTCAGCCGTCCTGAGTACGATCCCTATGATCTGGATATTCCGGTAAACGACCGGCTGACCGAACTGCAGGGGGTTGAGCGAAAAGAATACCTCAAGCAAATACAGGATTACACTTCCATAAAAAGCCTGAATTTTACAAATATCCGGAAGAACAAAAGCGGAAAGGGCAAGTCGCATTTCTATGACCTGTCCAATATCAATCTGACCTATGCCTACAATGAAATTCTCAAACGAAATCCGCTGACGGAATACGACCTGATCAAGCGCTACAAAGGCGGACTGGCCTATAACTACTCGGGCAAAGCAAATTATATAGAGCCGTTCAAAAAGTTAATCCCGATGAGCAGCAAGTGGCTCCGGATTATCCGGGATATCAATTTGAATCCCATGCCCAACAGTTTCTCATTTCGCACCGATATCAACCGGCAATACGGTGAACTGGTGCTGCGCGACCTCTACGGGGATGCCCTGATCGATACTTCTTACAATAAGTTCTTCAACTGGGACCGTTTTTATGACATGCGCTGGGACATAACCAAGTCGCTGAAATTGAACCTATCCGCCACTGCAAAATCGCGAATTGATGAGCCGGAGGGGAAAATTGACAAGCAATGGAAGAAGGACAGCATTTGGTCCAATATCAAACACCTCGGGAGAAATACGGACTATTTTCATACGATCACACTCAACTACCAGGCTCCGTTCAAGAAGATCCCCCTGCTGGACTGGCTGAATGCCCGGGCAGCTTACTCAACGGACTATAATTGGAAAGCGGCTTCGCTGGTGGTGGATTCCTTTGGAAATGACATTCGAAATTCACGCAGTATTCGTGTCAATGCCGATGCCAACCTGAACAATTTATACCGGAAAATTCCCATACTGAAGCTGGCTGTGGGCAATACCCGGCAACGAACGGGCGGGCGCCTGCCCAGAAGCAGAAGCAATAAAAAAGAAGAGAAGAAGCCGGGTGAAAAGGAAGACAAAAAAGAGAAAGAGCTGAGCGCGGGAGTAAAAGGGGTCTTGGGCGTTATCATGGGCCTGAAGCGTGTGAGCTTCAATTACAACAAGACCGAGGGCAGCATGCTCCCGGGTTTTATGCCTGATGTGGCATTTCTGGGCCTCTCCGATGGATTTTCTGCTCCGGGATGGCCTTTTGTGCTTGGCTTTCAGCCCGACAGCCTTCTGCTGAATGAATTTGCGGCCCGGGAATGGATGACCCGTGCCAGCTCGTTCAACTTTCAGCATACACGGAATATCACGGAGAACTACGACCTCAAGGCTACAATCGAACCGGTCAAAGGCATGACCATTGACCTCAATTGGTCGCATTCGCTTATGAGCAATTATTCGGAATTTTTCAAGTTTACCGGAAATACCGGTGACGGCTTTGAACATTTGAATCCGCAGTGGCAGGGCTCGTTCAAGATTTCCTTTATGGCGGTGAATACCATGTTTGACAAGCGGGACTCTTCCCGTATCACCGAGACCTACAAGCAATTTGAGGCCAACCGAATCACTTTCTCGAATATTTTGGGAGAGTTAAACCCTTACTCTTCCGGAAGCTTTGAAGAATTCAATGTGAATGACACCATCCGCTATCCGGATTATGCCGATGGATACGGCCCTTATTCGCAGGCCGTATTGATTCCGGCATTTATTGCGGCCTATACGGGCAAAACAGCCCAGGAAACCTCTCTGGACATCTTTGCCAACCGGCCCAAACCCAACTGGCGCTTCCGCTATAGCGGACTGAGCAAGGTGAAGCCCTTTGACAAGATATTCTCAAGCCTGAATATCAGCCACGGATATAACTCGAGCCTGACGGTCAATAATTTTAAAACGGATTTTCAGTATGGCGATTCATTGAAAATCGGATTTCCTTCTGAGCGCGACACCCTCTTTGGAAATTTCTATTCGCTCTATGTCTTTCCCAATGTGACGATCATGGAGCAATTTGCTCCGCTGATCGGCATTGATATGACCCTTCAAAACGGTGTTACCGCACGCTTTGAGTACAAAAAGTCCAGAAGCCTTTCTCTGAGTCTGATCGACTATCAGCTGATTGAACGAGGCATGTCGGAGATAACCTTTGGAGCCGGATACCGGGTAAAGGGTGTACGTCTGCCCTTCAAAATACAGGGAGAACCGGTAGAGCTGGAAAATGAGCTTACTTTCAAACTGGACTTTAGCTACCGCAATGACATCACGATGAATTATAGAATGGATCAGAACATTGCGGAGCCCACACAGGGAGCACGTTCCTATTCCATCAGTCCTTCGGCCATGTATGTGGTCAACAACCGGCTTAGCATCCGGCTCTATTTCGATCACAAGAAGACCAAGCCCTGGACTTCCATTTCTTATCCGATTTCAAATACCAATGCCGGGATTGCCGTGCGCTTCACACTGGCCGAGTGATATGCTAAAAAATCGCAGTATTTAGCTTAATTTTAAGCAAAATTTTGAGTTAAAATGAACATACCTGAAAATTTGAAGTATACCAAAGAGCACGAGTGGATCAGGATTGAGGATGGCGAAGGCTATGTTGGAATTACCGACTTTGCCCAGAAGGAACTCGGTGATATTGTCTATATCGAAATTGAAACCGTAGGCGAAGACCTGAAAAAAGAAGATCCCTTTGGTACGGTGGAAGCCGTAAAAACGGTTAGCGATCTTTTTATGCCGGTGAGTGCTACGGTGCTGGAAGCCAATGAAGCATTGGAAGATTCTCCTGAATTAGTCAATGAAGACCCATACGGTGAAGGGTGGATGATAAAAATAAAATTTACCGATCCCTCGGAGCTGGACGAGCTTCTCTCGCCCGCAGAATATGCCTCACTGATCAGCGAATCCTGACGGACAAAACAAATAAAGTGCATGCAAATGCGCTGGATACCGGCAGCCATATGGATGGTCATTATTTTGTCACTTTCGCTATGGCCCTCCGGGCAAATTCCAAGGATTAACTGGCCGTATATCGACAAGGCTGCACATCTTGTGATGTACGGAATCCTTGCCATTGCAGGGATGTATGGATTTTCAGGACAATACAATTTTTACCGGAAGCGTTACAGCTATGCAGCACTGACTGTCTTGTTGGCGTCCATCTTCGGAACCTTAATGGAAGTCTTGCAGTATTTCATTACGAGTGGGCGTAATTTTGAAAGTCAGGACATTTTGGCTAATATTATCGGCTCTTTGGCAGCAGCCCTTATATTTGCAAACAATTATCAATCAAAGAAAGCTTGATATATGGATAATACCACCATACTGATCATCGGCATTATTGCCATATTGATCCTTCCGCTGGCCATTACCTATTTGGTTTTTAGCCTTCGTAAGCCGGAAGAGATTATCAAACATCATCAGGATGAAGAGGAGGATGTGTTTGACAAAAAGTATCCGGAAGCAGACATCAACAGCTATCGGGGCATATTCCTGAGAATTGGTTTTGCTTCAATTCTGGGTATTTTGCTTTTGGCCTTTACGCTGACACCGCCTCCGGCCAAAACACAGGTACAGTTTCAGCAATATGATGAAGAGATACCTATTGAGCCTCCGGTGACACGGCAACCGCCACCCCCGCCACC
>WFPF01000070.1 GCA_015487695.1 Chitinophagales bacterium
ATGCCATCCGGATTGGAAACTGGCTCGTTCAATCAATACAAAATTTAAATACCGACAAAAGAATCGCTTTGGCAGGAAGAAATAAAAACATCATACAATCAGGCATGGCCCTGGCAGCATTGCCCCTCAGCGCGCTGACCTATGGCATTACCATTGGAGCCCACGACTATAAAGTAAGCCGTATCAAGCTGCCGGTTCGCCAGCTTCCCAAAGAGTTGCACGGCTTCAGGATAGGACAAATATCAGACATTCATGCAGGCAGCCTGCGGTCGCGAAAAGGAGTGAGCAAAGGAATCTATCGCCTCTTGAAGGAAGAGGCCGATCTGATTTTCTTTACCGGTGACCTGGTGAACACCAGCGCCCATGAGGTGGAGGAAATGGCGGATATTTTTGCAAAGGTTCAGGCACCTTACGGGGTTTACTCAATCCTGGGCAACCACGACTACGGACTCTACCGGAAATGGAACAGCGAAGAGGAAAAAAGAAAGAATTTTGAAGAACTGAAAGCCTGGCATGCCCGCTTTGGCTGGAAATTGCTCATGAACGAGCATGCGCTTCTTCAATTCGGGGATGCCAGCATGGCTGTTATCGGCATCGAAAACTGGGGAAAGTCTTCGCGAATGCCCAAGTGGGGCAAGCTGGACAAGGCCATGGAAGATATGCCTGCGGCAGATATCAATATTCTGCTTTCTCACGATCCCTCTTTCTGGGAGGCAAAAGTGCTTGGCAACCCGAAGCTGAAGATTGACCTGACGCTCTCGGGCCACACACACGGAATGCAGTTTGGCGTTCATACCCGTTATTTCAAGTGGTCGCCTGTGCGCTATGTGAGCAAGCATTGGTCGGGACTCTATCAGGAAGGAGATCGTTATCTTTACGTCAACCGGGGCTTTGGCCATCACGGCTTTCCCGGCAGAATCGGTATGCCACCCGAAATAACAATTATCGAACTGATACCCGAAGCATGAAAAACTGGTCTCTTTTGAAACGCTCCCTTGTGATGGGAGCCCTGTTTACGGTCTTTTATCTCGTTCTGATTCTCCAAAGGGACGGCATGTTGAACACATCCATCTTTCTGGAGCTCTTAATGGGATATGTCTTTTTTGTTCTTTTCTACTACCTCTTCGGCCGCTTTATCCGTCCGCTTATTAAACCCGGGAAGTAGGCAACCCCGGACCTGTTTCATCGGTATTTAATTATGTAATTTTGCCCCTCAAAGAAAAAAAGCAACTGCTGCATGAAATACCTTTTCGGAATAATTCTTTCCCTTTCCTTTGCCAGCGTTTCTCTTGCACAACCCTACTACAATAATCTGGCTTTTGCCTCTTATTTCGGGGGAAGCAATGATGATATTATTGAAGATGTGGCGATTGATTCGTCCGGATACATTTTCATCCTGGGCCATACTTCTTCCACTGATATAGATTACCCGAACCCGATGCAAAGCAGCTATCACGGAGGCCTTAGCGATGTTTTCATTGCCCGGCTCAGCCCCGATGCCCATCAGGTGCTGGGATTTGCATATTTCGGTGGCAGCAACCGTGACGAGGGACGCTCCATTGCCATCAGGCCGGATCAGAAAGTGGTGATCACCGGGGTGACAGACAGTAAGTTGCTTCCAAATTCTTCATTTGCGTTTAAAAGTACCCGCAATAAGAAGACAGAGGGCTTTGTGGCTCTGCTCGAGAATGATCTTTCGGCTGTCCTGGTTTCCTCCTTTACAGGTGTGGCATTTGGTGGATTTGACATGGAATTTTTACCACTGCTTGTAGAGCCCGACAATGAAATCATATTGGCCCAGAGCACTACAGCCAATCCCGGCTTCGACTTTCAGGCGGTCCATTCGCCCAATCCTTTCTCGAATGTGATGATCCTTCGCATCAATGAGTATCTGAGCAATGTCAGAGAGGGCAGTTTCTGGGGAGGCGATTCTTATGACTACGTGAGCGATATCATGTGGATGGAGCAGGAGTCGGCATGGTACCTCTGCGGATGGACAGCCAGCGACAGCCTGCCTGCCAGCGCAGGTGCGCTTCAGGACTCGAACCGCGGCTCCTACGATGCTTACATAGCCAGGCTGGGCAGCGGATTCGTAAATGAAAAAAATACTTTCTTTGGCGGTGCCTCTTTCGATAAGGCCGTCAGGATCATTTCCCTTCCCGATGGCCGGCTCATGCTGAGCGGAACAAGCTATTCGGATACATTCGCCACCGGTTTTGCGGGCATGCGCGATACCCTGGGCCCGAATATTTCGGATCTTTTTCTGGCACGATTCAATACCGAACTTACAGAGCTTTCGGCTTTCACCTACATCGGAGGAGAGAACATCGAATATCTCAATGATGCCTTTTCGGATACCAAAGGCAATGTCTTTGTTTTGGGCTCGACATTATCCAATCAGTTTCCCGTTACCTGGAATTCATTTGACAAAGACTTCGGCTCGCCCGAAGAGGGTTACGCGCTTCTAATCAATCCCGATCTGACAGAGATTTTGTCTTCATCATTTGTTGGCGATTCGCTTTCGGATGCGGTGGAGGCCGGTATCATGAGCCCCCTCGGTGGGGTGGTGCAGGTGGGCTATACCCTCTCTTCCCGCTTTACACTTACACCGGAAGCTTTTGATACCATTCTTGATGGCAGGAGCGATGCTTTTGTCGTGGTTTCGAATGTCTACTCGGTGGGAATCGAAAGCGGAGCCGGGACCGGAAATGAGATTGCCATGATTATTGCGGGTCAGGAGCTCCTTTTTGACATTCCGGAGGGCAGCTGGAGCCTGCGGGTGTTTGATTTGAGCGGGCGCGAAATTTACTCGGAGGAGCTTGGCAGACTCAGCCCCGGAAAGTACAGAAAAAGCCTTCCATCATGGATGAAAGGCTTTTGTATTGTTGAGTTGAGAAGCCTTGAAACCCGTGCTGTAAAAAAGGCTTTCCTCGGGGTCAACTGATTTCAGACCGTAAGAATATCTTTTTCTTTGGCGTCTACGTGTTTTTCTACCATAGACACATAGCGGTCGGTCATTTTCTGAATGCCTTCTTCTGCTCTCTTTTCATCATCTTCTGAGAGGCCGTCTTCCAAAAGTTTTTTCACGTGGTGCATGGCATCCCTTCGTATGTTGCGGATGGCAACACGGGCATTCTCCGCTTCTTTTTTAACGACTTTCACCAGCTCTTTTCTTCGTTCTTCGGTCAAAGCCGGCAGTACAATGCGGATCATCTCTCCGTCATTTTGGGGTGTCACACCCAGATTGGCAGCCATGATGGCCTTTTCGATGGCTTCCAGCATGCTTTTGTCCCAGGGCTTGATGATGAGGGTCTTGGCATCCATGCTGTTGATATTGGCCGCCTGATCGATGGGCGTTTTTACACCGTAGTAATCAATGAAAACTCCCTTGAGCATGTCGGGCGAAGCTTTGCCGGCCCGCACACGACTCAACTCAAATTCGAGGTGATCGAGCGCTTTCTTCATATGCATTTCCGCATCGTTCATTACTGACTTGACATCATTCATAGCTTCCTTTTTTTATACATTATTTTCTACCAGTGTACCGATGGTTTCTCCTTTGAGAATCTTTAGCAGGTTGCCCGGTTTGTTCATATCAAAGACAATGATGGGCAGATTGTTTTCGCGGCAAAGGGTGACAGCGGTCATATCCATGACGTGAAGGTCTTTGCTGTATACTTCTTCAAACGAAAGGCTCTCATACCGTACGGCATTCGAATACAGTTCAGGATCGGCACTGTAGATGCCGTCTACGCGGGTACCTTTCAGTATCACCTCTGCTTCCACTTCAATGGCCCGCAAAGTTGCGGCCGTGTCGGTGGTGAAGTAGGGATTGCCCGTGCCGGCTGCAAATATGACGATGCGGTCTTTCTCCAGGTGGCGAATCGCTTTTCTGCGAATGTAGGGCTCGCAGATCTGCTTCATCTCAATGGCCGACATCAGGCGGGTTATCATGCCGTGATTTTCGAGCACATCCTGGAGGGCCATTCCGTTGATGACGGTGGCCAGCATGCCCATGTAGTCGCCCTGCACCCGGTCGATACCGGTATCCTTGGCCTGAAGGCCCCGGTAGATGTTGCCTCCGCCTATGACGATGGCAATTTCTACACCCATGTCCCGGGCTTCTTTAATGTCGCTGGCATATTGGGCAATCCGTACCGGATCAATCCCATATTGTTTTTCGCCCATCAGGGCTTCTCCGCTTAATTTGAGGAGTACTCGTTTGTATCTGGCTTTCATATCCGGTGTATAAAATTAATAAACCTGTAATTAAGAATCCGGGATATAAAAAAGGCCGCCAATTATTTGGCAGCCTTCTTTGTTATTTGCTGTGTTCCTATCCGATGGATTGTCGGATAAATCCTTTCACGGTCAAATCTTTGTCTGTTTCCCGCAGCACCTGATCCACGGTCTTGGAGCTGTCTTTTACGAATTGCTGATGGAGGAGCGTATTGTCTTTGTAAAACTTTTTAAGTTTTCCTTCGGCAATGCGATCAATGATTTTCTCCGGTTTTCCTTCGGCAATTGCCTGTTCTCTTCCGAGTTCGTATTCTTTCTTTTTCACCTCTTCGGGCACATCTGCTTCACTGACCGAAACCGGATTCATGGCAGCCACCTGCATGGCCACATCTTTTCCGATTTTTACGATATCCTCGCTGGCGGCTTTATTGAGGGCTACCAGCACTCCGATTTTGTAACCCATGTGAATGTAGGGTACCACGGTTTCGCCTTCGAGGCGTTTCACTGCAGCCAGATCGATTTTCTCTCCGATTTTCGCTACCATTTCGTTCAGCTTATCCGCTACGGTTGCATCTTCGAATGGCTCGGCTTTCAAGCCTTCGATGCTGTCAATGTTTTTTTCGCGGGCAATTTCGGCCAGCTTCATGGCGAAGTCAATGAATTGCTGGTTTTTTGAGACGAAATCGGTTTCAGCCGTCACGTGTACGATGTATCCTTTGCTATGGTCGTCTGTTGTCAATGCGATGACTACTCCCTCTTTGGCTTCGCGATCGGCTCGTTTGGCCGATACTTTCTGTCCTTTTTTGCGGAGATAATCAATGGCAGCATCGAAATCGCCATCGGATGCCTGAAGGGCTTTCTTGCAGTCCATCAAACCGGCACCGGTAATTTTTCTAAGCTTGTTTACTTCTGCAGCAGTTATTGTTGCACTCATTTCTTCTTTGCTTTTTATTGATTTTTGGTCAATTATTTGTTTTCGTTCGTTTCCGGAGCTTTGCGGGTTCTTCTTTTTCTCTTCGGCTTTTCAGCTTCCTCTGTGCTTCCTTCTGCTTCCACTTCGGCCACTTCCACACTCTCTTCAGCTTCTTCGCTGGCAGCCTTTTCTTTGTCTTGTTGTCTTTCAACAAGACCCTCGTGTATGGCTTCGGTTACGTAGTCCACAATGAGTTTGATGGATTTCGTAGCGTCATCGTTGGCCGGAATCGGGAAATCAACCACACGCGGGTCGGAATTGGTATCCACAATGGCAAAAGTGGGGATGTTCAATTTTTTCGCCTCTTCAACGGCAATGTGCTCATGCATAACATCTACGATGAACAGTGCTGCCGGAAGGCGGTTGAGGTTGGCAATACCTCCCAGCACTTTTTCCAGTTTGTCTCTTTCGCGTTGCAATACCAGGCGCTCTTTCTTGGTGATGCTCTCGGTATTGTTGTCGCTCAGCATTTTATCAATGCTTTGCATCTTTTTGATCGACTTGCGAATGGTGGCAAAGTTGGTCATCATTCCACCAAGCCAACGTTCGGTCACGTAAGGCATATCGACCGACCGGGCGGCATTGGCTACGATGTCCTTGGCTTGCTTCTTGGTTGCGACAAACATGATCTTTCGTCCCGACCGGGCCACCGATTTCATGGCTGCAGCAGCTTCTTCAAGCTTTTCCCGGGTTTTATTCAGATCGATGATGTGGATGCCTTTCTTTTCCATGAAAATGTATGGGCGCATCTTCGGATTCCATTTCTTCTTCATGTGTCCGAAGTGTACTCCGGCTTCCAGCATTTCTTTTGTGTCAATAGCTTTCATAAGCTTCGATTCTGTGTTTATTATCGTTTACTGTATTGTTCTTTCTTCCTTGCTTTTCTCAGACCCGGTTTCTTTCTTTCCACTACGCGTGGGTCTCTGGTGATAAAGCCGGCATCTTTCAAAGCTTTTTTGTACTCCTCGTTTATCTTAACAAGAGCTCTTGAAATACCGTGGCGAACGGCCTCGGCCTGTCCTTTGATCCCACCGCCATTTACATTGACCTGAATGTCGTAATCATTTTCAAGGCCTAAGAGAAGCAATGGCTCCATCACTTTTCCTTCGAGGTGAATCACAGAGAAAAACTCTTTGAAGTCGCGGTCGTTAATGGTAATCTTGCCCGATCCTTTTTTAAGAAAAACCCGGGCTACCGCATCTTTTCTACGTCCTGTAGCGTTGATCATATCTTTTTATTTAGTCGAAATTTAACGTTTCAGGCTTTTGGGCACCATGCGGGTGCTCGCTGCCTTTGTAAACAAACATTTTCTTAAACATGGCCCGGCCCAGTTTGTTCTTGGGAAGCATGCCGCGTACCGAATGTTCGATGAGCCTTTCGGGGAAGGTTTCCTGAACATGACGAAGCGTGCGCCTTTTCTGCCCGCCCGGATATCCGCTGTAGGATATGTGTTCGCGCTGATCCAGTTTTTTGCCGGTCACACGCACTTTCTCCGCGTTGATGATGATGACGTAATCGCCACAATCCACGTGAGGCGTGTAATACGGGCGGTGTTTGCCGCGCAGAATGCTTGCAATTTGTGTTGAAATGCGACCCAGGGTCTTGTTGCTGGCATCTACCAGGTACCATTTGCGTTCTATATCCTGGGCTTTTGCCGATTTGGTCTTGTAACTTAATGTATCCACTTTCAGTGCTTTTTATTTTGGAAGCGCAAAGTTAGATATTCTTATTCTCTAAACCTAGAAATGTCAAAGGAAAAATGAGAGGGTGCCTTTGTAAAAGCCTGTAAATCAGCTAAAATATCGCACAAAAAATTCAGAGCATCATCGCGTTACCCGTATTTATAGAATCCTTCACCGCTTTTCCGGCCGTGTTTTCCGGCTTCTACCATCTGTTCCTGAATGCGGCTCGGCCTGAAACGTGCTTCGTGATAAAAGGACTCGTACATGGAAGAGGAGGTGTAGTGGTTGGAGTCGATGCCAATGAGGTCCATAAGGCGGAAAGGGCCCATCCGGAAACCGCTGGCACTCATCAGCCGGTCGATTTCTTCGACATTGGCAACCCCCTCTTCGAGGAGTTTGAGCGCTTCGAGATAGTAAGGGCGTGCCACGCGATTGACAATAAATCCGGGAGCATCTTTTACGTTCACCGCCCGCTTGCCCATGCGTTCGGCCAGGGCTTTTACCTGCCGGGCTACTTCCGGATCGGTCTGCGGTGCCGAAATGACCTCAACCAGTTTCATGATGTGCGGAGGATTGAAGAAATGCATGCCTACGACCCGTTCGGGATGTGGTGTGACGGCTGCTATGCGGGTGATGGGGATGGAGGAAGTGTTGCTGCTCAGAATGCAATCCGAACTGTTCTGGGCGGCCAGTTTTTGGAAGAGTTCTTTTTTCAGTTCGAATTTTTCGAGAACGGCTTCGATAATCAAATCGCCCGTGAGCTTTGAAAAATCACCCGAAAAGGAAATGCGATGAAAGGCCCGGTCTTTGTCCTCCTCGCTGATTTTCCCCCGTTTTACAGCTCCCTCCAGATTTTTCGTAACCGAGGAAGCGGCATGATCAAGGGCTTCGCCACGGATATCGTAAAGCAGCACCTCGAGGCCCGCAAGGGCCGCTACCGTGGCTATTCCGCTCCCCATGGTGCCGGCTCCCGCAATTCCTATTTTATGGATCTCCTTTTTCATCTTTTGCTTTCTTTCTGCGGCTTTCAGCGGGCCGATTTAAACTGACTGATAAAGCGAATGTCATTCTCGTAAAAAGTGCGAATATCCCGGATTTTATATTTCAGCATGGCGATTCGTTCCACTCCCATTCCGAAGGCATAACCCGTGTATCGATCGGGGTCAATGTCGCAGTTCTTCAGCACATTGGGATCGACCATGCCGCAGCCCATAATTTCCATCCACTTCTTTTCACCCCCTTTCTTCCAGGCAATGTCCATTTCTGCCGAGGGCTCCGTAAAGGGGAAGAAAGAAGGGCGAAAGCGAACTTCCACGTCTTCGCCAAACATGCGCTGAACAAAGTAGTAGAGGGTCTGTTTCAGTTCGGCAAAACTTACGTTTTCGGCTACATAGAGCCCTTCGACCTGATGAAAAACAGGCGAATGCGTGGAGTCATTGTCAACCCGGTAGACCCGCCCCGGGGCAATGATGCGAATCGGGGGTTTATGTTTTTCCATATAGCGGATCTGCACGGGCGAAGTATGTGTGCGCAAGACGAGGTCGGGGTCGCGCTGAATGAAAAAAGTATCCTGCATATCGCGGGCGGGGTGCTCGGGAGGGAGGTTGAGAGCCGTGAAATTATGCCAGTCGTCTTCTATCTCGGGCCCTTCGGCTACATTGAATCCGATGTTGCGAAACAAATCGATGATCTCATCGGTGATGAGCGAAATGGGGTGCCTGCTTCCGGGTTGAAAGGCCTGCACGGGCCGGCTGAGATCGGCATCTGCTTTTTTCTTTCCTTTCTTCTCGCCAAAGCGGAGGCGGCCGGAGGCTACTTTTTCTTCAGCTGCTTTTTTTACGGCATTCACCCGCTGGCCGTATTCTTTTTTGAGTTCACCCGGTAAGTCCCTGAAAGCGGCAGAAAGCTCCTTTACGAGTCCTTTGGCACCGAGAAAACGAACGCGGAAACGCTCCAGCTCTTCGGCATCCTTTGCTTCAAAAGCCCGGATTTCTTCCAGCATTTCGAGCGGCCTTTTCATCAATTCATCGCTGTTCATCGCTTGGTGGGTTTTATCGTGAGTAATTGGGAGCCTCCTTGGTGATGACGACATCGTGGGGATGGCTTTCCTGAATGCCGGAATTGGTGATTCGTACAAATTGCGCTTTTTTCATGCTTTGAATATCCGGGGCACCGCAATAGCCCATCCCTGCGCGCAGTCCACCGATATACTGGTTCATGACTTCCTGCAGGGTGCCTTTATAGGGTACCCTGCCCACAATTCCTTCGGGCACCAGTTTTTTAATGTCATCTTCCACATCCTGAAAGTAGCGGTCTTTGGAGCCGGCCGACATTGCTTCGATAGAGCCCATGCCGCGATACGATTTAAATCGCCTGCCGTCATAGATAATGGTTTCACCGGGCGACTCTTCGACACCGGCAAAGAGTGAGCCGGCCATAATGGTATCGGCACCGGCAGCAATGGCTTTTACAATGTCACCGCTGTAGCGGATACCCCCGTCACCAATCACGGGAACTCCGCTGCCGGCAAGCGCCCGGCTGCATTCATAGATGGCTGTCAGCTGCGGCACACCCACACCGGCAATTACCCGTGTAGTGCATATCGATCCGGGTCCCACGCCAACTTTTACGCCATCAGCTCCGGCATCGGCCAATTTTTTGGCAGCTTCGGCCGTGGCTACATTTCCGGCCACCATGTCCAGTTCGGGAAAGGTTTTTTTGGCTTCTTTCAGTGCCTCGATTACCCCTTTGCTGTGCCCGTGGGCCGTGTCGATAAAAGCCACATCCACACCGACCTTTACCAGGGCTTCGAGCCGTTCAAGCATATCGGAAGTGACACCGACCGCAGCCCCCACACGCAAACGGCCAAATTGGTCTTTCGTGGCATTCGGGTGGCTTTTTAGTTTGAGTATGTCTTTGAAGGTGATCAGCCCGACCAGCTTTCCTTCGCGGTTGACAACCGGAAGTTTTTCGATTTTTCCTTTTTGCAGAATGACCTCGGCCATTTTCAGGTCGGTTCCCTCCGGAGCCGTGACCAGGTTTTCCGTGGTCATGATCTCGTCAATGGTTTTGTTGAGGTCTTTTTCGAAGCGCAGGTCCCGGTTGGTCAATATTCCGACCAGGTGTCCCTCCCGATCGACAATGGGGATGCCTCCGATTTTATGTTCTTTCATCAGTGCCAGGGCCTCTCTTACCCGGGCTCCTTTCTGCAGGGTCACGGGGTCGATGATCAGTCCGCTTTCCGAGCGCTTTACTTTGCGCACCTGCTCGGCCTGCTGGGCAATGCTCATGTTCTTGTGAAGAACACCCAGGCCGCCCAGCCGGGCCATGGCAATGGCCAGTCGCGATTCGGTCACGGTATCCATGGCGGCCGAAATGATAGGGATATTGATGGGGATGTTTCTGGAGACATGTGTAGAAAGATCTACCTCGCGGGGAAGAACTTCGGAATAGGCCGGGACCAGCAAGACATCGTCAAAGGTGAGGGCCTCTTCTCTGAATTTATTGGTATTGGCTGGCATGCTGCTGTATTTAAGGCGCAAAATTAAGGAAAATGATATCCATGGCCGCCATTCCCTTTGACCTTATCGGATTACCATAAAAGTGCCTTCTTTTCGCACTTCATTCCCATTGACACCGGTCACTGTGATCAAATAGGTATAAACCCCCTGCATGACATATTCTCCGCGGTAGCGTCCGTCCCAGCCCTGCGAGATATCGAAGCTTTCAAAAAGAAGCTCGCCCCAGCGGCTGAATATGCGCAAATGGTAGGTTTCCTGCTGTTCGAAAGAGAGCACCGGTTTGAATTCATTGTTTTTCCCACCGATAAGAATGGCCGTAGGCGCATAGATGCGTGTGAGCTGGCTGACACAAAGCTCATTGGAGCCGGAGACAAAAGTGGCCGTATCGCCATTTTTATATTGAAGCGTACCCTCGGCCTCCACCAGATAGCAAAAATGGCCCAGTGTATTGTTGAGGCTGCTGATGTCATCGTCATACCTCATCTTGCTTCCGCTGCCCGGTGCCAGCTGATCAAGCAGGGTCCAGTTGCCGTCTATATTCCGGTATATCCGGTATTCATTTACCACTCCATCGGTGATGCTGAACGGATTCCATTCGATGGTATTGACCAGGTTGGGCTTGGCTTTGCCCTGGAGGAACATTGTGTGAGCGGTTCCTGACTGCAGCGTGTTGTTACAGCTGTCGACACTCTCGATGCGATAGTACTTAGAGTTTTGTACACTGCGCGGGTCCACATCGTAGTAAAACATTTCGAAGGGAGGAAAGGAAGGAGCCGTAAGCAGATCAATCACCGAAAAGTTGATGCCGTCATTGCTGCGGAGGATGCGGAAACTGACAAGGTCGGCATTGCGGTCGGGCCGCCAGCTGATTTTTACCTGCTGCATGTTTTCAATGCCGGCATTGCGCAGATGTACATAGCGGGAAGGCTGGACAATTTGAATTTTTTCGCAATAGGCATTGGAATAGCTGATAAAAGTATCCGTGGGTGAGCGTGTGCCCACCCGGATGCAAAGATCATCGCCATCATTGAAACGGGTAAACGTGTAGCCGCGGATAGTGGATGGTAAAATGGTATCGAGCTGATAAAGTCCTCCGTTGAGGCTGTATTCAATCCGGTGCTCCCCGACAGAGTCTCCGGGCCAGTTGTTGTAGCGGGTCCACGCCATCGATATTTCAATCTTGCAGTTGGCCTTTGATGTGGTCAGCAGGATCGTCTGGTGGGGGTTGTTGTTGAAGGGCCCCACATTGCCACAGGCATCAATGGTGGCGATGGTATAAATTTCTATCTGCTGATCGGGATTGGCGCTGGGATCGTAGTAAAATGTGTTGAAGCGCCCGTAGATGGTGTCAATCGGATTGAATCCTCCCTGGTCACGGTAGATGATGTAGCCTGCGGCCTCAGGGGAAGCGGAAGGCCGGAAATATATTTCGACCCCCGAATTGTACACGGATACATAGTCTATTTCCGGGGGTTCGGGGTCGAGGCAATCGAGGGTATCGGAGCTGATTACGGTAGCTCCCGGACAGCTAAGCCGGGTAGTCATGTAATAATAATTGATTCCGGAATTGCAGTCGGCACCCACATGTGTATAGCTCGTAGTGCTCTGATTGCTGATGCTGTCGAGCAGCTGGAAAGGCCCGTTCGGGTTTTTTGAGCTGTAGATATGGTAGGAAATAAACGATCCGCAGGTATTGTTTGGCAGCGCCCAGTTCAGTACCACATCTCCGTTCTGAAGCCGGGAAGCACAGAGCAAATCAGGCGGATTGACCGTCTGGGCCAAAGAGAGGCTAATATTTAATCCAAACAATAGGGTCAGGAACATTCTCATGAGGGGCCTTCATTTTTCTCCGGCAATCACTTCCAGCAAGCGGGAAGGGTCCAGGTATTTTTCTGCCATGGTTAACAATTCCGCGGCACTTATATTTTGAACAGTATGGATATATTTTTCAAAATCTTGTGGCCCTTTTCCCCGCAAGATCAGGTTTTTATACAGTCCGATGGCTTTGTGAGGGCCGTCAATGGCATTGAGTGCCGAGCCCAGCATATAATTTTGCACAAGATTCAGCTCATCTGCAGGGACTGCTTCGCTGCGAAGAACTTCGATTTCATGGTAGATGTCCTTCAGGGCCGGTTCCAGGTATTGCCGGCCCACTTCGGTGGCGAGATAGAGAAAAGATCCGTGTACATGGCTTTGCATACTTGAATAAATACCGTATGTGTAGCCTTTTTCTTCGCGGATCTTGCTCATCAGGCGCGAACCGAAATAGCCCCCCAAAATAGTGATAAGAATCTTCATGCGATCAGAGTCGGGATGGGAAGGTGCAAATAGATGGCGCCCCATTCGAATGGCATTCTGCTGCGCTTCCTTTTTTGGTACAAATGCTTTGCCCCCTTTTTCAAGGTGTTCTGTTTCGCGGAGGTCAATCACCGGAGTTTTATGTTCCGGATTGATGCCCGAGAGCATCGACTCGAGAGTTTGAAGGTAGTTTTCCGGTGCCTTGCCGCTCAGAAAAATCCAGGCGGGCGAGGCCAGTACCTTTTGGCGGTGAAAAGAGAGCAGGTCGTCACGCTGGATCGCTTCAATGTCTTGCTCATCGAGTTTGTAGCCGTAGGGGTGCGTATTGCCGTACAGGGTTTCCATAAACTTCCTGGAGGCGAGATATTCGACCTTTTCCCGGTTTACAAGCAATTGCTGAAGAGAGATTTTCTTTTTCAGTTGAAGTTCATCTTCCGGAAAGACCGGCTCATAAAGCATTTCCGCTACAATATTCAATATGGGATCAAATTGCCGGGTGATGCCCATGGCTTTGATGCTTAGATAGTCGGACGAAATGCTGATATCGATTTCCGCACCAAGTTCGTCAATCATTGTAGCCAGTTGAAGGGCATTGTGTTTTTTGCTTCCTTCCCGCATCATTCTGGCCGTAAAACCGGCTACTCCTTTTTTGCTTTCAAACCATTTGCCGGCCGGGAATACCCATTCTATCTGAAAAACATCATAGAGGGTGTCGGGTAGGAAATGAAGAAGCGAAGCGTTGTTCAGCTGCGCTTCCTCCAGTGGCAGGAGCTTGATTCTGCTCACTTTTTTTATCTCGGGTTTTCTGCTTCGATCGATCATCCTCTTACTGTTTTCTTTTGTAATAAAGCACCGATGAGTTGCCCGGAATCAGCCGGGCCCGGGCTTCTTTCATCAGCTCGGAAATAGTCACGTTACGGTACTTCTCAATTTCATGATTGATCTGAGCGGCATCCCCCAGCATTTCATAATATGAAAGGGCAAATCCCCGGTGCATCAGGCTGATCATATTGCTTGTGATCTCAAATTCAACTTTGTTCTGCACCTTCTCCAGTTCACGTTCTTTTATGCTTTCGTTTTGCAGCAGCGATAATTCATGCCAGATGGCCTCCTCTCCTTTTTCAGGAGAAATGCCCTGATTGAGACGTCCGGAAATGGTGAGGAGTCCGGGGTCGAGGGCTCCGTCTACCCAGGCCGATATGCTGTTGAAGAGTTGTTTTTCCTTCACAAGGCGGGTGTAGAGCCGCGAAGAGCTGCCGTTTGAAAGTATGTCCGTCAACAGGTTGTTGACATAATAAGAAGGATCGTTTCTGCCCCCAATGTGAAAAGCTATATACACGGCATCCAGAGGCACATTGTCTTCCACCACTTTTCTCCGGGCTTCCTTTTGCAGGGGTTCCTCCGGGATTTTCATTTCAGTGGCTGCGGTGTCGGCAATATCGGCAAACCACTTTTGAGCCAATGAAAAGGCCTCCTCGTTTTTGATATTTCCGCATAGGGTGAGAATGGCATTGGAAGGATGGTAGAAGCGTCTGTAAAAGTCCCTTACATCTTCGAGGGTAGCCTCTTCGATGTGTTTCAGGCTGAGGCCAATTGTGGGCCAGCGATAGGGATGCACCCGGTATGCGAGGGCCCTCAAATGATGCCAGGCCTGACCATAGGGCTGATTCAGGTAGTTTTCCTTAAACTCTTCCGACACCACACTGCGCTGCACCTCGAGACTGCGTTTGTTAATGTCCAGAAACGCCATACGGTCGGATTCGAGCCAGAGCGCGGTTTCGATGTTTTGAGCCGGAATGACATCGTAGTAATTGGTCAGGTCGTTATTTGTAAATGCATTGTTTGAGCCGCCTGCAATTTCCAGCTCCCGGTCGAAACGGGGTGCATGCATGCTGCCGCCAAACATCAGATGCTCAAAAAGATGAGCAAAGCCGGTCTTCTTTGGGTCTTCGTTGCGTGCCCCCACCTTATACAATACATTGACAACGGCCATGGGAGTGGACGGATCGCAGGAAGATATTACTGTCAACCCGTTTTCGAGGGTCTTGCGCGCAAATTCAATCATTCTTATTCTTTCTTAAGGCTGCAAATTTCATTAAAAAAACGACTCGCAGGAATAATTTCCCGCAATTGCTCCGTGAATTGTTGTGTGATGGAGAAGCAGGCTTTGCCGGACAGCATTGGGCCCCTGGATTTTTTGGGACGAAACCAAATAAAATTAACATAAAACAAGAATTGGCTTAGCTTGTGAGATTCTTTAAAGAGCCCAAGAATAAAGAAGTATTTGGCAGGGTTGAAAAAAGTAGAAGTTAATAATTCTTAAGAAAAGAAATGAAAAACTTCGATAATTAACATTAATTTATAAATTTTGTGAAGGCCTTATTGTCATTTCAATTGCGTAAAAAGTATCATAAGTATGAAAAAAAGCGAAAAAAGGAGCACGCAGACCTTGTTAATTTTTGTAAAGGAAAAAAGGCCAAAAATGTGAAGAGAAAGAAAGTATAGGTGCATATGGATGAATCAAAACAATCTGAAACACTAAGAATAAAAGGGGTGTGCTGAATAGGGTCTTTAAAAATACTTTTACGAAATAGTTAAATAAATTTTGATTCTTTAACACCTTTTGCAATTTTTGCGAAGGTGCCTTATTGTCATTTCAATTTTTTAATCAAAAAATGTCATTATGAAACGTAACTTTTTACTGGCAATCTCTTTTTTGCTGATGAGTGTCCTGGCTTTTGGCCAGCAGACCGTCACAGGGGTTGTAACCTCTGCGGAGGATGGGAGCACACTCCCTGGTGTTAGTGTTGTGGTGAAAGGAACGGTTATGGGAACAACAACCAATCCAAACGGTGAGTATTCCATAGTTGTCCCTGAGGGCTATAATACCTTGATTTTTAGCTTTATTGGTATGGAGACCAAGGAGGTAGAAATCGGAAACAAAAGTATTGTTAATGTAAGTCTTGAACCGAGTGTACTGGGTCTTGAGGAAGTCGTGGTTACAGCTATCGGAATCGAAAGGGAGAAAAAAGCGCTGGGGTATTCCGTTGAAGAAGTCGGAGGAGATGACTTGTCTAACACCCGGCAGGTGAATGTTGTTGATGCGCTCCAAGGAAAAGTTGCCGGAGTACGGATTAACCGTGCCAGTGGTGATCCAGGGGCTTCTTCATTTATTGAAATTCGCGGATCGGCTTCACTGACCCGAAACAATCAGCCCCTCTTTGTTATTGACGGGGTTCCGATTGACAACAGCGGTAATACGGGGAACAATGTGGCCGGAGTGGCAGAGTCAAACCGGGCCATTGATATTAATCCGGATGATATTGAGTCTCTTACAGTCCTTAAAGGTGGTGCCGCTACGGCCCTCTATGGAATTCGGGCAGCCAATGGTGCTATAATTATTACCACGAAATCAGGTAGAAATACCGGAGGAAAGATTGAAGTAAATTTTAGATCTTCTATACGTGTGGAACAGGCTAACAAGCTTCCTCCACTTCAAAATAAATTCGCTCAGGGATCGCAGGACTTTGCTGACTTGTACCGCTTCTTCGGTCTGCCGAGCTCCAACCTGGCCTATCCGGACCAAACCCGCTACAGTGCTGTAAGTTGGGGGCCTTCGCTGGATACTTTGGTTTATACAAAAGATCCCAATTTTGTGCCGGCTAATTTTTTCCCCGGTTATGGAAACGGGCAATCAAGCATGGAAGAGTATATTGCAAAATGGGATCCCAACGGACGATTAATTGGTGTGCAGGATGCTCAGAGATTGGGAGTTACAACAACTGGCATGGCTGCTCAGGCGTATGATCCTTATGAGTTGTTTCAAACAGGAGTGTCCTCCAATAATTATCTAAGTATTTCTGCCGGTAACGAAAAGTCCAATTTCTTTCTTTCGTATGGTAATAACGATAACCAAGGTATTGTACCCAATGCTCGTTTTACCAGAAATACGGCAAAATTGGCTGCCAACACGGTCTTAAATGAGAAACTGAGAGTCGGTGGATCAATTAACTATTCAAATTCTTTGGGGAATCGTATTCAGAAGGGTTCCAATATTTCAGGATTGATGCTGGGTTTAATGAGGACTCCACCAACCTTTAATAATGCTTTTGGATATCAATTTCCCGATAAGTCGCAAAGATCCTATCGGGGTGGCGGGGGATATGATAACCCTTATTGGATCGTTAATAATATTCGATACAAGGATATTACCAATCGTTTGATTGGGAATGTAAATGCAGAATACAATGCTACCGAATGGCTTTCCTTCTTCTATCGCATGGGTTATGATGGTTGGTTTAAGGATACAAAGAGTTTCTTTGAGAAAAATTCAAACTCATTCCCAGATGGAAGGCTAGAGAAATCAAATGAATACAATATTGATTTAAACTCTGATATTTTTGCAACAATAAATAAGGATTTGAATGATGATATGAGTATTCGAATACGGGTTGGTCAGAACCTCTATCAAAGAACATATCAAAGTACCAGTGCTATTGCTTTTGGCCTCAATCAGTTTGAGTTTCCAAACATGAGCAATACATCAGATGCAAGGGGCTATGAAAGCAACTTCCGAAAAAGAACATCGGCATGGTATGGTGATGTTGGTTTCGAATACCAGAGAATGCTTTATTTGAACTTGACTGGTCGATATGAAAAGTCAACCACTCTGCCAGAAGGTAATAATGGATTCTTTTATCCTTCAGCAAGTGCCAGTTTCGTCTTTACTGAATTACCTGGGCTGGCCGATAATGAATTCTTAAGCTTTGGTAAGTTCAGAATAAGCTACGCACAGATTGCCAATGATGCTGCAGCTTATGCCACACAGAACTATTACTTTCAACCTTCACCGGGCGATGGATGGACCGATGGTCTGACTTATCCGCTTTTGGGCGTTAACGCCTATACACTGGGTGATGTGATTGGAAATAGAACTTTGCGTCCGGAAAACCAAAACTCTTTTGAAGTTGGAGCGAATCTGATATTTATGAATAATAAGCTGGGGCTTGATGTGACTTACTTCTACAATACAAGTACGGACTTATTACTTTCTGTTCCTGTAGCTGCATCATCCGGTTTTGGTGCCAATTATGTGAATGCCGGTGAAATGTTTACACGTGGCTTTGAAGTTATTCTCAATGCTACAGTCGTTAACACAAAAGACCTGCGTTGGGATATATCTGCAAACTGGTCGAATCCATACTCTGAAGTTACCAAGTTGGCAGAAGGTGTTGAGAATGTATTCCTTTCAGGGTTTACTGAGCCCCAAGTCAGGGCAGTTGTCGGATTTCCTTACCGGACCTTGTTTGGCTTGGATTGGGAGCGTGATGCTGAAGGAAGAGTGCTTATTGATGATGACCCCAACAATGCTATAATGGATGGATTCCCATTTTCAAGTCCGGAGCTGAAACCGCTTGGAAATGTTAACCCGGACTGGATAGCCGGTATAACAAATACCTTAACATACAAAGGCTTTTCACTTTCGGCCTTGATTGATATCAAGAAAGGCGGCCTGATGTGGAATGGTACCAAAGGGGCCCTCTATTTCTTCGGTACGCATAAAGACACCGAAAACAGGGGTGAGAGCAAAGTCTGGGAAGGTGTTTACGGACACATTGATGCCGATGGAGAAATCG
>WFPF01000071.1 GCA_015487695.1 Chitinophagales bacterium
CCACCGGAAATCAAGGTAGTGGAAGACGAACCCGAGGTAGAAGAAGAGCCGGTAGAAATTTTTGACCAGGAGTCGGAAACACCGGTAGATCTACCCCCCCCGCCACCGCCCCCCGAACCTGAAAAACCGGTGACACCTTTCCGTATTGTGGAGCAGATGCCGGAGCCTCCGGGTGGCTTGAAAGAATTTTACGCATACATATACCAGAATGTGAAATACCCGGCCATGGCCAGGGAAAACAATATTGAAGGCACGGTGTATATTCAGTTTGTAGTTGAGCCGGATGGTTCACTCAGCGATATACAGGTTTTGCGTGGCCCTGGCGGAGGCCTTAATGAGGCTGCCGTGGAGGTTTTGCAGAAATATCCGAAAAAATGGAAACCGGGCAAGCAAAGAGGTACCGCAGTGCCTGTTTACTTCAACCTCCCGATTAAGTTTACGCTGAACTAAAAAAGGGAATTCCTACTTAATTTTAAGCCACCTGTTTTGCAGGTGGCTTTTTTGTGTTATTTTTCAAAATCTCACCTGTTTTCCTGCGTTAATTATCCCATACATGACTTTATGAAGCATCTGTTTCTTCTGATTTTATTTCTTTCTGTCCATGCCCTGTCGTCACAGACAGATGATGCGCAGCGCAACCTCGCCTTGCAGTATTACAACAATGGGGAGTATGAAAAGGCGGTGACTTTGTTTGACGAATTGTACGAAAAGAGCGGGCATTCCGATTACTTCTACCGATACCTGCTCAACAGCTACCTGAAACTTGAAAATTATAAGGCAGCCGAAAAGCTCAGCAAAAATCAGTGGAAGAGGAACAAGGGCAATGAGATTTATCTCGTAGACAGAGGATATGTTGCTAAACTCAGCGGTGATCTGAAAAGCGCAAAACGCTATTTCGAGTCGGCTATCGAAGAAATGGATCCCGGCATAGTGGCAGTAAGTCAGCTTGCCACGGCCTTTATACAGGCCGGTGAGTTTGACCTGGCCGTAAAAACCTATAAAAAAGGGAGACAGCGTGTAAAGGGCTATACTTTCGATCTTGAATTGGCGCGTCTCTATTATGACCGGGGAGACCCGATTAAGATGAGTCACTATTTGCTGGATTACCTGGCCTGGCGACCGGGTGAGATGGATGTCATTAAGAGCATCCTACAGGACCCGCTGAGCGATGACGAGGTCTACACAGAAGTGCAAAAACAGTTGTACAGAAAAATAAGGGAAAACCCCACGGCCGTGTATTACAATGAATTGCTGATTTGGCTTTTTCTGCAGCGAAGGGATTTTGAAAATGCCCTTCTGCAGGCCAAGGCACTGGACAAGCGATTCGGAGAAAACGGAGAGCGTGTATTCAAACTGGCCACCGAGGCCATTAACATGCAGGATTATGATGCCGCCATTGAAGGGCTGGATTACCTGCTGAAGAAAGGAAGAAACTCACCTTATTATTTCTATGCGCGGGAGGCAATGCTTACCGTAAAAAAGGAAAAACTGAACGCAGGCTATCAGTATTCGCGTGAAGAAGTCGAAAGTTTGAAATCCGACTATGAAGATTTTATAAAGGAATTCGGGCAAAACCCGCTCCGCCTTGCTTCCATTAAGAAAGACCTGGCTTATCTCGAAGCCTATTATCTCCACGATCTGAAAGGGGCCATCAGTCTGTGCGAGGAATTATTAAAAGCACCGGGTCTAAACAGGAATATGAAAGCCAGTATCAAACTCGATTATGCCGATTATCTTCTGGCTGATGGTCAGGTCTGGGATGCTACTTTGATATACGCTCAGGTGGATCTTGACCTGAAGGACGAACCGCTCGGTGAGCTGGCACGATACAAGAATGCAAAATTGTATTACTATATCGGGGATTTTGAATTTTCGCAGGGCATGCTCGAAGTGCTGAAAGGTTCGAGCTCGGAACTTATAGCAAATGATGCCCTTGAGCTTTCGATCTTTATCACATCCAACCTCGGTCTCGATACCACGGCATTGCCGTTGATGCTCTTTGCAAAAGCCGACCTCTTAAAATTTCAGAAAAAATATACAGAGGCCACGGCATTGCTTGACAGCATAGCAAAGACCTTTCCGGCCGGTGAGTTGATGGATGATATCTGGTATCAAATGGCAAATATCGCCATGGAAGAACAGGATATTGATGCCGCAATATCCTACTACGAAAAAGTAATTGAACAGGATTTTGACGATTTGCTCAAAGACAATGCCCTCTTCAGGTTGGCAGAGATATATGACCGGGTGAAGGGGGATGAGAACAAAGCCATGGAGCTCTATAAAGAACTGATACTGGATTATCAGGGAAGTATTTTTACAGAGGAAGCAAGAGAACGATTCAGAGCATTGCGTGGTGATCAATTGTAATTGTAAGCGGTATGATATTGTATAATGTTACGGTAAAGGTTGATCCGGAAATAGAGCAGGACTGGCTGCGATGGATGAAAGAAGAACATATTCCGGAACTAATGAAAACAGGCTTGTTTCTTGAGCATCGATTCCTGCAGGTGGAAGATGGCGAAGCAGATTCGGGAAATACCTATGCCATTCAATACTGGTTAAACAATATGGATGATTTTCTTCGTTATCAAAAGGATTTTGCTGAAGAATTGCAAGCTGCCCACCGCGAGCGGTATAAAGACAAATATGTGGCTTTCCGCACCCTGATGAAAGAAGTGTGAAACAGAACAGTATTATATTCGTATTCAACTATCTAGATAATCCCTTATGAAAAAGAAAGAGCTCCTTACACTGGCCATTTTGCTCACATTTGCCTGGATTGCCCAATCCTGCCATACCTACGTATTTGAAAATGTAAAAAGTAAGATGCTTGGCCGATGGACACTCATACCCGCAAGTGCCGGCAGTTTGATTGAGTTTGAATTCTTTGATAATGACTCATTGACCGTGTACTACAATGGTGCTGTGAAACAGTTGAAATCTCAGGATGGAAAACTGGTTAATAAGATCGGATATAATATTCAGAACAGAGTTTCAAATCACTACATCATTTTTGACAAGGCCGAGATTCCGGATATGGGCACCCTGGCCCGCATTTTCCTGAATGCCAAGGAATATCTCATTATCAACGTGGACAAGGAGGGGATGGCACTGGAAAGCATTGGCGAAGACAATAAGCTGAAAGGGGAATACCAGCTGGAATTCTTCAAGAGCCGTTAAATTATTCTTCCGTATACACTCTTTCTATTCTTTCGGATAAGCCTGCAATAATTTCGTAGGGGATGCTTCCGATGCGCTTCGCAAGTGTTTCTAAGGGCAGATTATTGCCAAAGACCTCCACCACATCACCTTCCCGGGCATCGGGAATCCGGCTGATGTCAATGAGTGTCATATCCATGCATACGCTGCCCACCACAGGGGCCTCCATTCCGTGCAGAAGCATTAATCCCCGCCCTGACGAAAACTGACGGCTGTAGCCATCGGCATATCCGATACCCACGGTGGCAATGATGCGCTCGTGATCGGCAGCATCCAAATGGCCATATCCGATTCCTTCTCCTGCCGCCACCCTGCGAATTTGTGAAATGCCGGTATACAAAGCAGCTACCGGCTTCAATTGATCGCTGTATTGCCCGGAAGGGTCAATGCCATAGAGACCGAGACCCAGCCGTACCATATCGAATTGGGCATCGGGAAAACGGCTGATCGCAGCAGAGTTGGCAATATGTCTTAACGGGGTATAGCCCAGTCCGGCCGATAAAAACGCAGCTGCTTTTTCAAAACCTTGAATTTGCCGCTGAGTGAACGCATCCATTTTCGGGTCTTCCGAAGCAGCCAGATGAGAGAAAACGCTTTTAACTTCTACGAGCTCACGATTTCGCTGTAGCTGCACGAGAAGTCCGGGGAGCTCTTCGGCATCAAATCCGAGACGGTGCATTCCCGTATCGATCTTGATATGCACAGGATAGGGCAATGACGGTTCTTCAAGCTTGCGAAGTGTGACCAGTAGCTGCTCAAGGCTTCGGAAACTGAATATCTGAGGCTCGAGATGGTATTGAAGCAGGCGGGACATGGCTTCATCGGCTGTGTTCATCACAAGGATGGGCAGCTGAATGCCCGCTTTTCGAAGAGCAATGCCTTCATCGGCATAGGCCACGGCCAGATAATCGGCACGGTGATATTGCATCACACTGGCAATGCGATCCATGCCGGTGCCATAGGCAAGGGCCTTCACCATTATCATGATCTTAACATCCCGATGAAGCAAAGCGCGGTATAAATTGAAATTGTGACGCAAAGCTTCGAGGTTGATGATCAACCTTGTGCCATGTACTTGTTCTTCGAGGGCCGGGCCGATGCGTTCAAAGGCAAATTTTCGTGCACCTTTAAGAAGAATGATTTCATTGTGAAATGAGTCTGAATCAAGCGAACGGAGGCAGGCCTCCGTGCTTCGGTAAAACTCCATTCTCATTTCGCGCCTGATCTCAGAGGGGAGGTATTTTGCGATTTGCTCACCCACGCCAATAAGTCGGGTGATCTCTTTTTGATTAAGAAGCTCGGCCATTTCGCGATAGAGTTGCCGGGCTTCCTTGCCACTCTCCAGAATGTCGGATAAGATCACGGTCTTGCTCCGGCTTCTCCCGTGTATCTCCTGATAATCAAGTGCTATTTGCAACGATCGCAGGTCGTTGTTGTAGCAGTCGTAGACGAGGAGCGATCCGTTGATTGCTTTCTTCAGTTCGAGCCGCAGAGGCAAATGCTCGAGGCGGCTGAAAGCTTCGACAAAGTCATCGGGATTGAGCCCCAGTGCCAAAAGGGCAGAAAAGACATGCATGATATTTTCAATGGCTGCGGCATCGGTCACGAGGGGTTTTATCCGGTATTCCTTGTCCTGAAAACGAATGATAAGGTATGCAGCGTTTTTGACAAAATTTATGTCGGCTTCCTTGTGGGTACCCCAGCTGAGCAATTGCAGTTCCGGATGGTCTTGTTTCCATTTTTGCAACTCCCGGTGCACCAGTTCATGATCGCGGCAGTAAACAAGCGTCTGACAATGCACGAAGAGTTTCAGTTTCTCGTGTAATTTTTCGATGCGGCTTGAAAAGCCCTCGTCATGTGCCGGCCCGATATTGGTGAGTATGCCGTGCGTGGGCCGAAGTATTTTTTCAAGGGCTTCCATCTCACCGGGCTTCGAAATGCCTGCTTCGAAGATTCCCAGCTGATCCTCTTCATCCAGAAGCCACACCGAAAGGGCTACGCCAATCTGAGAGTTGTAGCTTTTGGGGTTTCGCCTGACCCGTATGCGCTCGGCAAGCACTTCATACAACCACTCTTTGGTACTTGTCTTCCCGTTCGATCCGGTGATGGCCACGATGGGTATATCGAATCGCCTTCGATGATAAGCGGCCAGCTGCTGCAGCGCTTTCAGCGGATCTTCCACCATAAAATAGTTTATCGCGGGGTCATCGGGCAGGAGATCTGTATGGCTGACAACAAAATTTCGAACCCCTCCTTCATAGGCGTGAACAAGGTATTTGTGGCCATCATTTTGTTTGCTTTTCAGGGCAAAGAAAAGAGAGTTTCCGGGAAGGTATATTTTTCGCGAGTCGATGGCCAGCTCGCGTATTGAGACAGCGGGATGGGGCAAATGAGCCTTTGCATTGATTATTTCGGCTATTTCGGCCGCGGTGTAATTCATTGTCAGATAAAGATAAGCTGCAAATTACTTTTTGCGAATAAGGGCAATGGCCATGGCGCTGATGCCTTCTTCGCGGCCTTCAAATCCCAGCCATTCCGTAGTAGTGGCTTTTACGGTAATGGCTCCCGGTACAAGTCCCGTGACAGAGGACAAGACACTTTGCATTTCCGGTATAAGGTGCCCTATTTTGGGTTCCTGCAAGCAAACCGTACTGTCCATGTTGATGATAGCCCAGCCGTGCCGGTCGAGCAGTTCGACTGTTTTTTGCAGGAGAATTTTGCTGTCGATACCTTTTAGAGCGGGATCATTGTTGGGAAATTGTTTGCCGATGTCTCCGAGGTTGGCGGCCCCGAGCAGGGCATCGCAGAGCGCGTGAATCAGCACATCGGCATCTGAATGGCCTATGGCACCTTTGCTATGTGGGACGGCAATGCCTCCAATCATAAGCGGAGCTTCTGCCTTGAGTTGATGCACATCATAGCCAATCCCCACACGGATATCCATTGTCAATGCTTAGTTAGCCTCTTTCTTGAAGGCATCGAAATCGAAGTTTAGTGAAAAGCGAAGCGTGTTGTCCAGGGGATTTCGAAGGTTGCTCGTTGGTACAAGGTAGGAGAAGTTGAGTCCGAAAACATTGTATTTCAGCCCCACTCCCACGGTGGCAAAATTCCGGCCGCCTTTGGTGCCGTCTTCGTAAAAATAGCCAAGACGCAGAGCAAACTGCTGGTCATACCAGTATTCCAGGCCTACCTGATAAATTATTTCTCTGAGTTCTTCGCTGAATCCGCCCGGAGCATCCGAGAAGGATTTGATAATGGCCGAAGGAACGGAAAGGTCGCGGAAGTTGCCATTAATTGAGTTATAAGTAGCCGGAACCATCAGTTTGTTGAAATCTGCAGCGACAGTAATTTCATTGTAGTCGTCAATTTCAACCGTCAATGCGGCACCAAGTCCCAAATTGGCCGGTAGGAAATCCTGGTTTTGGGCATCTTTGGTATAAGTTATTTTGGCTCCCAGATTCGATATGTTGAGGCCTGCATTGAATTTGGCATCCCTTCCGCCCAGTTTCATCTCTTCGTTGTGATAGAAGAAGGAAATATCGGCAGCAGCGGAGG
>WFPF01000072.1 GCA_015487695.1 Chitinophagales bacterium
CTCGATGCGTTTCAGCAAAGCATCGCGGCTCAGGCCGGACTCAAATCGCGAAGGAATATCGAGGGCATAGAGCCGGATAAAATAGCGATGCGTACCCGCAGGCGGACAAGGCCCGCCATAAGCGTTTTTCCCGAAATCATTGCGCCCCTGATGGATATCCCGCTCCGCATTTTTTCTAAAGGCCGCGCCCTCCGGCAATTCCCTTGTGTCCGGAGGGATGTTGTAAACGACCCAATGCACAAAATCTCCGCCCGGGGCATCCGGATCGTCCATAATCAGCACCAGGCTGCGGCTTCCTTCCGGAACGTGATCAAAAGAGACGGGAATGGAAAGATTGGCACCATCGCAGCTGTACTTTGACGGAATCTTCGCCCCATACGCAAAGGCAGGGCTCCATACTTTCATTTTCAGCTCCTCCTGCACAGAGGCTGCAGAGAGGAAGAAAAGGCCGATTGTCAGAAGGAAAAAGTATCTGCTTTTCATATGTCTGATTCTTTTTTTATGCAAGAGCTGATCAGGCCCTGAGACTCGGGGCCACCTTTTCGGGCAATTGCAGGCCACTGCACAATTTCAGATGAAAGAGGGCTTTCTCATTTTCGAAGACCCGTTTCATCTCTGTTTTCAATATGTCCATTATCCGGTCGTAATCTCCGAAAATCTGCGTACTGAGGCCATTCACATCAATGCGCAATCCATTGTATTTTTTCAATCGCATGATAAATTCCACGACTATCTGCTCATAGTTTTCGCTCAATGGGTTCAAACTGATCTCTACTGTTGCCTGCATCTTTTTTGTATCCAAAGTTAAGCGTCATCTGCCTATTGGGCACAAAAAAAGGGCCGTCCCGGAAGACGGCCCTGTCTCTTTTACAGATAAGATTCAGCCTTCTTTATTTCAGATCAACCAGTTCGACATCGAAGAGAAGAGTTGCCTTGGCAGGAATGACCGGTGGCCGGCCCGATTCGCCATAGGCAAGCCAGAAGGGTATGATAAGTTTGGCCTTGCTGCCTTTGTTCAGAAGCATGATGCCTTCGTCCCAACCTTTGATCACTCTTCCCACGCCTACCGGAAAGGTAATGGGTTCATTGCGATCGTAGCTGGAGTCAAACTTCTTGCCATCCTGAAACACTCCGGTATAGTGAACACTGACGGCCTGTCCCTTTTGGGGTTGCGGGCCTTCGCCCGTTTTTTCGATGATGTAAGCCAAGCCGCTCTCCGTCATCTTGGCATCGGGGTAGTTTTCCTTCACCCACTGAGCAAATTTTTCTTTTTCCTTTTGGATTTTCTCTGCCTGAATACGGGCCCAGTTGCTTCTCATTTCTTCGAAAACAGCCGGAGCATCAAATGCTTCGGCACTTTCTCCCACCCGTGTGATCCGGATGGAATCAATCAGATCGCCCTGAGCTATGGCATTGACCACATCCTGCCCTTCCACCACATATCCGAAAACACTGTGTTTTCCATCGAGCCAGGGCGTGGCTTTGTGAGTGATAAAAAACTGGCTTCCATTGGTGCCGGGGCCTGCATTGGCCATGGAAAGTGTGCCGGGACGGTCGTGCTTGAGCGAAGGGTCGAATTCATCGGGGAAGCTGTAACCGGGACCTCCGCTGCCGTTGCCTGCCGGGTCACCACCCTGAATCATAAAGTCCTTCAACACGCGGTGAAAACTCAGTCCGTCATAAAAGGGCTCACCCAGCGGACGGAAATTATTGGGGATGCCTCCCTCGGCCAGCCCGACAAAGTTGGCAACAGTCATCGGGACTTTCTCATATTCCAGTTCGATCACAATGGGTCCTTTGGCGGTGTATACCGTGGCATATAGTCCGGGCGCCTTTCCGGCCCCCATGGCATCATTGCTTTGTGCGTTTACGTTTGCGTTTGACATTAAAAAGATTGTAAGAATGAAAAAAATAAGTCTGTACATAGGATTTTTGTTTTGTTGATCAAAATGAAATGATCTGTCAAATATCGTTCCTGCAAAAATAGAATATTAAGTGTGATGAACAAGTTCCGCAAGACAGGCGTACAAAGCCGCCCATAAAAAAATCCGCTTTCGGGGAGAAAGCGGATTGACTGATGGTGATAAGGAGAATGGTGCTTATTGTCACTTACCGGTCATCATGAAAATTCTTGCAAGAGTGATGCCATATCCCGTGGTGAAAAACGTGTTTTGCTTTTCAGAAAGGCAAAGGTATCTCTGTCCTGTAAGATTATCATGAATTTAATCTTACCATTGCGTTTTCTTTTTATGGCAATGCTGATGTCCAGATCGCCCGTCCTCAGACCAGCCATCTCGCGGTATCGTCCCCGGGTCAGGCGTTTCCCGTAGCGTCTGATGCTGGGATTCATCCTTGCTTCGGTCATTTTTCTGCCGGTCAGCACTTTTACATGGGTATTGCCGGGTATCAATGCCAGTAATTTCCTTTCGCTTTCTTCTTTCAGCGCTGCTTTGCCGATACTGCGGATCAAAAACCCGGGCAGCCACAGGTTGATATGTGTGCCGTCTCCTTTTTGCAGGCGCTCATTGTGCTGATCAAAAGACAATGGCCCTCCCGAAGCGGGAGCGGCCACTGCCACAATCGGAAATGTAAAGGCAATCAGGAGCGTCATTATCCACTTCATCATTTCCCTTGTTTTTGCATTTCTTCTCTTTTCTCATGGATCTTTTCCATGTCAAAATCTTTGGCCAGATCGCCCAGTCTTGAAAGATCAAAGGTTCCGTCAACCCGCACGAGTACAAACTCATCGTCATTGCCCACCAAAATGAGCACATTGTCCACTATACCCTCCTGATGGCTTCGAGTCAGGATGCGGACGTTATCATCCGGGCCCTTCACACTTACCATTTCCGTGTAATCATCTTTCGGAAGCAATGCAAGCGCCTCCTCATAAAACTTCATTGCCCGTCCATTGCGACCGGGATTCTGATAGGTCAGCACCTGCAGGCCTTTAAAATCGAGAATAGCTTCCTTGACGAGTGCAAGTTCCTCGTCTCCCTCAAAGTCCATTGAAGCGAACATATCATAAAGATCTGCCGACACATTGACCGAAGTGAAACCTTCGCTGCCTGCATATTTGTCAAAAAAGCTGTTGAGGCTTTGCTGGGCAGAAAGCCAGAGCGGAAGAGCTGCCAGGGTCAAAAGGAGAAAAAGTTTTTTCATAATGCGCTTGTTTTTGGTTTTTCAATAAAATCATGCGTAAGACGCAGAACAATCACACTTTGTTACAGCCATCTCTTTTTCTCTTCAACCTTAACGCTTTTTAAGAGGCTGATAAGCAACCGGGTATTCTGTTCATGGCGTA
>WFPF01000073.1 GCA_015487695.1 Chitinophagales bacterium
AAAGAGGGAACCGGCTATGCCTCCTATCCCAATATCGAAAAGATAAGGGATGCCCAGCGCAAGGCAGCTTTCAGGGCAGGTTGTGCTTTCTGGGATCTCTACGAGGCCATGGGCGGGCGCAATTCGATGGTGAGCTGGGTGCAGCACGACCCGCCACTGGCCAATGACGACTATACCCATTTTTTGCCGGCCGGCAGCCGCCTGATCGGAAAGATGATATACGATGCCATAATGAAAGAATACGATGCATACCGCCATGAGAGGAAAAAATCCTGAGCGCTGCCCGGAGGCTCCGGGCGGCCTGCGTATTCTGCTTTTTCTGATCCTGCTTTTCCTGCTCTCCTTTCGCGGGCTCCCGCAGGATTTGCCAAAGAATGAACTTCCGGTTCATCCCGAATTCAACCGGATCTATTTTGATCAGAACAGGGCACTCGGTCATTTCTTTGCCCGCCTCGATTCGCTGATTCGCTTCGGTGATCGCAAGCTGAACATTCTGCACCTCGGTGATTCGCATCTGCAGGGCGGCTTTTTCAGCAATGCGATGCGCATCAGCCTGCAGACCACACCTTTTTTCAGCAATGGCGGGCGCGGGCTGCTCTTCCCCTACAAGCTGGCGCAAAGCAACGGCCCCTTGCACTATGGCGTGGAATACACGGGCGAGTGGATTTATGAGAAATGTACGGCCGCGAAGCGAAAAATGAAGACCGGAGTCAGCGGTTATACCGTGGCCACAGACGACAGCAGTGCCACGCTGAAAATCTGGACGAGCACCCGCCACGGCAATCCGCCCTATGAGTTTGACCGGGTCACCGTTTGGCACAGCCGCGGCAGCCTTCGGGTCTTTGTCGATGATTCGATGCTGCAATCGACAGAACGAAAGGCCTGGGGCACAGTCTTTTATCTCGATTCGCTGCGCGATACCGTTACCCTTCGTTTTCTTCCCGATACTTTCGAAGGGAGAACGGAGCTCTACGGCATCCTGCTGGAAAATGAAGATCCGGGCATTGTTTACCATGCGCTCGGGGTCAACGGAGCCACGGTGGCCGATTTCGCTTCGGGAGAACTGCTCGCAGAGCAGGTGCAGCGCCTGCATCCCGATCTCATCATCCTTTCCTTCGGAAGCAACGATGCCTATTATCCCTCTTTTCAAGCGGATCAGTTCAAAAAGAATTATTCCGACTTTCTCGACAGCCTCGCAAAGGCGGCCCCGAAGGCCTCCATCGTGCTCACCACACCGGGCGATGCCTACTTCCGCAAGCGCTATTTCAACTACAATTATGTGAAAGCACGCAAAGTGATTTTGAGGCTGGCCCGCGAGCGCGGCCTGGCTGTTTGGGATTTTTATGCCGTCATGGGTGGCCCCAATTCCATATTCGAATGGTTTCGCCAGGGCTATGCCCAGCCCGATAAAATGCACCTGACCCAAAAGGGATATGAACTTCAGGGACATTTGTTTTACGAAGCCCTGCTGCAGGCCTACTACGAATATCTCAACTCCGACTGATGCGTAAACCGGGGCCATTGTACACCCCGGCCTCCCGATTCTTATTGGGCGATTTCCGTAATATTGTCAGTGATGAATGAATGGATCGACTACATTTTTGGCTTCAGTACCGACCCGGCAAAGGCATTCTTCTTCAACCGCTACGACTTCTGGATTTTCTTCACCGTTGTCCTTTTCTTTTTCAGTTTACTCTATCGCAAAAAGCGTATTCGCAATGTATATCTGCTTCTGATCAGCCTCTTCTTCTACTACAAGTCGGGCGGATTTTATTTTTTCCTTCTGCTCTTTTCCACCCTGGTCGATTTTTTTGTGGGCAAAGGCATATACCGCAGCCGGCTGAAGCGCAAAAAGAAACTCCTGCTTGCCCTCAGTGTGGCGGTGAACCTCGGTGTGCTGGCTTACTTCAAGTACGGCTACTTTCTTGTCGACAATATCAATGCTGCTTTTGGAACGGATTTTCAGGCACTGGATGTCTTTGCGCTCATGGCCAATAAGCTCAGCGGGGCACACTTCGATATCAGCTCCATCTTTTTGCCCATCGGCATTTCCTTTTACACTTTTCAGACCATCAGCTACTCGGTAGATGTTTATCGCGGGCTGCTGCGCCCCGTGCGCAATATGCTGGATTTTGCGTTCTACGTTTCCTTTTTCCCCCAACTGGTGGCCGGGCCCATTGTGCGGGCGGCCGACTTTGTTCCGCAAATCTATAAGAGCTACCGGGTGAGCCGCGAGGAGATGGGCCGTGCGCTTTTTCTCATCATGCTCGGGCTGAGCAAGAAAATTCTCATTGCCGACTACCTCGGCTCTCACTTTGTGGGCCGCGTTTTTGCCGAGCCCTTAAAGTATTCGGGTTTCGAAAACCTGACGGCTGTTTATGGCTTTGCTCTGCAGATCTACGGTGACTTTTCGGGCTATACCGATATTGCCATCGGCATTGCCCTGCTGCTCGGTTTTCGCCTGCCGCTCAATTTCAATGCCCCCTACAAGGCGGTGAGCATTACCGACTTCTGGCGCAGATGGCATATCTCCCTTTCCTCCTGGTTGCGCGATTATCTCTACATCCCGCTGGGCGGCAACCGCCACGGGAAATTCAATACCTACAAAAATCTGATGATCACCATGCTTTTGGGCGGTTTGTGGCACGGAGCCGCCTGGCGATTTATTTTCTGGGGCGGGCTCCACGGACTGGGCCTTGCCTGGCACAAGGCCTGGAAAGAATTGCCGGGCGATCGTCTGCCGGCAAGTCGGCTCAGCCGTATCCTCTGGGGAGTCGTCACCTTTCATTTTGTGTGCTTCTGCTGGGTCTTCTTTGCCGCCTCGGACATGCAGCATGCCTGGGATATGCTCGGGCGCATTGCGGGCCATTTTTACTGGGAAAAAATACCTGAAATTGTATCGGCCTATCGCAATGTTTTTGCCATTCTCCTCTTCGGAATGGCGGTGCACCTGATCCCCGAAAGCTGGAAAGAAGCATATACGGCCGTTTTCCTTGCCCTGCCCGATGCCGTCAAAGCCGTGGCCATGGCCGCGCTGGCACTGGGCCTCTATCAGGTGATGAGCAGCGAGATACAGCCTTTTATTTATTTTCAGTTTTAGAATAAAAGGTCCCCTGTCAGCGGGTTCAAAATAATGACTGTTTTCTGCATAACCCGGAATTCCTTTAAGACCTGTTTGAGCAGCGGATAAAGGGCGCTTGACAACTACTTAATTCATAAACGGATCAATCCAAACTGGTCCGTATTATTTATGTGTGGGAAAATCAGCAACTGCCAATCGCTCTTAAGCATCTCTTCGGTGCCCTCCGGCCGTAGTCCGGGAGAGGCTAAGTACGCATACGTTAACAGTTGAAAATCTATACAATACATAACAGTATAAGTTTAATTTTTTGAATATGACGGGGTTCTTGTTTAGATTGAGCTCGATTTGGCCGAGGAAATGAACTTTTAACCGCCTGTTAGCTCCGGACCACAAGCCTGAAACCATGATCAGACCGCAAGCCTGCAAGACCCTTCTTGTCCTTCTTTTTATCATCTTTCCGTTTTGGAAGGCAGAAGCCCAGAATGTGGGCATCGGCACCATCAGCCCGGATGCAAGTTCCAAACTGGACATTGTCTCGACATCGAGCGGTCTGCTGATCCCCCGGATGACGGCTGTGCAGAAAGCGGCCATAAGCACACCGGCTACGGGCTTGCTTATCTATCAGAGCGATGCACCGGCCGGTTTTTGGTATTTTGACGGCAGTATTTGGCTCCGCCTCGATTACAGTGGCGAGGCCTGGAACCTTACGGGCAATGCGGGTACGGTCAATGCTACGCACTTTCTCGGGACAACGGATGCCCAAAGCCTTGATATCCGAACCAACAACATACTTCGTGTGCGCATCACACAGAAAGGTCAGATTGAAGTTCTTAATACCGGCAGTTCCGTATTTATTGGAGAAGGAGCCGGAGCCGGTGACGACCTGAGCGACAACAGGAATGTGTTTGTGGGCTATCAGTCGGGCAATGCCAACACCACGGGTTACTACAACACGGCCAGCGGCTACAATGCGCTCTATTTCAATACCGCAGGCTACTATAACACTGCTAGTGGATACAGCGCCCTCTACTCCAACACCACGGGCTATAGAAATACGGCCTTCGGATTGCAAACACTCTACTCGAATACCACCGGATACCATAACACAGCCAGTGGTACTCAGGCCCTTTTTAATAACCGGGCAGGCAGTTATGCTACCGCCATCGGCTACCGGGCCATGGTCTATGCCAACAACACGATAAGCACATTTAATAATTACAATGTGGCATTGGGGGTTGAAGCGCTGCGGGGTTCTTTTGTTCCTTCCGGCAATACGGGTACCTACAATACGGCCCTGGGGAGTCAGACCCTTTATAGCAATTCTACCGGATATCGCAATCTGGCCGGTGGTTTTCAGGCTTTATATTTGAATACTACGGGTTACTCAAACACGGCCAGCGGCTATCAGGTCCTGTATTCCAATACCACAGGATATAGCAACACAGCGATCGGGGTAGCAGCGCTTCGTAGCAACAGCGACCGCAGCAACCTGGTGGCCGTGGGCGACAGTGCCCTCTACCACAATGGCACCGGAGCAACATTATCTTATTATGCTACGGCCAACACGGCCCTCGGCTCCAAGGCCCTTTACTCCAATACCACGGGATATCGAAACACAGCCGGGGGATACCAAGCCCTTTACTCCAATACCACGGGACATCGAAACACAGCGGGGGGATATCAAGCCCTGTACTCAAACACTACGGGCAGCTACAATGTGGCCGAAGGTCATCTGGCCCTTTATTCAAACACCTCCGGTAACTACAATACCGGTAATGGCCATCTATCACTCTATCGCAACACTACGGGCCACTCCAATACGGCCTCCGGCCTTCAGGCGCTCTATAATAATATTAGCGGCAGTGGAAACACAGCCCAGGGCCGGGATGCTCTTGTAAATAACCGGGCAGGCAGTTATGCTACGGCCATCGGCTACCGGGCCATGTTCTATAGCAACAACACGACAAGCCCGTTTGACAATGACAATGTGGCACTGGGCCGTGAAGCGCTGCGGGGCTCAACTTCTGCAGCCAACAATACGGGCAATTCGAATACGGCTCTGGGTAGCCAGACCCTTTATAGCAATTCCACCGGATATCGCAACCTGGCCGGTGGATATCAGGCCCTATATTCCAACACCAGCGGTCTTCATAACGCTGCCAGCGGTAATCAGGCTCTTTATTCAAACACCTCCGGTAACTACAACATGGGCACCGGGTCTCTATCGCTGTATTCCAACACAACGGGCAACTCCAATACGGCCTCCGGCCTTCAGGCGCTCTATTATAATATTAGCGGCAGTGGAAACACGGCCCAGGGCCGGGATGCTCTTCTAAATAACAAGGCAGGCAGTTTTGCTACCGCCATCGGCTACCGGGCTATGTACTATGCCAACAGCACGACAAGCCCGTTTGACAATTACAATGTGGCACTGGGGGTCGAAGCCTTGCGGGGCTCAATGTCTGCGGCCAGCAATACGGGCAACTTCAATACCGCCATGGGGAGTCAGGCCCTTTATAACAATTCCACCGGATATCACAATATGGCCGGTGGTTATCAGGCGCTTTATTCGAACACTACCGGTTTCAACAACAGCGCCAGCGGTTCTCAGGCGCTCTATTCCAACACAGTGGGCTATAGGAATACTGCGCTGGGTTATCGGGCTTTTTATAGTGGTACGGGATATATCAATTCAACGGCACTGGGCTATTATGCCGACATTACGGCATCCAATCAAATCCGCCTGGGCAACAGTTCTGTTACAAGCATTGGAGGATATAGCAACTGGACCAACCTTTCGGATGGCCGGCTTAAGAAAGATATCCAATCCAATGTGAAAGGATTGGATTTTATATTAAAACTGCGTCCGGTTACATATTATCTTGATATGGATGCCATAGCCCGTTTTAACCATATGCCTGACAGTCTGCGCTGGCTTGAAGGCGAAAGGACAAAGGCAAAGAAACTGCAATGTGGATTTATAGCACAGGAAGTAGAGAAAGCGGCCCATGAAAGCGGCTTTGAGTTCAGCGGGGTAGATGCGCCAAAGAACGAGAATGATTTTTATGGTCTTCGCTATGCCGAGTTTGTAGTGCCACTGGTCAAAGGCATGCAGGAACAGCAACTCATGATTGAGCAGGGAAAAACGGAACAGGAGAGACAGAAAGAAGAGATTGAACGACAACGCCTGGAGATTGATCGTCTTCAGGAGGCAAACAGGATGGAGAAAGCCGAATACCGGGCCGATTTGCAGCGTCTGATCGCGGAGGTGGAAGAAATGAGGCTGGAAATGAAGGAGCTTAAAAAGAATCTGGGAAGAGACAAATAAAGCAAGTTCTGAGATATATGACCGGGATGGCGGTCGCCTTTATTTACAAGAGCCAGCAGGAGAAAGTTCTTTCTCTTATAGCTTTATTCTTTCCATTTAATGGTGCAGCCAATGGCCGGGCTTGACTCCGGCATGGGTGTGCGGCCGCTTTCAAGAGCCCTGATGGCATCTGCCACATAATGTTTTTTTGCTCCTTCCGGGTTCATAGGGCTGTCGTCAATCGCACCGTGATAAACCAGTTCAAATCCCCCGTCTTTGCGCTTTTTGAGCAGGTAGAGCTCGGGGGTCTTGCCGGCAGCAAAGCGCTGAGCCAGCTTCTGCTTCGCATCAATGAGATAGGGAAAAGTATAGCCTCGTTCTTCTGCTCTTTCTTTCATTGCTTCGGGGCGGTCTTCCGGCACCCGGCCCGGGTCGTTCGGGTTGATGGCTATAACGGGATAGCCCATGACGCCAAAATCGCGGTCCAAAGCCATGATGCGCTGCTCATAGGCTTTGGCATAAGGGCAGGAGTTGCAGGTGAAAACCACGATCAGTCCTTTCCTGTCCGCATAATCCTGCAAAGAGACGCTTCGTCCGCTGACGGCATCTTGCAGTGAAAATTCCGCTATTCGCTCGCCCGGGGCATAGCCTTTCTGGGCAAAAAGGCCGCTGGCAAATAGCAGGGCGAAGAACAGGGGGAAGACGTTTTTCATGGTGTATTATTTTGGTGGCTTCTTCATCGGGTCACGGGACCGGGATGCAGCGGCCGGCTCAAAGGGAAAGATAAAAAGAATTGTGCTTGCGCTTCTTTCCGGAGCCGGACAAGGAGCGGAAGGCTGAAAAAAGCGGGCTTTTTTCATAAAAATCATTAACAAGAGCCGGCATTTTCAAGAGTTCGCTGCTTCTGCTTTATCATTGTAAATCAAATCAATGAATTGCAAGATGAAAAATGTATTGCTCATAACTGTCATTGCATTGACAGCGCTTGTATTTTTCTCCTGTGGGAAAAACGGGGAAGAAAATATGACGGAAATAAAGTATCCCGAAACGAAGAAGGAAAGCGTAAGTGACAATTATTTCGGGACCATCGTGGACGACCCGTATCGATGGCTGGAAGACGATCGTTCTCCCGAAACCGAAGCCTGGGTGAAAGCCGAGAATAAACTGACCTTCGATTATTTATCGCAGATTCCTTATCGCAAGAAGATCAAAGAAAGAATTTCGGAGTTGTGGAATTATCCGAGGCGTTCGGCTCCCTACCGCGATGGCGGGATGTACTTTTATTATACCAACAACGGTTTGCAGAATCAGTCGGTGCTGCTTATGCAAAAAGACCTGAATGCCGGGCCCGAGGTGCTTATCGATCCCAATCAATGGAGCAAGGACGGAACGGTGACCCTGGCCGGCTTTAATGTCAGCAGCAATGGGAAATATGCCGTCTATGGCGTATCGAAAAGCGGGTCGGACTGGGTAGACCTGCAGGTCATGGATCTGGAGAAAAGGGAAGACCTCGGAGACACATTGAGCTGGATCAAATTCGGTGGCGGACAGTGGTTTGGCGATGGTTTTTTCTACAGCCGCTATCCCGAACCGGAAGAGGGAGAAGAATTTTCATCTCAGAATCGCAATCAAAAAGTCTATTATCACAAGCTCGGAGAGCCTCAAAGCAGCGACCGGCTGGTGTTCGAAGATCCGGAACATCCTTTGCGATACAAATTTGCGGGGGTCAGCGATGACGAGCACTACCTCATCCTCATGCAGGCCGAAGGCACCAGCGGCAACAGCCTGATGCTCAAAGACCTGAGCAAAGGCCTGGATGCCCCCTTTGTTCCGATCGTCAGCGACTACAGCCACGACCATTCGGTGGTAGACAACATCGGCAGCACGCTTTTTATTTACACCAACCTGGATGCCCCTAATTATCGCCTGGTGAAAGTCGATGCCTCCGATCCGGGGCCTGAAAACTGGGTGGATGTCATTCCCAATCAAAAGGAAGCCGTACTCTCAAGCGTCCGTGTGGCCGGAGACAAGCTCGTAGTGCAGTTTATGAAAGATGCGAGCGATCACTTATACATTTACGATCTGGACGGGAAGGAACTGAAAAAGATCCAACTGCCGACCATCGGTTCGGTAGGAGGTGTTTCGGCCAGCAAAGAAGACAACTTTATCTTCTATTCATTTACCTCTTATACCTATCCCACGACCATTTACAAATACGACCTGCAAAGCGGGGAAAGCAGTGTTTTCTTTAAGCCGGAGGTGAAATTCGATCCTTCGGAGTATGAAACACGCCAGGTCTTCTATCGCAGCAAGGACGGAACGAAGGTGCCCATGTTTATCACCATGAAAAAAGGATTGAAGCAAAACGGGGAGAACCCGACCCTGCTCTACGGGTACGGAGGTTTTAACATCAGCCTCACACCGGGCTTCAACCCTGCCAATCTGGTCTTTCTCGAGGCGGGCGGCATTTATTGCGTAGCCAATCTGCGGGGCGGTGGCGAGTATGGCGAAGCCTGGCACGAGGCCGGCATGAAAGAGAAGAAACAGAATGTTTTCGATGATTTCATTGCCGCGGCCGAGTATCTGATAGACGAAAAATATACCCGTCCCGAAAAGCTCGCTATTCGCGGTGGCTCCAATGGCGGTCTTCTGGTAGGTGCCGTCATGACGCAGCGCCCCGAGCTTTTTGCAGTGGCCCTGCCGGCCGTGGGCGTGATGGACATGCTTCGTTTTCACAAGTTTACGGTAGGCCACGGATGGGTGGTGGAGTACGGCAGCAGCGACAGTGCCGAACAGTTTGAGTATCTCTACAAATATTCTCCGCTGCACAACCTGAAAGAAGGTGTATCCTATCCGGCCACACTGATCACCACGGGCGATCACGATGACCGGGTGGTGCCGGCCCATAGTTTCAAGTTTGCCGCCACCCTTCAGGAAAAACAGGCCGGAGACAAGCCCGTTTTGATTCGCATCGAGACGAAAGCCGGCCACGGAGGAGGCAAGCCGGTGACCATGATCATTGATGAGTACACCGATATCTGGTCATTTGTTTTCCATAATCTCGGTATGGAATACGAAAGCTCAGATCAGGCCGGAACCAAGGAGTAAAAAGAGCAGGAGCAAGCCCCAGATGGCCGCCAGAAAGTGCCAGTAGATGCGAATCAGGTCGAGGTGCAAAAGCCTGGCCGGATCGGTAAAGTAGTAGAGGGCGGTTCCATCGTTGCGCGTATAGCGCCATGCCGGCAATGCAAATAGCAGCATGATGGCCACTCCGGCAAACATATGCACGGCATGCAGGCCCGTAAGCAGATAGAGATAAGAAGCGGCCGCAAAAGTATTCACGAAAATGCCGTGACTCTGCAAGACGTACCAGGCCCCGATCTGGCTGGCCATAAATGCCAGGCCAAGAATCAGAGTAATCATTACAAGCCGGGCGTAGCGTATCCGTTGCTCCTGTACAAAGGCATTCCGGGCCTTTTGTATCGCTATGCTGCTGCCACCGAGCAGGAGGGTGCTGAGCAGGAAAAGCTTGGGAAAGGGTACGGCCTCCGTAGCCTCGTTTCTGCTGAAGAGAAAAGCAAGCATCAGTACAATGAAAAGCATGGCAATGCCCAGCATCGCAAAACTGAGGATAAGGCGATAGGGCAGATATCGCTCATGCACATGCTGTCCGTATATTTGATCCGGCTTTCGGGTTTGTGGTCTTTTCACGGCTTTCTTTTATCAGGGTCAAAGTTGGCGATAAATTGTCATTTTGCTGAAAAGAGGAAGGGTATTTTTCCTTTTATACCAACAGGCCTCTTCCGGGCGTCCGGTGCCCGCCTGCCGCTTTCCGGAGAACTTCAGAAAATGCCGGCTCGATTACCCCGCTTGTATTTCCATTCTGCCAATTTCCTTTTCTCTTGCCGCACTTTCTTGCGATGCATCGTTTGCATCTGCAATGCATAGGCGATTGTCTTTGAACAGGAAGCAATTTAAGATTGATTATCATTGATTTATCTGCCAAAAGGTCCTTTTCGGAATGTCAATTTTTCAAGGTGAAACTGTCAAATTTTCGCGATTTGCGGCCTGGCATGAGAATTGAAATATTGGGAGGTGCAAGGCAAAAAAGAGATTGAAAAAATAAATTTCTTAACCAAAAAAAGGAGGATTGAGTTATGGGAACCTTAATGAAAACAGCTCCGAAAACCAGCTGGTCTGGAATGAGTACCTGGCCAACCTTCTTTGATGATTTTCTGACCAGGGATCTCTTTGATTGGACACTGGGCAATCGCACCAGCACAAGCGGCACATTGCCTGCCGTAAACATTCGTGAAACCAATGATAGCTACGAGCTGGAAGTCGCTGCACCGGGCATGAAGAAAAACGACTTTACGGTGGAACTGGTAGATGATATGCTGGTCATCTCTGCCGACATCAAAAATGAAGAAGTTGTGGAAGACAACGACTACACTCGCAGAGAGTTCTGGTATCAATCCTTCCAAAGGGCATTCAGACTGCCTGAAAACATGGTGGAAAGCGACAAAATATCAGCAAGCTATCATGACGGAATTCTTCACATCACGGTTCCGAAATCGGAAGAAGCCAAAACCAAACCACCTAAGAAAATAAAAGTGGTTTAACCCTGGCTTTTGCTTGATGTGATTGCCATGAGTCCCGGACAAGGGAGTCATCATCTGATCCAATGGCCCCGGCCCGCAGGGCCGGGGTGTTTTATCCGGTTTTCATAGTTCTTGTTTATTCCGGTTTTGCTATCCCGTTCAATTCCACCTGATGGCTTCCACACCTGAGGTCCGGGGCTTTTTTTATTTCTATTCCTGCATTTGATAATCGCCCCGGGGAAGCCGGCCGCCATGAAAGAAAAAATTTCTATTTTTGACCCAGCATTGGTTCGCTGCGTCCGATTCGGGACAACGCGATGAAAAGGGAATCCGGTGAAAATCCGGGACTGTACCCGCAGCTGTAAGCTCAATTGATTCGTTTAAAGAATCACTTTTTGCCCATCCTGCGCCACTGTCATTTAACGGAATGATGGGAAGGCCGGCAAAAAGAGAGTAAGTCAGAAGACCTGCCAGTGCGTTGAATTCGCAGCCTTCGGGGATAAAGGCAAAGAATAGCAGGCATTTCCTTCTTGTCCGCATCATTCTTCACATTATCCGCTTCCGGCTTGCGTAAAATGAAAAGTATATGCGCATTGCGGTGAGCCTTTTTATGATTTTAATTATGCGCTGGGGAGCGGCACAGACCCTCCCCGACACGGTCTATCATCTTCCCGATGCCGTGGTTGAGGGCGACCGTTTCAGCCTCTTGCCGGTCGGCTCGCTTCGCGACAGCCTTTCACTGAGCCGGGCCAAAAGATATGGCCTCTCGATGGCCGCTATTCTTTCTGAAAATACGGCCGTATTTCTGAGGGAATACGGTCCTGCCGGCCTCTCCCTGGCTTCGGTACGGGGTACGGGCGCTCAGCAAATGGCCATTCTCTGGAACGGGCTGAATATCCAAAGCCCGATGAACGGACAGAAAGACCTGCGCCTGCTGCCGGCCTTCTTTTTTGAAGAAGCAGAGATGATTTACGGTTCATCGGCCGGACTGGCTGGAAGTGGAGCCATTGGCGGCACACTCCGTCTGTCTACGGCAATGCCTGCCCGCAAGGGATGGAACAGTGATGCCACCCTGTCGACCGGATCTTTCGGAAAGAGGGCAGCCGGATTCTCACTTTCATACGGAGATGCACATTACCGCGGCAAACTTTCCTTCTATGGTTCGGGGAGCCGCAACGACTATCCCTTTCTCAACAGCAGCGTAAATCCGCCTGCCGAAGAACGTATGACGCACGCCCGCTCGCAGCAGTGGGGCATGCAATATCAAAGTGTGATTCTACTAAAGAAAAGTTCGCTGGATATTCATTACATGCATTTGTCTTCCGACCGGCAGTTGCCGCCCGGCATCTTTGAAAATAAAAGCGAAAAATCTCAGCAGGATGCCGGAAACTATGTGAAGCTGGGATGGAAAAGAGGAAATAAAAAGCATTACTGGCACATCAACGGGGGCTGGATCGGGGAAAAAATCAACTACAACGACACGAGCCTCAACCTCTATGCGCGCAACCGTTCCCGTTCGCTCGTCTTTCAACCCGACTACAGCCTCACACTGAATGCGAAATGGATGATGCGGGCGGGCGTCTTTCTGCGCTACGACCGGGCCCGCCTCGATCCCCTCAGCAAAGATGTGGAGCGCCAGGAAGAAGCGCTGCTCGTCTCCTGGATCTACACACCCGACAGGAAAATAATGATGCACCTCGATCTGAGGCAGGGAAGAAGTTCGCAGGGGATTCATCCGTTCATTCCCTCGCTGGCAGCCTCTCTGGCTTTGGGAAAATGGACCGTCAAAGGCAAAGTGAGCCGCCACTACCGGGAACCCACACTAAATGACCTCTATTGGCAGCCCGGTGGCAATCCACAGTTGAAGCCCGAGCGGGGCTGGGCCGGTGACCTGGCGCTGCTCTTTGAATACGGCAATGAAAAGCATCTCCTGTCGGGCGGATTGAGTGCCTATGCCAATGCCATGCTCGACCAGATTGTCTGGCGCCCGGCAGGCGGGTCGCTCTGGCGCCCGGAAAATGTGGCAAAGAGCTATGCAAGAGGGCTGGAATGGCGGCTGCAGGCGGCAAGTCTGAAAGGACATGTGCGCTTTCGGACGGGGATGGTGCTGGCCTACACCCGGGCCCTCCGCGATCGATGGTCAAATGAGCTACAAATGGCATTTATCCCCCGTTGGAACGGCAATGCCTGGCTGCAGACGGAATACAGACACTGGACGCTGAGCTACCGCCACCGCTACAACGGGGTGCGCTACAGTGACAACAGCAACAGCTATCCCATCGATGCTTTTGATCTGGGCGAACTGGAATGTGCCCGGTCTTTTGCAAAAGGTAAAACCCGCATGAATGTCTATGCAAGGATCAGCAATATCTGGAACGAAAGTTACCGGGTCATGCCTGCGTATTTCATGCCTCCGGCCACTTTTAACACAGGAATTTATGTACACTTTTAAACGATAAAAAACAGAAACTATGAGAAACTTAACAATGATTGCTTTGGTGGCAGCCTTGTTTGCGATGGCAGCCAATTGTAAAAAACCGGTAGACCCGAACGGCCGGCAGTCCTTTATCAAGGGCGAAAGCGTTTTTATACTCAACGAAGGAGCTTTCCAGCAGGGGAACGGCAGTGTGAGTGTTTATAATAAGACGGACAAAGAGGTGGAGAATAACCTGTTTCGCAGCATCAATGGCGAAAATCCGGGCGATGTGGTCCAGTCGATGCGTGTCATAGACGGAGAGGGATACATCGTGGTCAATAATTCACAGAAGATAGAAGTAGCAGGGCTCGACAGCCTTCTGCGGATAGCACAGATAAACGGATTCACCTCTCCGCGCTATATCCTGAAAGTGGCTGACAAGAAGGCTTATGTGAGCGAGCTCTTTGGGGATTCGCTCGCGATTGTGGACCTGAGCACCCACAGCATCACCGGGAAAATAGGGATTGCCGGCTGGACAGAGGAGATGATGATGCACAATGGCCGGGTACTGGTCGGAAACAACAGCGATGAATTTATCTACATTGTCGATCCGCTCTCCGATTCGATTGTCGGGAAGATCACCTTGCTGGCACAGGCCAAAAGCATGGCCCACGACAGTGACGGAGATATCTGGGTGCTCTGCAGCGGCACTTTCTCGGGAGACGTTCCTCAGGTCTTTGAGCTGGATAAAAATGACTTCAGCGTAAAAACCCGGTTTCAATTGTCGGGAGGCTATGCCGGAGACCTTACCCCGAACGCAGCGGGCGATGCCTTTTATTTCCTGAATTCCGGTCTGTTTAAGTTCTCGAGCAGCGACAATCAGGCTCCTTCGTCCGCATTGATTCCGGCAGGAACCCATTCCTGGTATGCCATCGGAGTGGACCCTTCCAATGACGATTTGTATCTGGGCGATGCGGGAGACTTCAGCTCCAACGGAGCCGTCTACCGCTTCAGCAGCAATCTGACAGCCATCGACACCATTCCGGTGGGCATTGCTCCGGGATACTTCCTTTTTTATTGATTACCATCCCGGGCTGATGTTGAGCCCGAAACGGCCCCGGCTGTAGACCGGGTCCTGGAATGCAAAGGCATAGTAAGGCTCCAGTACAAGCTGTCCGAAGAGGTTGATTCGGAGAGAGAGGCCGGTACTGAAGACCGGAGCCCGCTGCGTGCCGGAGTCAGGGTCGATGTCGGAAAAACGGCTGAAGATCTTGTCTCCGGCATTCCATGCCAGGCCGGCATCGGCAAAGAAGGCCAGTTCGGTGAGCAGATAGCGAGAGGGAATCAGTGCCAGCCTGCGGGGCCCGCTCAGGGCCAGTCGCCACTCGGCATTGAATACCTGGATGTGATTGCCCAGGAGGAGCTGAATGGGGAAAGAACTGTTGTTGCTGAAGAAATAGCTGTAATATCCGTGAACCAGGGTGGGATCACCGGCAAAGAGCGGATAGTTAATCAGAATATTGTCTCCGATGCCGATCCGGCTCATGTTGAAAGAGCGGAAGGCCAGCGAAAAAGGTTTGATCCAGAAATACTTGCGCATATCGGCCAGCAGCCCCCAGTAGTTTTGGGCACCCATAAAGCGGTCGGCCTCAAGCCGGTAGCGGTAGCCCGCCATGGGTGAGGCCATACCGAAGGAGGCATTGTCACCTACCCAGGCACTGCTCAGGCGATAGAGGTTGAAGCCCTCAGGCACAGGCACTTTCTCTCTTCGGTAGTCAAGCAAAATTCCTGTCAGCGAATACGAATAGTATTCCACGATCTGGTGATAATAGTAGCGGGCGGCTGCTCCTCCGAATTCGATGCGCTGGGTGCGGTTGATCGGGTATTGTATCTCGGCATTGAGCCGGTCTTCGAAGATCCGGAAGGTGTTGAAGATATATTCATCCGTTGGGATGACGCTTCCGTTGAGTGTGTCCGTACCGGGGCGGTAGGCTATCGAGCCGTAGCGGATGGGAATGTGGCTGACCCCGATGCCCCAGTGAATGCGGCTTTTCTGGTTGAGGTAATAAAGCTGCCCCGCTGCATCCCGAAGGTCTCCGTTGACGTTGAGGGCGGTGTACAGCTTATTGTAGCCGATCAGGTCGCCAAAGAGCATGCTGATGCCCCCGGCAGCACCTGTGCCGAAGGCCGAGGAAGAAACCCCGATTTGTGTATTGCCGATATACTCGAGCTTGAACTCGGGCCGGTAGGCATGCATCGTGAAAAGGGAATCGGGGAGGGGAGGCAGGCTGTGAAAGCGCAAAATGCCGGCACTTACCCTCGAAGCGGCCACCGGTGGAGCCGGAGGAAGAAGCGCGGCATAGACATCAAGGTCATAGGGATTGACGGGTGTCTTTTTCAGTTCGGACGGACGGACGGTGTAAATCCTGTATTTCTTTTCTCCGTAATAAATATAGGCCAGGAGGCCTTGCGCCCGGTCGCTGCTGATGGCAGGGGCGAGGGCCGTCACTCCGCTGATGCCCGTAAAGAGGTGGCTGAGCCGGTAAATTTTCGCTTCGGGAATATTGTATTCATACAAGTTTCGGAAACCGTCCCGGTTTGAAAGGAAATAAATGGACTGCCCATCGGCCGAGAAGACGGGGTTCAGATTGTCGGCCCCTTCAAAAAGCGGCAGGTCGATCGAATGTCCGCTTTCCATGTCGTAGATAGCCAGATTAAACCACTGTGAGGCACTTTGATTGCGGCTTTTTTGCGAGAGCCGGTCTGTGCTGTAGGCTATGAATCGTCCGTCAGGAGAAAAGGAGGGCGTGATGGCTGCAAAATCATCGTGCGTGAGGCGTTCGACCAGCCGGCTTTCGGGATGAAAGAGGATGAGGTCAGAATGCATGCCCTGCTGCGCACTCAGCACCATGCTCTTCCCATCGGGCGACCAGCTCGGATTTGCAAAGGAAGCATAGCCCGGAATGGCCAGCTCCGACAGGGTCTTGCCGCTTTCGACATCGACAATTTTCAGAAAATTTTGCCCTTTGGCATAGATTACAAACGCATATTTGCGGCTGTCGGGCGACCAGGTGCCACCCGATTCGAGAAAGTTGAAAGCGTCAATGTGCCCTTCCCTGACCGAGGAGGCCAGCTTCCGGATGATCTTGCCGCTTCCGGCATCGGCCAGATAGTAATCGAGGGAAAAGAGATTTTTCTCAGAAAGGAAGACAAGGTATTTCCCATCGGGGCTCAGGTCGGGGCTGATGTTCATCTCGCCCCCGTTCTTTTCATCGACAAGCACTTTGCCCGGTGGCGGATCGAATGAGGCCGGGTCGAGCCGCCCGTAGTAGGTGCGCAGCGTGGCACTCCAGAGAGCCGAAAGGCTGTCGCTGGAAATGCCAAAAAGAGAGTCGACCGCCTGAGAAAGGCCATAGCGGCCCGTGTATCTGAGCAGGGGAAGAATGACATCATCGCCCCGGCTGCCGGCCAGGAAGGCCCAGAAGGCTTCTCCGTAGCGATAGGGGAAGTATTCATCGGGTCTGCGGCCAAGGTCACGAAGCGTGGGAATGTCGTCATGGGCTACCGCATCGCGCATCCACAGGGCTGTGTGGGCATCGTCCCGGCCTGTGCTCAGGTATTCGGCCATGCCCTCGATCATCCATGTCGGCACGTTCTCCATGTTCTGCAATCCCAGGCTGCTGTCGTTTTTAAAGAGGCGATACTGAAATACGTGTACGAGTTCGTGGCCCAGCACGTGATTGCTCTGATTCTCCGTCATCAGCAGGGGAATGACCACGCGATTGCGGAGGCCTTCGGTGACACCCCCCGTGCCTACCCCGATTCGCCCTCCTATCGTAACGGTTTGCTGAAAATCTCCATGGTTGGAATACAATATGATCGGGTTGCGCTCGCGGAGGGTGTCTCCAAATATCCGGAAATGGAGCCGGTACCAGTTTTCGGCATAGCGGCCAAGCTTCCTGACAGTGGCGCTGTCGGGGTCGTAATGCAGGATTTTGAAATGGGGGGTCCGGAGCTCGCGAAAGCTGAACTCCTTATAGTTGACCTTGTTTTGCCCGAAGTACTGCCCCCGCAGTGGGAGGATGGAAAGCAGACCCAACAATAAAACCGTCAGTTTTTGCTTCATAATCTCCTCTTTTAGCGATGTTTACTGTTCCGGATAAATGCCTTTTGACAGAAATTGCAACATCAATAAAATGGCCTTTGTTCAACCCGGAGTCAAAGACCTCCGGAAAGATTGCTTTTAAGCGCTTTTCTGTGTAATTTAAAAAGGAAAGTTAATGAATGATCTCCGTCATCAATAGCGGAAAAAGAAATAGGGATATTCAAAGCAAAACAGAGGCCGATGAAAACGCAAATAGAAACCGGAAACCTGGGGCTTAGCCCGGCTGCTCAGTCGGAGATGCAAACATGGATCGACCGCCAGCTTCTGAAGTTTGAAAAACTCCTGGGCTCGCGCAGCGAGCGCTCGGAGATGCAGATTTTTATTAAAGCGGACGGGAAACAGTTCTTTGCCGTCAACTGCAACTTGCAGATTGGGGCAAAAACACTCAACATAAAATCGAAGGCCCGGAAGCTGAAAGATGCCCTCTCGGAGGCATTCAAGGCCCTGCGGTCGAAGCTGAGAGAGTGGCTGCGCCAGGAGCGGACATTGCATCAGCGAAGCCGCCAGGAAAGGCAATTTGAAAGTTTTCATGCCGTGGCCGGCAATCTGGCGGAAATGAAGCAAGAATCCGACAAAAAGCGCTTTTTGGAGCTTCTTGAGAAAGCCCTGCCTGCACTGAAAGGCTACCTGCGCAGGCGCATCAAACAGGCCGAGCAATACCGCAAAATGCGCCTCCGGGCCGGCAGTGCCAGAGACCTGCTCGATGAACTCTATCTCCGCCTCTATGACAGCTATCGCCTGCACATCGATTCGCGCGATGAATTCATCGTCTGGCTCTATCGCGAGGCCGACCGCCTCCTCGATGAAAAACTGAGCGAAGAGCAGCCCGGTGAGCGGGTCGAGCACATTGAACAGTTGCGGAAAATAGAACGCAAAAGCATGGAAGAAGAGATGACAGTGGACGGAGAAGGGGAAATTATCATGCAGGATGAACTGGAAGAATCCGATTTTGATTTCCTGCCCGATAGCCGGGAAGAGAGTCTCTACGGCCTTCATTTAATTATTGACGAAGAAGAAAAACTCCTCGATGCCATCGAATCGGGCAGTGGGGACGGAGATCTGGACAAACGGGTCATGAAATTGTTGGCTGCCCTGCCGCAGCGAAAACAGGAAATTTATGAACTCTACTATCTCGAAGAGCTAAATCCCGAGCAAATTGCCCTGATAAAGGAAATGAATGTGGAAGATGTAGAAAAGACGCTTGAAGAAGTCCGGGATTACGTTCAGGGAGAACTGCTGAAATCGCTTTAAAAGAAAAGCCCCGAAGCGGGGCTTTCAATTTATTTACGAACCCTGGAGTAGGCCAGTTTTTTTTCTTCTTCAATTTTTGCAAGCTCTTTCATCAGTTCTTTGAGAAGGCGTACATTTTCGTTGATGATGCGGTCGATGCTCTTTCTTTTTGATGTTTTCATGATTCCATTTTTTTAAAGGTGAGGAAGTTCTTTCTGTCCATTGTGTCAATCATCGTGCCAATAAGACGAAGCAGGACGCCATTTGTTGAATCAGCGGCAAATATTTAACATTAATTATAGCTGCCGGCCGGATGCAGTGAGGTCATAGGCGGGAGATTCGGAGGCATTAAAAAGTTTTGAATATTTAACGACTTAGAGTGACTTATGTCTTCGATAAGCGCCCCCAAATCCTTAATTTTGTAGGACTTCATAATTCGCTAAACACAATCGAAATGGCAGATAAAGCAAAAATAAATATAGGAGCAAATGAATATGAAGTACCCATTGTGACAGGTACTGAAAATGAACAAGGACTGGATATTTCGAAACTGAGGGCGCAGAGCGGTCTGATCACACTGGACGTGGGATTTAAAAATACGGGAAGCACCACCAGTGCCATTACCTTCCTGAACGGGGAAGAGGGCATCTTGCGATACAGGGGCTACCCCATCGAGCAACTGGCCGGGCAGTCGTCCTTTGTAGAGGTTTCGTACCTCCTTATTTTCGGAGAATTGCCTACACAAAAGCAACTGGATCAGTTTTCACACGACCTGCGTGTGCATACCCTCGTACACGAGGATATGAAAAAATTCTTTGACGGTTATCCCTCGGTAGCTCATCCGATGGGTCAGCTGGCCAGCATGGTCTGCTCTCTCTCGGCTTACTACCCCAAGTCGCTCAACCCCGACCCGACACCGGAAGACCGTTACATGACCATCATCAGGCTTTTGGCCAAGATGCCCACCCTTATTTCGTGGATTTATAAAAAATCCATCGGGCACCCGATCATGTATCCCAACAACAATCTGGACTATGTGTCCAACTTTCTCCGCATGACCTTCGGCAACCCTGCCGAGGAATTTGCCGCCAGCCCCATTGTGGTGGATGCCATGAATAAGCTCCTCATCCTTCATGCCGATCACGAGCAAAACTGCTCTACCTCCACAGTCCGAGTGGTGGGAAGCTCACATGCCAACCTCTACGCCTCGATTACAGCCGGCATAACAGCCCTCTGGGGACCGCTTCATGGCGGAGCCAACCAGGCCGTGATCGAAATGCTGGAAGCCATCAAAGCCGATGGCGGCAATATCGATAAGTGGATCGCACGTGCCAAAGACAAAAACGATCCGTTCCGCCTCATGGGCTTTGGCCACAGGGTGTATAAAAACTTTGATCCGCGGGCCCGCATTATCAAAAAAGCCGCGGATGATGTGCTTGAGTCTCTCGGTCTGGAAGATGAAATTCTGGATATTGCCAAGCAAATTGAGGAAGTGGCCCTGCGTGACGAGTACTTCGTAGAACGCAAGCTTTATCCCAATGTGGACTTCTACTCGGGTATTATCTACCGTGCCCTGGGCTTCCCGACAGAAATGTTTACGGTGCTCTTTGCCCTCGGACGTCTGCCGGGCTGGATTGCACAGTGGAAAGAAATGAGAGAGCAGAAGCAGCCCATCAGCCGCCCGCGCCAAATCTATACCGGTCCCAACGAACGGCCCTATGTGCCGATTGATAAGAGGGGCTAATTTTTTTACAGGAGATATTATTTGGGCTTTTCTGGCTGCAGGAGATGCGCCAACTCGTCATAAAGGTCTTGGACTTCAAGCCGCTTGAAATCCTGATAAAAAATCACATGGTTCTCTTTGTCCAAAATGAATATTCCGGATGATTTGGGGTACTTAAGCGTAAATCCCGTATTAATACTTTTACTTAGAAAGGTAAAAAGGGAATCCGAGTAAAAATAGCGGGCACCGCTAAAGTCCTTTAAGCCCAATTCCTTGTTTCGGAATGCTTTGCGCTCAATTTTACGCATATTTGGAAAGAAGAATGCCGTATTGAAATCAAAGCTGTCCTGCATGATTTTAAGGTCCTTTTTCAGGATGTTAAAAACGATATAGCAATTCACACATTCCCTGGGATTGAGAAAAATGCCGAAAATGAGGCTGTCATTTAAAGGGGTGATTCCATTGGATGTGGCATAAGCATAGACATCTGTATTTTCTACAGAGGCTTTTGCCTCAGGCGCTTTCTTTTCCTTGCAAAAAGAAAGAGAAAAGAGGAGGCTAATGAGAATGCAGGCGGTAAATATTTGCTTCATATCCTTCATTGTTTTTGGAAATAAACGCCATGCGGCAACCTTGCATATCAAATTTCACGGCTTGCATACCGGGCGGGAGATCGAGGGTGTCAATGGGAGCGAAGGACTCGTTCATCACCTGAAAATAGAATTCCTTTTTCTCCGAATCCAGAATCCGGCCGATAAATACCCCGGCTTCATCACAGTAGCTGAGGTCATAAAGGTAGTGATCATTATTTCCGCTGTGCCATACTCTTTTTAAGCCGGAAACATCGAAAAGCTCCAGGCCGTTGCTGCAATAAATATGGCCGTTGATTTCTTTGACCATAAATACGGTGGCTGCCGTACCGTTGTATTTTTGATGCATGGGTAGTGGGTAGCGGATTGACGCATACACTGATTGATATTTATATCCGCTGTCTGTTTTAACGAATCGCGCCAATATGGGAAACGTTGTGCTGTCGGAGGGGTACTTCAATGTATGAAGGTAGAGGGTATCTTCGCCTAACCAGAATCCTTTCATGGTCGTTGGAACTAATTTGAATTGTTTGTAGATATCCTTCCTAAGTTCAAATCATAAGTGCAACACTAAGAAAAAGACAACCCGGTGGAAATTTCCACCGGGTTGTTCGGCTGAAAATGCAAATATTAGTGTTACTTATGCAAAAATACACACACCTCAGCC
>WFPF01000074.1 GCA_015487695.1 Chitinophagales bacterium
GCTTGATATTTCATTATGGATAATTTATGTTTTAGGTTTGCCTAAAATAGAGTATTCTTGCTTGTGAACGCAATTTCGAATTTTTGCAAATACTTTAATAATTAATTGGGATGTATGCCTGGTTTTTAACATTAAATCCGATTCTTCAGGCTTTGCTGGCCACGATTTTCACATGGGGCGTGACGGCCCTGGGTGCTTCCCTGGTTTTCTTCTTCCGTACGGTCAATCAAAAAGTGCTGGATGCCATGCTGGGCTTTGCCGCGGGTGTCATGCTGGCGGCCAGTTACTGGTCATTGCTGGCTCCGGCCATTGAGATGTCGGAGAAGATGGGTGTTCCCGGATGGATGCCTGCACTTGTGGGTTTTTTGACGGGAGCCATTTTCATACGCCTCATCGACCTGGTGCTGCCGCACCTACATCCTTTCAAACCTACCAGCGAGGCCGAGGGGATACATACCTCTTGGCAGCGGAGTGTACTGCTTGTGCTGGCCATCACGCTGCACAACTTTCCGGAAGGCCTGGCCGTGGGTGTGGCATTCGGAGCTGCGGCCCTGGGTATGCCCGAGGCGAGCATCGGGGGAGCCATCGCGCTGGCCATTGGTATCGGCATCCAAAATTTTCCTGAGGGCGCGGCAGTATCCGTGCCCCTGCGCAGAGAGGGCGTTTCTACCGGGAAAAGTTTTTGGTATGGACAATTATCGGGTTTTGTAGAGCCCATAGCCGGAGTGATCGGGGCCGCAGCCGTACTTGTTATTCAGCCCTTGCTGCCTTATGCGCTGGCATTTGCAGCGGGTGCCATGGTCTTTGTAGTCATCGAAGAACTGATTCCGGCATCCAATGAATCGGGCAATACCGACATTGCCACCATGGGAGCCATTCTGGGATTTGGTGTGATGATGACGCTCGATGTGGCGTTGGGTTGAACGGGTCATCGCAGCGAAACTTGTCTTATACCATATTAATATAGAGAATCGGTCCCTGAAAACACCCTTAAAAAATCTTCAAAAGCCGGTTGTTTATTAATCCAAATATTTCTAACTTTGCCCTTCCAAAAATTTAAGCAAATACCGGTATGCCTACAATACAACAATTGGTAAGAAAAGGAAGGAAGCAAATCAAGGCCAAAAGCAAGTCAAGAGCATTGGGTTCTTGTCCTCAGAAGAGAGGGGTTTGCACCAGAGTGTACACGACAACACCGAAAAAACCGAATTCTGCCCTGCGCAAGGTAGCGAAAGTACGCCTGACCAACGGACAGGAAGTGATCGCTTACATACCGGGCGAAGGCCACAACCTGCAGGAACACTCAATCGTGTTGATTCGCGGAGGCCGGGTGAAAGATTTACCGGGTGTGAGGTATCACATTATCAGGGGCGCACTGGATACAGCCGGAGTTCAGGACAGAAAACAATCAAGATCGAAATACGGAACCAAAAAACCGAGCTAGGAAAAGCTGAGATACAATGAGAAAAAGCAGAGCCAAAAAACATCCGCTTCAACCCGATCCGAGATACAAAGACACACTGGTCACCCGGTTTGTCAATAATCTCATGTGGGATGGCAAGAAAAGCGTTGCATATGAAATATTTTATGATGCAATGGACAAGATCAAAGAACAAACCGGGGATGAGGGGTATGATGTCTGGAAAAAGGCATTGAACAATGTGATGCCGAGCGTGGAAGTGCGAAGCCGCAGAATCGGAGGGGCCACCTTCCAGATTCCAACGGAAATCCGTCCGGATCGCAAAATTTCGATGACCATGAAATGGATTATTCAGTATGCCCGGGGACGAGGCGGAAAGTCGATGGCCCAGCGCTTGTCACAGGAATTGATTGCAGCGTCCAAAGGCGAAGGCGGTGCCGTGAAAAAGAAAGAAGATGTCCACAGAATGGCAGAGGCCAACAAAGCCTTCTCTCATTTCAGATTTTAAGTAAAGCCCAGTAAAAAAGGAATAAAGGAAAAATGGCAAAAAGAGATTTACGCAAGACCAGAAACATAGGTATTGCAGCTCATATTGATGCGGGGAAGACGACCACAACGGAGCGCATTCTGTTTTATACAGGATTGACGCACAAGCTGGGCGAAGTGCATGAAGGCGGTGCCACCATGGACTGGATGGAGCAGGAGAAAGAACGTGGAATTACCATTACATCGGCTGCCACCACAACTTACTGGAAGTATCCTACCGTGCAAGGTAAACCTACCGATGAAACACAGGAGTATAAAGTCAATATCATTGATACCCCGGGCCACGTGGATTTTACCGTGGAAGTAGAGCGTTCGCTGAGAGTGCTTGACGGAGTAGTGGCTCTGTTTTGTGCCGTAGGCGGGGTAGAACCCCAGTCTGAAACAGTATGGCGCCAGGCCAACCGCTATAAAGTGCCCCGAATCGGTTTCGTGAACAAAATGGACCGGATGGGTGCCGATTTCCTGAATGTGGTGAAAGAAGTTCGTGAGAAACTGGGGGCCAACCCGGTGCCGCTTCAGTTGCCTATTGGCAGCGAAGAGACCTTCAAAGGGGTGGTCGATCTCATCACCAACAAGGCCATTATTTGGGATGATGACACGCTTGGCATGACTTACAAGACCGTTGATATCCCCGAGGATATGGTCGATCAGGTCAATGAGTACCGTGCCAAACTGGTAGAAGAAGTGGCTGAGTATGACGATGCCATTCTTGAGAAATTTTTTGAAGATCCCGATTCAATAACCGTTGCCGAACTCAAGGCAGCCATTCGCCAGGCCACCATCGATCTGAAAATCATTCCGATGCTGGCAGGTTCGGCCTTTAAGAACAAAGGCGTTCAGGCCATGCTCGATGCAGTCATCGAATATCTGCCCTCTCCGCTGGATATTGAAGCCATTACAGGCGTCAATCCGAAGACCGGAAAAGAAGAGACCAGAAGGCCGGACCCCGAAGAACCCTTCTCTGCGCTGGCTTTTAAAATTATGACCGACCCATATGTGGGCCGCCTCGCATTCTTCCGCACCTATTCGGGAAAACTTGAATCAGGTTCCTACATTCTGAACAACCGGACCGGTAAAAAAGAAAGAATTTCCAGAATCCTGCAAATGCACTCCAATCAGCAAAAGCCCATCGATTTTATCGAAGCGGGTGACATCGGAGCAGCTGTCGGTTTCAAGGATATTCGTACGGGAGACACCCTCACACATGAGAAACATCCCATTGTGCTGGAATCCATTGACTTTCCCGATCCGGTCATTGGAATTGCCATTGAGCCGAAGACACAAAAAGACGTGGACAAGATGGGCATGGCCCTGTCTAAACTTGCCGAGGAAGATCCGACATTCAAAGTGAGGTTTGATGAAGAAACCGGTCAGACCATTATCCGTGGAATGGGCGAGTTGCATCTGGAAATCATTGTGGATCGTCTTCGCAGAGAGTTCAAAGTGGATTGCAACGTAGGTGCACCACAGGTAACCTATAAAGAAGCATTGACTTCAACGATCAAACATCGTGAAGTATATAAAAAGCAAACCGGTGGACGCGGCAAATTTGCCGATATTCAGTTTGAGATCGGACCGGCCGAGCCTGTGGAAGGTGAGGAAGAAGTGAAAGGTTTGCAATTTGTCAATGACATTTTCGGTGGTGCTATTCCCCGTGAGTTTATTCCGGCTGTTGAGAAAGGTTTCAAAGAAGCCATGAACAATGGTCCGCTGGCCGGCTATCCGCTCGACTCCATGCGGGTGCGTCTCTTTGACGGCTCTTTCCACCCGGTGGATTCCGATGCCATTTCCTTTGAGCTGGCTGCGAAAACAGCATTTCGTAATGCAGCAAAAAATGCAGGTCCGAAATTGCTCGAACCCATCATGAAACTGGAAGTGGTAACTCCGGAAGAATATACCGGAGATGTAGTGGGTGATCTGAACAAGAGAAGAGGAATGATGGAAGGGATGGAGCTGAAAGGCAACTCACAAGTGATTAAAGCCAAAGTACCGCTTTCGGAGATGTTTGGATATGTAACCCAATTGAGAACCATTACTTCAGGAAGAGCCACATCCATTATGGAATTCAGTCATTTTGCCCCTGCACCTGAAAGCATCGCTGAAGAAGTGATTGCCAAGGCAAAAGGCAAAGTAAAAGTAGAAGAATAATGACACAGAAGATTCGAATTAAACTGAAATCGTACGATCACAATCTCGTGGACAAGTCTGCCGAGAAGATCGTAAAAACCGTACGAAGCACCGGAGCTGTTGTTACCGGTCCTATTCCTTTGCCGACAAGGAAAAAGATTTTTACGGTCTTGCGGTCGCCTCATGTCAACAAGAAAGCCATGGACCAGTTTGAACTGAGCACCTACAAGCGATTGCTTGACATTTACAGCTCAACCTCCAAAACGGTCGATGCCCTGATGAAACTGGAATTGCCCAGCGGAGTGGATGTGGAGATCAAAGTGTAGTAATAAATAACAGCGCAAAAACTAATTGAGATGATAGGCCTTATAGGAAAAAAAATTGGAATGACGAGCATCTTCCTTGAAGATGGCACCAATATTCCATGTACAGTGCTGGAAGTAGGCCCATGCATGGTGACACAGGTGAAGACCGAGGAGAGTGATGGGTACAATGCCGTGCAGATTGCTTTTGGAGAAAAGAAAGAAAAAAATACACCCAATCCGATGAAAGGCCACTTCAAAAAAGCTGGCGTTTCACCCAGGAAAGTGGTTAGGGAAGTAAGAGATTGCGATCTGGAAGTGAACCCGGGCGATGAGATCACACTGGAAATCTTTGAAGAAGGTGATATGGTCAATGTTTCGGCCCGCACCAAGGGAAAAGGATTTCAGGGTGTTGTAAAACGCCACGGTTTCAAAGGAGTGGGAATGAGAACGCACGGACAACACAACCGGGAGAGAGCTCCGGGGTCCATCGGTATGTCATCCGACCCTTCAAGGGTATATAAAGGCATGCGCATGGCCGGACGAATGGGAAATGTGAATGTAAAGCAGAAAAACCTCAAAGTGGTAAAAGTGATGCCGGAGCGGAATATCCTCCTTGTGAGGGGTGCGGTACCGGGACATAAAGGCACTTTTGTATTTATCGAAAAATAGCGGAAGCTAAAAGGCAGGAATAATGAAAGTTGATTTACATAA
>WFPF01000075.1 GCA_015487695.1 Chitinophagales bacterium
ACAATATTCAGAAAAGAGGCCGCGAGTATGAAGAGAATCTCCGCCTCGACTATCTGCGAAGACTCAACGAATACTACGAAGGCTGGATAAAAACCTATGAGCACAAGCTGCTCATCATCGATGTGGACAATATCAATTTTGAAGAAAATACAGAGGACCTGGCGGAAGTCGTACAACGGGTGCAGGGCGAACTTTTCGGCCTCTTCTGACCGGATCATTGCCACGTTGCCATACAGTAAAATTTCTCTTCCCGGACCGCAAGAAGCGAAGGGATGCCTGAGCCGGAGGAAAACCGCTTGCATTAAAAATCCGGGACATTAAACAGAACCTGCCTATTTTCTTATATTAGAAGCTTCATGAAGCAGCCATACTCCAGGATCACTTTAATCTTTGTTTCGGCCTTTCTTCTCAGCGTGCATTTCTTTTATTATCCGAAATGGGAGCAAAAGGGCACTGAAGCCACCCTATCCTGGGATGTCTCGGGATATTACCTCTACCTGCCGGCTGCATTCATTTACAAAGACCTGCGCCACCTTGCCTTCAAAGACAGTCTGCTGAGAGAATACGGGCCCACTCCGGACTTTCAACAGGGATTTCTGCATCAGGCATCGGGAAACTATGTGATGAAATATCCGCTCGGGCAGGCACTACAATATGCACCTTTCTTCTTCATTGCCCATGGCTGGGCCTCAATCAGTGCCCGCTATCCGGCTGACGGGTTTTCCTTTCCCTATCAACTGCTGATCTCCCTGGGCAGCCTTTTCTATGCCCTGCTCGGCCTCTATTTCCTGAGGAAAATCCTCCTCTTCTATTTTCCCGACAAAGCCGTAGCACTTACACTGCTCGCCATCGTTGTGGGCAGCAATTACCTCGATTATGCCGCCATTGACGGGGCCATGACCCACAATTATTTGTTTACGATCTACAGCCTGCTCATTTATCTGAGCATCCGCTTTTATCAGCATCCCGGTCTGAAAAAAGCAGCAGGCATTGGTTTTCTGGTGGGTCTTGCGGCCCTCACCCGCCCCACAGAGATTATCTCCCTGCTCATCCCCCTTTTCTGGGGTCTTGACATTTTTCGGAAGACGGCAATCCGCGAACGGCTGCGCTTTTTCAAAACACAGCGAAACGCCCTGGGCCTTGCCATTCTTATCTGTGCGCTCACGGGCAGCCTGCAACTCTTCTACTGGCACTATGCCTCGGGCGACTGGATCGTCTACTCGTACCAGGATCAGGGCTTCAGCTGGCTCAGCCCCCACATTAAGAACGGCCTCTTCAGCTACAAAAGCGGCTGGTTGACTTACACTCCGATTATGATTTTTGCCCTCATCGGTTTTTATCCGCTCTTCCGCGATCAGCGAAGACTCTTCTTCACAAGTTTTCTTTTCACCGTACTCTTTATTTACATCGCCTTTGCCTGGGATATCTGGTGGTATGGCGGGTCCCTCGGGCAGCGAAGCATGGTACAGGCCTATCCCGTGCTGGCCTTTCCGCTGACGGCATTTTTCGCACGTTTCCTGCGCATGAGTCTTCCTCTGAAAATCCTGCTGGCCGTGCCGCTGCTGCTCTTTGTGGCACTCAATCTGCTCTTCACCCATCAGGCCCACAAGGGCGGCCTGCTGCCGGTCGGGCAGGTGACACGGGCCTACTATCACCAGGTCTTGCTGCGCAATGACCCCGACCCCGAAAAACGGAAGCTCCTTGATGAAGTCAAATCGCTATTTAATGGCGAGCGCGAAAATGTTCGGGAGATTTTTTCGGACAGCGGCAGGCAGGTGCTTCTCAACAGCGAAAACCAGTTCAGTGAAGAGATCACTGTTCCCTTGCCTTCAGATACAAGCATGTTTGACTGGCTGCGGGTATCCATCCATGCTTCCATTGACGAGAAAGAGTGGAACTTCTGGACCATGACGCAGTTGATCGTAGAATTCAGAAACGGAGAGGACCCTGTAGCCAAAAGCATGATGCGCATTCAGCGGCACCTGCATCGCGGAGAGGAAAAAGATATATATCTTGATCTGCCCCGCCCCGAAAAAGCTTTTGACCGGGTCGTGATAAAGTTTTGGAATGCAGGCGGGAAAAAAGAAATCCGGATAAGAAATATTAAAGCAGAAATATTTGATGAAAGAAAATAAGCCCCGAACACTCAGTATTATTATTCCCGTATTCAATGAGGAAAAGAGCATTGCCCTCATCCTTGACAAACTCCGTGAGGTGACCCTGATCTCGGGAATCGGAAAGGAATATATCCTTGTAAACGACTGCTCGAGCGATGCCTCGGCCGGGGTAATCAAAGCCTACATGGAAGAGCATAAGGACATGAATATCCAATACCGAGAGCACCCGGTGAACATGGGCAAGGGCGCAGCGCTGCATACGGGCATTCGGGAGGCCAGCGGAGACTGGATCATCATTCAGGATGCCGACCTGGAGTATGACCCCCACGAATACAATCGCCTGCTGAAACCCGTTCTCGATGGTTTTGCCGATGTGGTCTACGGCTCCCGGTTTATGGGGAGCAATCCACACCGCATCCTCTTTTTCTGGCACACCATCGGAAATAAGTTTCTGACTTTTATGTGCAATATGGTCTCCAACCTCAACCTCACGGACATGGAAACCTGCTATAAACTCTTCAGGTCGGATATACTGAAATCCCTGGCCCTGAAAGAAAGGCGCTTTGGATTTGAACCGGAAGTGACCATCAAGGTATCGCGCATACCGAAAATCCGCATTTACGAAGTGGGCATATCCTACTACGGCCGCACCTATGACGAGGGCAAGAAGATCGGCTACAAAGACGGCTTCCGTGCACTATACTGCATTCTGAAGTACGGACTATTTGGACGCTGATTGCAGGACTGAAGAGGCATCCGGCCTTAAAAAGAAATAAAGACACATACAAGAATATCGGAGCTCTTACAATTTATCCGGACCGGCTCCATCTTCTGGTCATGAGGCTCATCAATTTGCTTGATAAAAGTTTTATGCCCCCCTGGTTGTCTGTTTGCATGCACCCGGAGAACCGCCTGCCTCTCTCGCTGTTCCCTGAATTGCTTTACTGAAAATTACCGGTGTTATTAGTCAGATCGCATTGAAAAGAACATAGCTCCTGAGCTGATTGATAAATAAATACAGGGAATAAAAAAAGGCCGCTTCCTTTGCAGAAGCAGCCTTTTTTGTATTGAAAGCTTATCTTTCTCAGATCATGGAGGCGATAACCAGGGCCACTACCGACATGAGCTTGAGGAGGATGTTGAGCGAAGGACCCGAGGTATCTTTGAAAGGATCACCCACGGTATCTCCCACTACGGCCGCTTTGTGTGCTTCCGTTCCTTTTTCGAGTTTCACTCCGTCTACTTCAATGCCTTCCTCAATCATTTTCTTGGCATTGTCCCATGCCCCACCGGCATTGGACTGGAAGAGTGCCATGAGCACACCGGCCACCGTCACACCGGCCAGCAGGCCACCCAGCATCTCGGCACCACCAAGGAATCCGAATGCTACGGGTACCAGAACGGCCACCATGCCCGGCAGAATCATCTCGCGGATAGAGGCTTTGGTGGATATCTCCACACATTTGTCATACTCTACCAGTGCATTGGCTTCTTTGAAAGTATCCTGGTCTTCGCGGCTCCAGTCTTCCACTTCTTTTCCTTCGTTTTTGCCCATCACATCGAGCGCTTTGCGCAGTTCGGGAATGTCACGGAACTGCCTGCGCACTTCCTGAATCATGGACATGGCGGCACGTCCTACTGCCTTCATGGAGAGGGCCGAGAAGAGGAAGGGCAACATACCTCCAATGAAGAGGGAAGCCATCACCTTGGGACTGGTAATGCTGATACCGTTCAGCACGGCATCGGGATGCGAAGCATTGTAAGCCGTGATGAAAGCGGCAAAGAGGGCGAGAGCCGTCAAAGCAGCTGAACCGATGGCAAATCCTTTTCCGATGGCGGCCGTGGTATTGCCCACGGCATCCAGTTTGTCCGTTCTTTTTCGCACTTCTGGCGGCAGCTCACTCATTTCGGCAATACCACCGGCATTGTCGGAGATGGGTCCGTAGGCATCTACTGCGAGCTGAATACCCGTGTTGGAAAGCATCCCTACCGCTGCAATGGCGATACCGTAAAGGCCACCCAGGGTAAAGGCTCCCATAATGGCTGCGGCAATGATGACAATCGGCAGAGCCGTGGAAATCATACCCACACCAAGGCCGGCAATGATGTTGGTGGCAGAGCCCGTCATCGATTGTTTGACAATCGAGAGCACCGGTTTCTTGCCGGTTCCGGTGTAGTACTCCGTGATCAGGCCAATCAGGAGGCCGGCAGCCAGACCAATGATGGTGGCAAAGAAAATATTCAGTGAAGTGACGTGATGCATTTCACCGGTAAAGACATTGTGAGCCGTCCATTCGGCCGGCAGCATGCCCGTAATAATAAAGTAAGATGCGATGACCATAATAATGGAAGATCCGAATTCACCGGTATTGAGTGCTTTCTGCGGGTTGCCGCCTTCTTTCACCTTCACGAAGAAGGTTCCGAAGATGGAAGTAAGAATACCCACGGCTGCAAGCACCAGGGGAAGAATCACCCCGGAGAGGCCATTGAATCCATCGCTGTTGCCTGCAAACTCGGGTAAAGCAAAAAAGGCAGCCCCCAGCACCATGGTACCGATGATGGAACCCACATAAGATTCGAAAAGGTCGGCACCCATTCCGGCCACATCACCCACATTGTCGCCCACATTGTCGGCAATGGTAGCGGGGTTCAGCGGATGGTCTTCCGGAATTCCGGCTTCCACTTTACCTACGAGGTCGGCACCCACATCGGCTGCTTTGGTATAGATACCTCCGCCCACACGGGCAAAAAGGGCTATCGAAGAAGCTCCGAATGAGAATCCGGTTATTACGTTGATGACACGTGTCAGCATATGGGCCTCTGAAACGTCCCACATTTGCGAGTAAATCAGGAAGAGTGATCCCAAACCAAGTACTCCCAGTCCGACCACACCGAGTCCCATCACCGAACCGCCCGTAAAGGCGATATTGAGTCCGGCACCGAGACTTGTACGGGCTGCCTGGGTTGTGCGCACATTGGCTTTGGTGGCCACGCGCATTCCGATATATCCTGCCAGGGCAGAGCTAAATGCTCCCAGAACAAAGGAAAGAGCAATCAGGGGGCTGCTGTCGGCATCACCCGAACCGGCAAAGGCAAGCAACACCGCTACGGAGAACACAAAAACAGCGAGTACCTTATATTCTGCCCGGAGAAAGGCCATCGCACCCCGTGCAATGTTTCCGGCAATAATTTGCATTTTTTCCGTTCCGGGATCCTGCTTCGAAATCCATGACGAACGCCAGGCAGTGAAAAGCAGCGCCAGTACACCGGCTGCAGGAATCAGGTAAAGAATCGTTTCAGACATGCTATATTTGGTTTTATTAACAAAATGAAAATCAGGCGGCAAAAATAGAACTTCTGACTGCTTTTTACAATTTACGGCTTCACTTTCTGTGTGAACCCCCGTCCAAAGGCCCTGCCATTTACCCAAAGAAAGCCCTCCTTTGTCTTCTTAAGCGATACCTGTCTTTCTGCCACCCGCTGACAGAAGAAGCACCGCCTTCTGCCACTGTCGATAATTCCTTAATTTTATTTTCTTTTAGAGGATGATGAAATCAATGCATGCCGTCATATGCCTGTGTCTGTTGCTTCTGGCTGAAAGCACCCTCCGGCCGCAGTCTTTTCGCAACAGCTGGGAAGGCAGCCGCTCGGCCGCCATGGGCGGAGCCTCGGTAGCCAACTCCGATGCCTTTTCGGCCGTCAACAATCTCGCTTCGGCCGCATTCTTGACCCGCGGTGAAGTGGCGGTGGCCGGCAACCGGCCCTTCTTGATACCCGGTGTCAACAACTTTTTGCTGGCAGCCGTTCTGCCGGCAGGCCAGGGTGCATTCGGGATTTCGCTCGCCCGCTTTGGCGATCGTTTCTACCGCGAACAAATGATCGGGCTGGGCTATACGCACCGGCTGACACCCGGACTTTCGCTGGGCCTGCAAATCGATTATCTGAACTATTCGGTAACGGAATATGGCCGCGAAGGAGGCTGGACCTTTGATCTGGGTATCTACTATGCCCTGAGCGAGCGGGTGCAGCTTGCCGCCCATGTATTCAACCCCCTCGCTGCCCGCCTATCGCAGAGTGCCACACCCCTCCCGGTGCTTTTCCGCAGCGGCATGCGCTACGCTTCTTCCGAAAAACTGGTCTGGCTTGCCGAAGTGGAAAAAGACCTCGATCATCCGCTGCGCTTTGCACTCGGAATGGAATACCGGCCTCTGCCCGAAATCTATCTCAGAGCCGGCAGCGGCACGCAAGCGGCTACGCTCAGTTTTGGTGCCGGCTTCCGCTGGAATGCATTCATACTGGAAGTGGCCAGCGACTGGCATCCCGTGCTCGGCATTACGCCCCATGCGGGCATACGCTACCAAATGAAAAAGAAAAAATAAAGATGCGCTTCCTTTTCCTCTTTCTGCTTTTTTGCTCCCTTGCCCTGCGGGCACAGGAACCGGCAAGCACCCAGCAGATCATCGAAGACATCGTAGCCGAAAGAGATGCCGAGTTTGACCTCGATGAGATTATCGACAATCTGGAAATCATGCGCCTCTCGCCATTGGACCTGAATACGGCCGGTGAGGAGGAACTGAGCAAACTGATCTTTCTGAGCCCCGAACAGATACAGGCCCTGATCAATTACCGCAGATGGAACGGCCTGCTCGGCAGTATTTATGAACTGAAAGCCGTGCCTTATTTTGATCTCAGCACCATCCGCTACATTCTGCCCTATGTAAAAGTTGGTGACGGAAAGCCCGAAAGTTTTCGCCTGAAGTATGCGCTCAAATACGGGCGCAGCCAACTGCTCATGCGCTACAAAGAAACCCTGGAGCGCAAGGCCGGCTATATCCCTGACAGCAGCGGTGAAAGTGACTACCTCGGTCCGCCCCAGCAGCTCTACGCCCGCTACCGCTACACCTACAGACGCAATCTGAGTGCAGGGATCACGCTTGAAAAAGATGCAGGCGAACCCTTCCGCTATGGCCCCTTCAGAGGGGCCGACTTTTCTTCAGCCCATCTTTTCGTAGCCGGTGCCGGCCGTCTCGAAGCCCTCGCCCTGGGCGACTTCTCCGTCAATATGGGGCAGGGGCTCCTGCTCTGGACCGGATTCGGATACGGCAAGTCTCCCTACGCCCTCAGTACCAAGCGCAATGCTCCTTTGATCAACCGCTACAGCTCGGTCAATGAAAATCGTTTCTTCCGGGGTGCAGCCGCCAGCTATCGCCTGGGCCGATTCACGCTTACGGCTTTTGCCTCGCGGAAAAAGATTGACGGCAATGTAGAGGGCGCTGACACTTCGGGCATTTCCGAAGCCTTTGTCTCCTCCTTTCAGGAAAGCGGACTGCACCGTACCCCCTCACAAATGGAAGACCGGAAATCAGTAGAAGAACTGGCCTCGGGCGCCAACCTCAGCTATCGCAATGAAAACATGAAACTGGGGCTCAACCTGCTTTATTTTCACTTTAGCCGTCCGCTCCGGCCCTTGGACAGGGCCTACAATCATTTCGACTTTAGCGGCAGCCGGCTGGGCGGAGCAAGCATCCACTACGAGTATTTCTGGCGCAATGCCCTCTTTTTCGGGGAGACGGCCATGAGCGACAACGGGCGCCTTGCCACACTGAACGGACTCAACTTCCGCCTTGACGCCAAAACTTCGCTGGCCCTGCTCTACCGCAATTACGACCGCGCCTATCAAAGCATCTATGCCTCGGCTTTCGGTGAAGGCGGGGAGGTGCAGAACGAAGAGGGCCTCTACATCGGGGTGGCCAGCGAGATCAACTCCAAAATGAAGGTGCAGGCATATGTGGACTTTTTCCGCTTTCCGTGGCTGCGTTTTCGCATCGACCGTCCCTCGAGCGGCCGGGAGTATCTCTTCCTGTGGGAATACCGGCCGTCATGGAATACACAGATCTACCTTCGCGGACGGTATGAGATAAAGGAAAGAAACATGAGCGAGAGCGAAGACCCCCTCCACCGGCTGATTACGCTGAGACGAGCCGGACTGCGCCTCCATTTCTCGCAGAAAATCAATGAAAAAATCAGCATTCGCAACCGGCTTGAGCTGAGCAGCTACCGGGAAGGCGAGGAACAAAGAAGCACCGGGGTCATGCTTTATCAGGACCTGGTCTGGCACTGGCAGCGCAAGCCCCTCACCCTCTACTTTCGCTATGCCCTCTTCGACACGGACGACTACAACAGCCGCATATATGCCTACGAAAACGACCTGCTCTATGCCTTTTCCATACCCGCCTATGCCGGCCGGGGCATGCGCTGGTATCTGCTGGCCAAATACCGCCTCAGCGAAGCCCTGCGCATCGAAGCCCGCTTTGCACGTTTTCGATATCCCTACGAAAGTAGCATTGGGACAGGCAGCGAAGAAATCGAAGGCAATACACGCAGCGATGCAAGCCTCCAACTGCAATGGCGTTTTTAGTTCTTCGGGCTATTCCCGGGAAACAGATAGAAAAGCAGCTCCCGCAATAGCGGGACATTAACTTCCTTTCAAATACAGCAATGACTTAACTTTGCCCCCGTATGAAAGAATTCCGGAATTTTTGCATCATCGCCCATATTGATCATGGGAAGAGCACCCTGGCCGACCGCATGCTGGAGGCAACACACACCATCAGCGACCGCGACATGAAAGACCAGTTGCTCGACAACATGGACCTCGAACGTGAACGCGGTATTACCATTAAAAGCCACGCCATTCAAATGATCTATGAAAGCGAGAGCGATGGGAAAAGCTATACGCTCAACCTGATTGACACGCCCGGTCACGTGGATTTCTCTTACGAAGTTTCGCGGGCCATCAAAGCCTGCGAGGGAGCCCTCCTGCTGGTAGACGCCACCCAGGGCATACAGGCCCAGACCATCTCGAACCTCTACCTCGCACTGGAGAACGACCTCGAAATCATCCCCATCATCAACAAGATTGACATGCCGGGGGCCATGATTGAAGAAGTGCGCGATCAGATTGTCGACCTCTTGGGTTGCAGTCCTGACGATGTGCTGGAAGCCAGCGGCAAAACCGGTGAAGGGGTGAAGGACATACTTGAAGCCATCGTGGCACGTGTTCCGGCACCCGAAGGCGATGCCAATGCCCCCACGCAAGCGCTGATCTTCGATTCCATGTACGATCCTTACCGGGGTGTGATTGCCTACTTCCGGATATTCAACGGGAAAATCAGGAAAGGAGAGAAAGTGCGCTTCTACCAAACGGGCAAAGAATATGATGCCGATGAGATCGGAATCCTGCAGATGAAAATGATGCCCCGAAAAGAAATATCGGCCGGCAATGTGGGCTACATTATCACGGGCATCAAAGAGTCGAAAGAAGTGAAGGTGGGCGATACGATCACCACCTTGTCGAACCCCAGCCCCGATCCGATACAGGGCTACCAGGAAGTGAAACCGATGGTTTTTGCCGGCATTTATCCGGTCGATTCGGATGACTACGAAGACCTGCGCGACTCGCTCGAAAAGCTGCAACTCAACGATGCCTCGCTGACTTTCGAGCCGGAGACCTCCCTGGCACTTGGTTTCGGCTTTCGCTGCGGATTTCTGGGCCTGCTGCACATGGAAATCGTGCAGGAGCGGCTGGAACGCGAATTCAATGTCAATGTCATCACCACGGTGCCCAACGTGTCCTACTATGCGCACACGAGCAAAGGAGCGACCATCCTGGTCAACAATCCTTCCGACCTCCCCGACCCCACTATGTTGCACTATGTCGAAGAGCCTTACATCAAAGCACAAATTATTACTAAGCCCGAGTATATCGGCTCCATCATCAACCTTTGCATCGAACGCAGGGGAGAAATAAAAAATCAGGTTTACCTGACACAAACCCGGGTCGAGCTGACCTTTGAGATGCCCCTGGCCGAGATCGTCTTTGACTTCTACGACCGCCTGAAATCCATTTCGAAAGGCTATGCCTCTCTCGATTATCATATGATCGGCTTTCGCAAGAGCGACCTGGTCAAGCTCGACATCCGCCTCAACGGGGAGCCTGTGGATGCCCTCTCCACCCTCATTCACCGCGACAAAGCCTACCAGATGGGCCGCAGGATGTGTGAAAAACTCAAGGAACTCATTCCGCGACAGCAATTTCAGGTGGCCATCCAGGCTTCAATCGGGGCCAAGGTCATAGCGCGGGAAACCATCAGCGCCATGCGCAAGGATGTGACGGCCAAATGCTACGGTGGCGATATCTCGCGAAAGCGCAAACTCCTCGAAAAGCAGAAAAAAGGGAAAAAGCGCATGCGCCAGGTGGGCAATGTCGAGGTGCCTCAAAAAGCATTTCTGGCCGTACTCAAGATGGACTGACCCGGAGACAGGTACCCGGCAACTCAGTGCATGCGGTCACCGCGCACTTCCAGACTCTTTATGATTTCGGCTTCGATGGCCAGCCATTCTTTCCAGCGTTTATTTACTTTTTCTTCGGGAAAATAGCGCTTTGCCAGATCCAGAAAAAGGCGGTAGTGCCCGGCTTCACTCACCATAAAACGATGGTAAAAATGCTGCAGGGCTTCTTCTTCGAGTCCTTCGCTGAGCAGGCGAAAGCGCTCGCAGCTCCGGGCCTCAATCAGAGCGGCTATCAGGAGGCGTTCGAGCAGGCGCTCTTCGCGTCCGCCCCCTTTGCGCTCGGCTGCCAGCAATTGGTTGACATAGGCATCTTTGCGCTGCCGCCCGAGTTTCAGGCCCCGTTTCTTCAGCTCACTGAGCACCATGCGAAAGTGCCCCCACTCTTCACTGACAATGGGCGCCACCGCCTCCACCAGTTCTTCGCGCTCGGGGTATTGCTGAATGAGCGAAATGCAGGTCGAAGCCGCTTTTTGCTCACAGTAGGCATGGTCGCTGAGAATGTCTTCGAGGCGCATGGCCGCCAGATTGCTCCAGCGCGGGTCGGTCGGGAGTTCAAGGCCCAGAATGGTCTTTTCTTTCATCCTGCAAAAATATTGACTTTGGCCCGCATTTCTCTGCTATCACAGCGATTATACGGCCAGTCTTCTTTGGGCAGGATTTCTTAAGTTTGGTCACATGAAAAATATGCCTGTTGAAAACGCCTACTACCTCAAATTGCTGGCCCGCGTAAAGAAAGGGAAGCACGTATTCATTGCACACAACGCCACCGTCATCGGTGATGTAAGCCTTGGCGATCATGCCTCCGTATGGTACGGAGCCGTCATTCGCGGAGATGAAGACCAAATCAGCATCGGAAGCCACAGCAATATTCAGGACAATGCCGTGGTGCATGTAGACCACGGTGTGCCGGCCCGCATCGGCAGCCGCTGTGTGGTAGGTCACAGCGCCATTCTTCACGGTTGCGAAATTGGCGATCATACCCTCATCGGCATGCGGGCCACCGTGATGAACGGGGCCATTGTAGGGCGCTATTGCATCATCGGAGCCCATGCCCTGATCACCGAAGGAACGGAGATACCGGATTACAGCCTGGTGCTCGGCTCTCCGGGGCGCGTGGTAAAAAGCCTCAGCCACGAATACATGGAAAAGATGCTGAAAGGTGTGGCGGTTTATGAAAAAGAAGCCATGAAATACCTGCAATCGGGCCGGGCATGAACCTTTTCGCTTTTCGGGACATTTCAAGAGCCTGAAATTCGACTGCACATTGCAGCTAAAAACCCGCATTAATCAAAAAAGAAGATGGAAAAGCTGATCCTTTTACTGATAATCCTTTTTGTTGCCGGAGAATATCTCTTCTCCACGATTTTGCAGATCCTGAATCTCAGGCACAAAGGAGACACCCCGCCCGAAGAAATAAGGGAAATTTACGATGAGGAACAGTATCGCAAATCACAGGCCTACGAACGGGAAAAAGCCCGCCTCGGCATTGTCAGCGACAGCTTCAGTACGGCAGTCATTCTGATTCTTCTTCTCAGTGGCGGATTCGGAGCCCTCGATGAATACCTTCGTCAATTCACAAATCATCCCCTCTGGCTTCCCCTGCTATATTTCGGAATCCTGTATGCAGCCAACACGATCATTTCCCTTCCCTTTTCCCTGTACAGCACTTTTGTGATTGAAGAAAAGTACGGATTCAATAAAAGCAGCCTCGGGCTCTTTTTTAGCGATAAATTGAAAGGACTTCTCCTTGCGGTGTTGATCGGTGGCGGACTGATGGCCCTTCTCATTGCCGTTTACAATGCCGTGCCTCAATATTTCTGGATTATCGCCTGGGCTGTGGTAACGGTCTTTACGCTCTTCTTTGCCACTTTTTATACAAGCATCATCGTTCCTATTTTCAATAAACTGGATCCCCTGCCGGAAGGAGAATTACGCCAGGCCATCGAAGCCTTTGCCAAAAAGGTGAATTTCCCCTTGAAGAATATCTATGTGATGGATAACTCGAAGCGCTCTACCAAATCCAATGCCTTTTTCAGCGGGCTTGGAAAACAAAAAAGCATCGTCCTCTTCGATACGTTAATTCAAAATCATAGCACCGATGAACTGGTGGCGGTACTGGCACACGAAGTGGGGCATTACAAGAAGAAGCACATCTATAAAAGCATGGTTTTAAGCACTATCCAGACGGGCATCCTATTTTTTCTGCTCGGCTACATTCTCGACTCGCCCGAATTTGCCCGGGCGCTGGGAGCCGCCCAGCCCTCCTTCCATATCAACCTGATCGCCTTCGGCCTTCTTTTCAGCCCCCTGAGCACCCTGTCGGGCATAGGCATGAATGCCTTTTCGCGCAAAAATGAATTTGAAGCCGATGAATTTGCCGCCCGCAATTTCTCGGCAACGGCCCTGCAAAGTGCCTTGAAAAAGCTGGCGGGCGACAATCTGAGCAACCTGGAACCCCATCCGGCCTATGTCTTCGTTTACTACTCGCACCCGCCTGTTTTACAGCGCCTCAAGGCCCTCGAAAAACTTAAAAAGGAAATAGAAGCACCCGAATAAAAAGAAAAGCCGGAAGGGAGATTAAATTTTAGGGCTGCTTATTGCTCAATTGAAGCCGATTGCATATTTTTGCACTCCGTTAAAATTAATCAGGTATCATGTACGCAATTATCAAAATCTCAGGACGCCAGTACAAAGTGAGTGAAGGGCAGGAACTTTTCCTCAACCGTTTGCAGGGAAATGAAGGCGATAAAGTCACTTTCGAAGAGGTGCTCTTGAAAGATAAAGATGGCAAAGTGGAGATCGGAAGCCCTATCATCAAAGGCTCGAAGGTCAGTGCCAAAATAGTGGAGCATCTCAAGGGCGACAAGGTTTTGGTTTTTAAGAAGAAACGCAGAAAAGGCTATAAAAAGAAAAATGGCCACAGACAATACCTGACCAAAGTATTGATCGAAGGAATTAAATAAAGCAAATTCATTAGCCGCTCCGGTGGCGAAGCAATAAAAAAGAAAAGATATGGCTCACAAGAAAGGGATGGGTAGCACCCGCAACGGCCGTGAATCAGAATCGAAACGACTCGGTGTGAAGATTTTTGGCGGACAGGTGGTTCGTGCAGGCAATATTCTGGTTCGCCAGCGCGGCACCAAGTTTCACCCCGGAAGAAATGTCGGCATCGGAAAAGACCACACCCTCTTTGCACTCAGCGAAGGCATTGTGGTATTTCGCAAGCGCCAGGGCAACCGCAAATTTGTATCGGTAGTGGACGAAGCCATCTATACGGAATTGCTCAGCGGCAAAGACATGCAGCAGGCCACCCTCGATGCCAAGGCAAAAAGCACGGGCAGTGCAAAAAAAGCACCCGCCAAAAAAGCCGCTCCGAAGAAAGAAGCCGCAGCAGAAAAAGCGGAAGCCCCGGTAGAGGAAGCTCCCAAAGCAGCAGCCGGCAAAAGCGCAAGTAAAAACGATGATCTGAAAAAAATTACGGGCATCGGTCCGGCATTTGAGAAGAAACTTAACGAAGCCGGCATCAAGAGCTACCAGGACATCCTCGACCTGACGGACGAGCGCATCGAAGAGTTGGCCGGACAAATCAAAGGAGTCTCTGCCGAAAAAATCAAAAATGACGACTGGAAAGGCCAGGCCGAAAAACTGATGAAAGGCGAATAAAGACAACCGGAAGAAAGAAGAAACATGGAAAAGGCGGCTCTGAGGAGCGGCCTTTTTTTATGCCTGCCGGTGTGCAGCCACCGTGGAACGGCAACTGCCCGCTTACCATACAAGCATTTCTTTTATTGAAAGCCAAAAGCTATCCCCCTGCTCGCTTTGTTCAACCCTGACGTTTATTCGAATTCAGGACGCTTACTCTGTCGAGATCTACGAAAGTTGTCATGTTGAGCCTGTCGAAACATGCTTGAACTTCTACACTTTTCATGATTTGTCTTACCCTTTGGAACATTCCGAACGAGCACAGCGAGCTTCGGAACGATACATGCACTCCCTTCGGAAGTACATTACTCAGGGTGACAAATCCCATATTCAATATAATTGCTGTCATGCCGAGCCCTGACGCTCGCTTCGCTCGGTCAGGGCAAATATGATCATGAAGTGATTTGATGGTTCGTCCCGATGTTCATTTCGTTCAACCCTGACGCTTCGGTCAGGACGCAAGGCGTCCGGATCTTCGAAAAGCTGTCACCCTGAGCTTGTCGTCCCGATGTTCGCTGCGCTCAACCCTGACGCTCGCTTCGCTTGGTCAGGGCAGTGTTTTGTCGGGATGTGCCAAAGAGTAGCTTGAACCTCTGAGCTCCTGTGCTCCGCAGGAGGCCTGTTTCCGGACATCCAATAGCGACTAATCTAACTTTCTTAACTCATCAACTTTCAAACTCCCGCCCTAATCAAAATGCACATGGTGAAATAGAAAAAATGCATTAGCTTTATTGTACAGCCACGATGATTTACTTATAGAAGCCATTATGAATGTTTCGAAAAGAAGTGCAAGAATTGAAAATAGACAATTAAGAAATTCGGGTAGAAGGATGGGTTGGCGCTCAGGCTGGAGCAGACTGTGGACAAAGAGGATCATTTATTGCGCTTATCCCGGGATATTTTCGGATTAAGATGATAAGTTTGACGGATATAACAAGTTGGAACACATTAATAAAAACAATAAATTAAATTAAAATGGCAACAAAGAAAGGAATTGGACAGACTAAAAACCCAAGGACGGGTAGATATGTAAAAATTGACAGAGATAAAGGGAAAATTTTAACCACAAAAAAAAGTCCGGGAC
>WFPF01000076.1 GCA_015487695.1 Chitinophagales bacterium
AGTAAATTATAATATGTTCGACAAACAATGATAAAAGTCACTGATTGGGGGCTTAGTAGTAAGTGGTTTTATAAAACGCAGTAAAACTGCATGTTGTGAATTCCCGTTCGTCAGGATTTCCGCGTAAAAGCCCGAACAGAAGCATGAATATTATAAATTATGAGAAGATGTAATGTGAGTTTTCAGCACTAAAAAACACTAGCCGAGAGAGGCGGACAGACAGTCCCGAACGGGCCATAATTTTCAGGTGGAAACGGCAGGGGGTTACGAAAAAAGAGAGGGCAAATCCTCGCTGTTGCGACTGAGTCCGAGGTGTTCGTAGGCTTTGGCGGTGGCTTCGCGGCCCCGGGGGGTGCGTTTCAGAAATCCCTCCTGTATCAAAAACGGTTCGTACACCTCCTCGATGGTTCCGGGCTCTTCTCCCACGGCTGTGGCGATGGTCCCCAGGCCAACCGGCCCGCCTTTAAATTTTTCGATGATGGTGCGCAGGATTTTATTGTCCATTTCATCCAGCCCGTATTCGTCCACATTCAGGGCTTTGAGGCCGTAGATGGCAATCTCGCGATCCACAATTCCGTTTCCTTTTACTGTGGCAAAATCGCGTATCCTGCGGAGCAGGGCGTTGGCTATGCGGGGGGTGCCCCGGCTTCTCCGGGCAATTTCGTTGGCCCCTTCGGCCGTGATGCTTGTTTGCAGAATGGATGCCGAGCGCGTCACGATTTGCTCCAGAATGGGTGTGTTGTAGTATTCCAGGCGAAATTTGATGCTGAAACGCGAGCGCAGGGGCGATGAGAGCAGGCCGCTGCGTGTGGTGGCGCCCACCAGTGTGAAGGGGTTGAGGTTGAGTTGCACCGAGCGGGCACCGGGTCCCGAGTCGATCATAATGTCAATGCGGAAATCTTCCATGGCCGAATAAAGGTATTCTTCAATCACCGTACTCAGCCGGTGGATTTCATCGATAAACAGTACATCGCCCTCTTCGAGCGAAGTGAGCAATCCGGCCAGGTCTCCGGGTTTTTCGAGCACCGGGCCACTTGTCATGCGGATTTGCCGTCCCAGCTCATGTGCAATGATGTGCGAGAGGGTGGTCTTTCCCAAACCGGGCGGGCCATGCAGGAGGACATGGTCGAGCGCTTCGTCACGCGAACGGGCTGCCTCGATAAATACTTTCAGATTTTCGATGATCTTATCCTGCCCGGCAAATTCGCGGATCTTCTGCGGGCGCAATACTTTCTCCAGCTCCTGCTCGGGCCGGCTCAATTGCTCTTTGTGCGGATTTAAATTCGGGTTGCTCATTCTAAGGCATGCGCTTGTGCATCCAAAGGTAGCAAGTTTTGGCAGCCCGCACAGCCCGGGATGGCAGGAATATCTCCGGCCCTGTCTCTTTTTCTGACCGCTCATTCTCTTTCCCGATTGGGGAAATAAGGCTGCCGAATTGTGTAATTTTGAAGCATCTGATAACTCAATAAAAGAAATTATAATGGCTGGAGAAAAGATTAAAAAAGAAGGTGAAAAACTTATTGTCCCCAATCAGCCTGTCATTCCGTTTATAGAAGGGGACGGAACAGGTCCGGATATCTGGAGGGCATCCAAAAAAGTGTTTGATGCGGCTGTAGAAAAAGCCTACGGTGGAAGCCGTAAAATCGAGTGGAAAGAAGTGCTGGCCGGGGAAAAGGCTTTCAACGCTACCGGTGAATGGCTTCCCGGAGCCACACTCGATGCCATCCGCGAATATCTGGTCGCCATCAAAGGGCCGCTTACCACACCCGTGGGCGGGGGTATCCGTTCGCTCAATGTAGCCCTGCGCCAAAAACTCGACCTGTACACTTGCCTGCGTCCCGTGCGCTATTTCCGCGGAGTACCTTCACCGGTGAAGCATCCGGAACTTGTGGATATGGTCATCTTTCGCGAGAATACCGAAGACATTTATGCCGGAATCGAGTTTCGCGAAGGCACGGCCGACTGCGATGAATTTCTGACCCTGCTCAAGGAAAACTTTCCCGATCGATTTGAGAAAATCCGCTTTCCGGAAACAACGGGCATCGGTATCAAACCGGTATCGCAGGAAGGAACGGCACGCCTTGTAAGAGCTGCCATACAAAGTGCACTGGACAAAAAGGCCGACTCGGTCACCCTGGTACACAAAGGAAATATCATGAAATTTACGGAAGGCGCTTTCCGCGACTGGGGCTACGAAGTGGCTCAAAAGGAATTTGGCAGCCGCGATCTGGATGGCGGTCCGTGGCAGGTGATCGAAACGGACGGCAGAAAACTGATTGTGAAGGATGTCATTGCCGATGCTTTTCTCCAGCAAATTCTTTTGCGCCCGGCCGAATATGATGTGATTGCCACCCTCAACCTCAATGGCGACTATATCTCCGATGCACTGGCTGCCATGGTTGGTGGAATCGGTATCGCACCCGGGGCCAATATCAACTACGAAAGCGGTCATGCCATTTTCGAAGCCACGCATGGTACGGCACCCAAATATGCCAACCAGGACAAAGTGAACCCGAGCTCGCTTATTCTTTCGGGTGTGCTGATGTTCGAATATCTCGGCTGGAACGAGGCCGGAGAATTAATCACCAATGCCATGGAAGAAACCATTACGGCCAAAAGCGTCACCTACGACTTTGCCCGGCTGATGGAAGGAGCCACCCTCCTGAAAACTTCCGAATTTGCCGATGCGCTTATTGCACATATGTAGTGCGGGCAGAAAAAGGCTGTAAAGACCGCAGCTCCGGCAAACGGCTGCGGTCCTTTTTTTTACATGCCTTCGCCTGCTCCGGCCCCTTGTTTGAAATTATTTAATTAGAATTGCGTTAGCTTTTTTAAACCGCTCCATTTATGCGCAAGCTCCTTTTTTTCATCGCTCTGACTTTCTTCTTTCTGGCAAAGATGAGTGCTGCCTGGCTTTTGATACCGATGGACGAGTCGCAGCAAAATCACCTGAAGGCATACGGCATTACCTTCTGGGTTTTGCAGCAGGAAAGGGAAGCCTACTGGCTGCTCAACTACCGGGGCGGCAGCTTTTCCGTTCCCTATGATTCACGGATCGAGGAGGAATGTCTGGTGCGCGGTGTGAGCTACGAAGTGTTGCCCGAGGCGGCCTATTCGGCCATTTTGAACCGCATTGCCGATCCCGAGTCGAACACCGACCTGGTGAAGCTGGAGAAGGCGCCCCGCATAGCCGTCTATTCTCCGGACGGAAAGCAACCCTGGGACGATGCCGTCACGCTGGTACTCACCTATGCCGAGATTCCCTACGACCGCATTTATGACGATGAAGTGCTGATGGACAAGCTGCCGGGATATGACTGGCTGCACCTTCACCACGAAGACTTTACGGGTCAGTACGGACGCTTTTATGCCAGCTATCGCAATGCCCCCTGGTATCGCGAGGAAGTGCGAAATGCAGAGGCCATGGCTGCCCGGCACGGTTTTTCAAAAGTATCGGAATTGAAACTGGCCGTGGCCAAAAAAATAAGAGACTTTGTGGCCGGTGGGGGTTACCTCTTTGCCATGTGCTCGGCTACCGACAGCTACGACATAGCCCTGGCAGCCGATGGAGTGGATATTTGCGCTTCGGTTTTTGATGGCGACCCGGCCGACCCGGATGCACAGAATAAAATAGACTACAGCAAAGGATTTGCCTTTGAAGATTATAAGCTGAGCATGAACCCTTATGAGTATGAATTTTCGAGCATCGATGCGACCCAGAGCCGCAGCAAGGTGGCCAATCCGAAAAACGACTACTTCACCCTATTTGAATACTCGGCCAAGTGGGACCCCATCCCGACCATGCTCACTCAAAACCATACCCGCACGATAAAGGGTTTTTACGGGCAGACCACCGCTTTTATCAAGAACTATCTGAAGTCCAGCGTGCTGGTCATGGGCGAAGCCAAAAACTTTAACGAAGCACGTTATATCCACGGGGAATTCGGCTATGGCATGTGGACTTTCTACGGAGGCCACGATCCGGAGGATTACCGGCACTACATTGGCGACCCGCCCACCGATCTTGATTTGCACCCCAACTCACCGGGCTACCGGCTGATACTGAATAATGTGCTGTTCCCGGCTGCTTCGAAGAAGAAACGCAAAACCTGAGCGGCCCGGCCTACTTCTTTTCATGGCGTTTTTGCTGTTCGAGCCGGTCTTTCTTTTCTTTCTCAAAATCCACAGGCTGAGGCACCGGGGGATTATCAAACTCATTGATGGCTTCATGAAAAACCTTGCTCACATGTTCCCAGCGTCCGTTTTTGTATGTAAAACCCTCATAGCTGCCATCGGGCACGCGGTCGGCTCCGGCTTCCGAAAGGGGATTGAGCGGCACCAGGTGATCGTAAATGATCATATTGCGTGAGTCGTCAAAATTGAGCGAAGCGGAAGCCTCTTTTTTGTATTCGATGAAAAAACGGGCCTGATATAAATTGCTGTCGCGTTCGGGGAAATAAAATTTACGGGCGCCTAAAATCAGTTCTCCGTTTTCGAAATGCATGACCTCCACCAGTTTGCGGGTGCTGAAGGGATCGTTGGGATCATAGCCGAAGAAGTAATAAAAAGCGGTATCTCCCGAAAGCTGCATCATGGCTTTGTAGTACATGGCGCCATACCATTTCCGCGCTCCGCTGATGCTGTCTTCGGGGCTTTCCATAAAGTCGGATGCATCGAAGAGGGGGATGAGCCGGAGGCTGTCGCTGTTGAGCTGCACGGCTCCCAGATGGCGATAGCGGCCGCTGTTGAGCTGGAATTGCCAGGTGAATACCCGGAAACCGGAATCGGGTGCATAGGTGAGCGAAATGGTGCGGAGCGAGTCGAAGGGATAATGAAAAGATCCCGGAATCTTAAGGATTTCGACCAGCACCGGTATCTGGAGGTAAGCATTGCGGATGCGGACGGTCTCGCTGCTGTCGCTGATCATGGAGTCGCCCATAGCGAGCAACTGCATTTCCATGCCGTGCATTTTTTCGAGGGTCAGCGAGTCAAATCGCTCCTGTCCGCGGGCCGCCAGTGCCAGGCCCAATAGCAATAGCAAGAGGGTATATCTCATCATACGATGCATTTGATAGCTTTTAAACTCCATCCGGAGGGCGCTTATTTTATCGCTGCGTGCTCTTCTTCGTCTTCTCTTTAAGCCAGGCGTTCAATGACCATGGCCGAGGCGCCCCCGCCCCCATTGCATATGCCGGCCAGCCCGATTTTGCCGTCCCGGTGTTTCAAAACCGAAGTGAGGGTAGCCAGAATGCGGGCTCCGGAGCATCCGAGCGGGTGCCCCAGGGAAACGGCTCCTCCGAAGACATTGATTTTTTCATGCGGAATTTTCATTTCACGCATATTGGCCAGGGCCACTACCGAGAAAGCTTCATTTACTTCGAAGGCATCCACGTCTTCCGGTTTCAGGCCGGCTTTTTCGAGGGCCTTGGGCATGGCCTTGGCCGGGGCGGTGGTAAACCACTCCGGAGCCTGGGCCGCATCGGCATAGGCCAGTATGCGTGCCAGCGGCTTGATACCCATGGCTTTGGCGCGCCCGGCCGACATGATCACGAGAGCTGCCGCCCCGTCATTGATATTGGAGGCATTGGCTGCCGTGATCGTACCCTCTTTCGTAAAGGCCGGCCGCAGCTTGCTTATTTTGTCATATTTTATTTTGGAGATGTCTTCGTCTTTGTCCACCACAAGCGGCTCGCCCCTGCGCTGGGGTACCGACACCGGAACGAGTTCATCAAAAAGGCCTTCTTCGCTGGCTTTGTTGGCCCGCTTGTAGGATTCCACGGCATATTCGTCCTGGTCTTCACGGCTGAAGCCGCACTCGCTGGCGCAAAGTTCGCCCGCATTGCCCATGTGATAATCTTGATAGGGATCCCAGAGTCCGTCACGGATGATGGAATCAATCACTTTTCCGTGTCCGAGTCTTTTGCCCCAGCGGTTGTCGGCCAGATAATAAGGTGCATTGCTCATGCTTTCCATCCCCCCGGCCACGATGATCTCGGCATCTCCGAGGCGGATGGATTGTGCAGCCAGCATCACGGCTTTCATTCCCGAGGCACAGACTTTGTTTACCGTGGTGGCGGGTACCGTATTGGGGAGCCCTGCTCCCAGCGCTGCCTGGCGGGCGGGTGCCTGCCCTTCGTTGGCCGTCAGTACATTGCCCATGAAAACTTCCTGTACATCTCCGGGCTGTATTCCGGCCCGTTTGATGGCTTCACGAATGGCAATAGACCCCAGTTGAGGGGCACTCAGGGGCGAAAGGCTTCCGCCAAAACTTCCGATCGGAGTGCGAACGGCTGCTGCTATAATGACTTCCTTTGACATATTTTTGTTTTTTAATGGTCTGTAAGGGAGCTTCCCCGGGTGGGCCTTTTCGACCGGCCCGGAAAGCTTGCACAAAAGTAAATGCTTTAACTTTAAAGACCCGAAAAAGTAGCTGTCTTAAGCGCTAAAAATGCATGAATGAGAAAATGGCTGACCTATATCCGGAATCATCATCAGGATATCCTTCGTATCCTGATCCTCTTTGCGGCTATCCTCCTGATTACTTTTCGCTATACGCAATACGGCTCGTATCAATATGATTATGAGCAGGGACGCCCCTGGGCCTACAAGGACATCACGGCTGCCGCCAGTTTTCCCATCCTCAAAAGTGAAGAAGAACTCCAAAGCGAGCGGGAAGCGGCAGAAGCTTCGGTCAGGTCCTACTATGTATGGCGCGATGCCGTGGTGGATATGGTACGTGTAAATTTTGAAAAAAGCTACGATGCCGAACTGCAAAAGGCGGCTATGCCGCGAAGCGATCAGTATTTGCGCGACAGCATTCGAAGCCGGCAACTGGGACTGCGCATCATCGACCGGATTTATGAAAAAGGCATTATAAACCCGGCTCCCGAACACGCACAGCAGCTATCGCGGCTCAAAATCAACCTCGTACACGGCAACGAAGTGAAGGAAGTGCCGGCCTCGGATCTTTACACGGCCCCGCAGGCCATGGCCTTTGTCGATTCGCAGCTCAGCCGGGCCCCCGAGGGCTTCCGGCCCATTCTCCGGTCAACGGTAAAGCGGAGTCTGCAAGCCAATATCGAATACGACAGCAGCACCACGGGACAGGTATTGCGGCAGCAACTGCGGCAGATTTCACGATTCCGGGGAGCGGTTCAGAAGGATGAAATTATCATCCGCCATGGGGAGATCGTGACACCCGAAAAATACAGAAAGCTCGAAAGCCTGCGCATCTATACCGAGAGCCAGTATGGCGAGCGCAACCGCCTGCTCATTTCCCTCGGCTATTTCATTATCACGGCCCTGCTGCTGACGATCTTCGGATTTTTTGTTTTCAATTTTGAGTCGGATGTATTCAGAAGCACACGCAAGTTGCTTTTCATATTGGTACTCATTGTGGGCTTCGAGTTGCTCGTCAGCTGGGCGGCCCGTGCCGAAATTCCGAGCTATTATGTGATTCCTTTCTGCATTGTGCCCATCATTCTGCGCACCTTTTTCGGCACGCGGCTCAGTCTCTATGCCCACCTTGTGACGGTGCTGCTGGCAGGCTTCTTCCTGCCCGTGGGCATTGAGTATATCGCACTCAACCTGGTGGCCGGTATGGTGGCCATTTTCACCAATATGAAGGTGCACTACTGGTCGCAGTTTTTTGTTTCCATCGCCATGATTTTCATCACCTATGTCATCGGTTTTCTGGGCATCTCGCTGGTGCAGGAGGGCAGTCTGGCCCAGTTGCAATGGCTCGATATCGGCTGGCTGACCATCAATGTCTTCCTCACCCTTCTGGCCTATCCGCTCATCCCGATCTTCGAAAAACTCTTTGGCTATGTGTCGGATATCACGCTGATGGAGCTGGGCGATCTCAACAAGCCCCTGATCAAGGATTTGCAGATTAAAGCTCCGGGTACTTTTCAACACTCGCTGCAGGTAGCCAACCTGGCCGAGGCGGCTGCCTCGGAAATCGGGGCCAATGCCCTGCTGGTGAAAGTGGGAGCCCTCTACCACGACATCGGAAAAATGAAAAACCCCGTCTATTTTATCGAAAACCAAAGCACCCGCTACAATCCGCATGACAATCTCCCTTTCGAAGAAAGTGCGCGCATCATCATCTCGCATGTGCCCGAAGGCGTGGAAATGGCCAAAAAACATAATCTCCCCGATATCATTATTGATTTCATACGCACGCATCACGGAAGCTCGCGGGTAGAGTACTTCTATCGGTCCTACATTAAGAACTTTCCCGAGGCCGATGTGGACGAGAACAAATTCCGCTATCCGGGGCCGCTGCCTTTTTCGAAGGAAACGGCCATCGTCATGATGGCCGACACCATCGAAGCCGCCTCGCGCAGTCTGAAAGAGCCCACCGAAGCCCTGCTCAATGAGCTGGTCGATAAGCTTATATGGAGCAAGGTGGAGCAGGGGCAGCTGATCAATGCCGACATCAGCTTCAGGGAGGTGGAAACCGTGAAAGAGATATTCAAGAAGATGCTCAAAAGCATTTATCACGTGCGAATAGAGTACCCTGACAAGTAATTCTGCTCTTATGAGGTGACAGGCGGAATCCCGCAGCCCGGTCTCATTCAGGAGGACGCACGGATAAATATTTCTTATATGAAACCACCTTTTGGGGAGCGGTGACGTAATAGAAGAATGAAGCCGCTGCAACGGCTCTTTCTACTCATCAAAAAAAAACGGAAGATGAAAATGTCATTATTGAAATCAACTTGCCTTTTCTTTTTTCTCACGCTCGGCTTTGCGCTTCCTGCGCAGATATGGGAGGGCAGCCGGGTCCCCGTGCCGGAGCTCCCCCGCTTCACATTTCGTACCGTGCATCCTTTGGCCGGATTGAGCGGAGAATACCGGCTCTATGGCGGCCTTACGGCATTTGCCACGGTCAATACTTCGCTCTGGACGACATACAACGAAAGGAGTAAATTGCGGATAATGACACCGGCTTATTTTTCGGGAGGGGTTAATTGGTATCACAATCTCAAAAAGAGAATGGCCGAAGGAAAGGATGTTTCACACTTTGCCGGCAATTTCATTTCCCTCTCCACTACGCGCTACATCTGGGACGGACAATATACCCGGTCTCAGGACAATTCGTATGCACTGAGGAATCGTCCCAACCTGAATTTGAGCTACAATATCAGGCGCAACTTCGGGCGCAACAATCGATTTTATGTGGAATTCGGAGCCGGAGCCGCGTTTAGCGGGGACCGGGATGTCTTCGGGAAGTTTAAGGTGCTAGCCGCTCCATTGATCAATTTGAAGATCGGAATCAACCTGAAATAAAGGCCGCATCCAAGGTCTAATACGAACGCATGACCCGTTCTTTAGCCATATCGAGCACCACCGTGTGCGAGACCTTGATGCCGGGTGGTTTTCCGGGAGTGATGGGGATTGCCGGGCCGCAGTTCTTGCTTAGCGGGGAGCAAGAAAGCGCTCGAAAGAGCGGATGCTGCTTTCATAAAGAATATGCGCAAAGATCTAAAAGGAGAATCTAGTGATGTAAAGGGTATTCCAATGAAAAAGGCGCTTTTGCGAGCGGGGAGCATACCCTTGTTAAGCCTGCCTAAATGTTAAATGACGAAACTATTTCATGCTGCATTTCATAATTCGCTGAAATATGCTTAGCTTCTAGTGCATAATAAAAATTAAAATAAAGAGCTACCCTCTTTCTTAATATGGAATTTAAATTGCACATTATGAACTACCCCAAATACATATATATTCTTGCTTTCGCTCTTTTGAAGTTCACTCTTGTCAGCGCTCAAAGCACCTATTTCAATAGAATGATAGAGTATAATAAAGAATCACATTTTATTCCCAGTGTTCAGTAC
>WFPF01000077.1 GCA_015487695.1 Chitinophagales bacterium
ATCAGTCTATCTACAACAAACACCTGGAACCCAACCCTGCTTCCCCCACCTATTTGTCGGATGCCATATGTTACAATGCCGGAGAACTGGCTACGCGCGTGGGGGCATATGCAATTATCGGTATGACTCGCAGCGGCTATACGGCTTATATGGTATCCAGCTTCAGGCCCAGCTCGCGCATATTTGTATTTACAGACAACAAGCGACTTTTAAACCGCCTGAGCATGGTATGGGGTGTAAAGGCCAGCTACTATGACGGGCTGGTGGGAACGGACGAGACCATCCAGGAAGTACACCAGTTGATGAAAGAGAAAGGATTTCTTCATCCCGGTGACATTACGGTGAATATGGCCAGTATGCCGCTGCACAGGCAGGGCCGAACCAATATGATAAAACTGTCGAAAATCGTATAAGATGACCCGTATAAATGTGCCTATGCTGGCCAAAATATGTGAAACACCCGGAGTGCCGGGTTGCGAAGAGCGCATCCGAAAGCTGATTCTGGAAGAGATAAAGGAATTGGCCGATGAGGTCAGAGTGGATGCCATGGGCAATGTGATTGCCCTCCGAAAAGGCAGCCTGCAGCCTTCGAAAAAGGTGATGGTGGCTGCACATATGGATGAAATCGGATTTATGGTAAAGCACATTGACGAAAAAGGCTTTCTGCGCTTTCATCCGTTGGGCGGCTTTGACCCGAAGACACTTACTTCGCAGCGGGTGGTGGTGCATGGCAAGGAAGACCTGATCGGGGTCATGGGAAGCAAGCCGATACACATCATGAGTGCGGAGGAAAAACAAAAAGCACCCAAAATTGAGGATTATTACATAGATCTTGGGATGCCGCGTGACGAAGTCTTGCGCCTCGTGTCTCCGGGCGATGCGGTCTCAAGAGAGCGCCAACTTATTGAGATGGGCAACTGCGTCAATTGCAAGTCCATCGACAACCGGGTATCGGTTTACATTTTGATAGAAGTGCTGAAAGCCATGAAAACGAAGGCTCCGGCTTATGATTTTTATGCGGTTTTTACGGTTCAGGAGGAAGTGGGCATTCGCGGAGCCTGGGTGGCAGCGCATGGAATTGACCCCGACTTTGGAATAGGCCTGGATACCACCATTGCATACGACACCCCCGGAGCCAAAGCCGAAGAGATGGTTACGGAGCTGGGTGGGGGCGTAGCCATAAAAATTATGGATTCATCCGTTATCTCCGACAAGCGCATGGTCGATTTTATGAAGCAGGAAGCCGAAAAACTGGGAAAAGAGCTTGGCGTGAAATGGCAAACGGAAATATTAACGGCCGGAGGCACCGATACCATGGCATTGCAGCGAATGAGCACCGGAGCATGTATTGCAGGAGCCCTTTCGATTCCGACCCGTCATATCCATCAGGTCATTGAAATGGCAGACAAGTCTGACATAGAAGGGGCGATCTTACTTCTGGAAGCCTGCCTGCGGGATATTCATACCTTTGACTGGAAGCATTTATAATAAAAAATGAAGCTGCCCATGAGCTGGAAAGAAGAAGATCACGCCCTCGTGCGCGAATTTGAATTTAAGGACTTTAACGAGGCTTTTGCCTTTATGTGCCGGGTGGCCATGCTGGCCGAAAAAATGGATCATCATCCCGAATGGAGCAATGTGTATAATCGTGTAAAAATCAGATTGACGACCCATGAGCGCGGGAATACCATCAGCGACAGGGACCGGGAACTGGCCCGGGCCATTGATAAACTTATTTAAAAACGAAGCCGTTGTAAAATGACTGCCCGGTTGCTTTGGGGTAGCACTTTGCCGCGACTAAAGAAATCAATATGTATACACCTGATCAGGAGCGCTATTTGGGCCGGCTGAGCGAAGAACTTCTAAAAAAGGATGCAGAAGAATTATTGCCCCGGATTGAGGAGCTGAGGGATGTAATTCGCTACCACGAATACCGCTACTATATCTTGAATGACCCGGTCATCAGCGATTCGGAGTACGATCAATTGTTCAAAAAACTTGAAAAAATAGAAGCGGAGCATCCTGAACTTGTGACTCCCGACTCTCCCACACAGCGTGTGGCAACGGACCTGACTCCTGGATTCCCCACGATAAGACATCTGGAGCCCATGTATTCATTGGACAACACCTATGATGAAGAGGGCATTCGCGACTGGGATCGAAAAGTCAGAGAGCTTTTGAAGAAGGATGAAATCATATATTCTACGGAACCGAAGTTTGACGGCTCGGGGATTGCGCTTATTTATCTGGAAGACAAACTGTGGCGGGGTGCGACCCGGGGAAACGGCATTGAAGGCGATGATATTACACCCAATATCCGGACCATCAACACCATTCCGCTGCGGGCCGAATTTTCGGCTTTTGGAATTCATCGCAGCGAAATCAGGGGAGAGGTGCTGATGAAAAAGTCCTTTTTCAGAAAAATCAACGAGAAACGAATGGAAGAAGGCCTTACGGCACTGGCCAATCCGCGCAATGCGGCTGCCGGCACCTTGCGCCTGAAGGACCCCGGAGAAGTGGCCAAAAGAGGGCTGGAAGCTTTTGTTTATCAGGTGGCGTTGGCCGAGGATTCGCAGGGCAATGACCTGATCGGGAAAAAGTTTAATTCACATTACCAGACCATGGAAATGCTTTATGAATTGGGATTCCGCTCACCGGTAAAGGAGATGCGTAAATGCCGCAATATCGATGAGGTTCTGGAATATGTGGAAGAATGGAAAGAGAAAAGAGATGCTTACCCCTACGAGATTGACGGGCTGGTGATTAAAGTGGATGATCTTATGCTGCAGCGGGAGGCCGGCTTTACATCTCACCATCCTCGCTGGGCGATTGCATATAAATTCCCGGCAAGGCAGGCGACCACGCGCCTCGTGGATGTGGAGTTTCAGGTGGGGAGAACAGGGGCCGTCACTCCGGTAGGGAAGCTTGAACCCGTTCACATCGGGGGCGTGACGGTAAGTTCGGTTTCGCTTTTTAATGAAGAATTTATCAGGGAGAAAGACCTGAAAATCGGAGACTATGTCTTGGTGGAGCGGGCCGGAGATGTGATTCCCTATATCGTAAAGTCCATAAGCGAAAGGAGATCGGGTACGGAAAAGGAAATAGAGTTTCCGAGGCATTGTCCATCCTGTCATTCGCCCCTTGTGAAGCCGGAGGGCGAGGCGGTCTGGCGATGCGTAAACATCAATTGCCCGGCCCAGGTAAAAGAAAGGATCACCCACTGGGTGAGCAAGGATGCGATGGATGTGGACGGAATGGGAGAGAAAATCGTGGAAAGGCTTTTTGAGGAGGAAAAAATGCTTCATTCCATAACGGACATCTACCGGCTGCCTTATGATCGCATAGAGAAGATGGAGGGGTTCGGGCGGAAGTCGGTGGAGAAGCTGCGCGAATCCATCGAAAAATCGAAGAGCCGGTCACTGGATCGCCTCATTTTTGCACTGGGCATCCGCTACGTAGGCAAGAACACGGCCCGTGTGATAGCTGAGAATATTGATCGTCTGGAAGACCTGGAGCACATGAGCGAGGAAGAACTCATGCACATTGAGGGCGTGGGCGAGAAGGTAGCGAAAAGCATCTATGAATTCTTTCACAACGAGCAAAATCTGCAGTTGATAGAGTCACTGAAGGAGTTGGGTGTGCGCACGGATGTGAAAGAAGGCCTTGAACCGAAAAGCGGCAAGCTGGAGGGGCTGACCTTTGTTTTGACGGGCAGCCTCGAACACTTTTCAAGAAGCGAAGCCGGCAAAATACTTGAGGCAAACGGAGCGCATGTTACCGGAAGTGTCAGCCGAAAAACGGACTATGTGGTGGTGGGCAAAGACCCGGGCTCCAAATATGCCAAAGCACTTGAACTGGGTGTGAAGACTCTCAATGAGGAAGAATTTCTGCAACTGCTTAAAGAAAAAGGCATTCAGGCGTAGCGTTCCATAAAACGATCCATGCGCTTCAGCACCTCTTCTTTACCAAGTAATTCGGCCACTTCAAAGATGGGAGGACCGGCTACGGTGCCGCATAACATCACACGGAAAACCGGCAAGACCTGTCCGAATTTCATCCCTTTTAATTCCATTTCCGATTTCACGGCCTTCTCGATTTCTTCTTTATTAAACGGGTCGAGATCCGTCAGTTTTTGACGCAAAGCCATGAAAAAAGGCTTTACCGCTTCATTCCATTTTTTAGCTACAATCTTTTCGTCATAGCTCTCTACCGGACCGAAAAAGTATTTGCCATCCGTGTAAATATCCGGGATAAAAGTGGCCCTTTCTTTCATCAGTCGGCAGACCTGAATGAGATATTCCCCGTCTGCCTCCACGCCCTCTTTTTCGAGGTAGGGACGGAGCATACTCGCCAGCACTGCATCATCGGTGCGCTTGAGGAATTGCTGATTGAACCAGCGGGCCTTCTCGATATCGAAGCGGGCTCCGGCCTTTCCTATGCGTTCTATGGAAAAGGCCTTAATCAACTCGTCCAGCGAAAATATTTCCTGATCACTGCCGGGGTTCCAGCCCAGAAAGGCCAGCATATTGATAAAGGCTTCGGGAAAGAATCCCTTTTCCCTGAAGCCCATGGATTCTTCTCCGCTTTTGGGGTCTTTCCATGTGATCGGGTAGACGGGTATACCCAGACGATCCCCATCTCTTTTGCTTAATTTTCCTTTACCATCGGGCCGCAGAATCAGCGGGAGGTGTGCAAAGGCAGGCATGCTTCCTTCCCAGCCCAGATAGCGATAGAGCAATACATGCAGAGGTGTGGATGGCAGCCATTCTTCGCCCCTGATAACGTGGGATATTTTCATCAGGTGGTCGTCAACGACATTGGCCAGATGATAGGTTGGCAGCCCATCGGCTTTCACCAGGACTTTGTCGTCAAGCTGATTTGATTGAAAACTGACCCATCCGCGAATGAGGTCATGTACTTTTATCTCTTCGTTGCGCGGCATTTTGATGCGTATGACATAGGGTTCCCCGGCTGCCAGCTTCTTTTCCACTTCATCGGCCGGAAGGGTGAGCGAATTCTTCATGTATTGCCGGGTAATGGCGTTGTACTGCGGAGAGGGATTGCCCTCTTTGCGCATACGCTCGCGCATGGCCTCCAGTTCTTCGGGCGTGTCAAAAGCAAGATAAGCATGGCCGTCTTTCAAAAGTTGATCCGAATACCTTTTATATATGTCTTTTCTTTCGCTCTGGCGGTAAGGGCCATAGGGGCCTCCCTGCACAGGCCCTTCATCGATTTCCAGCCCTGCCCACGACAATGACTCCAGAATATATTCCTCGGCACCGGGTACAAATCTTTTTTGATCCGTATCCTCAATTCGCAGTATGAAGCGGCCCTTCGACTGGCGGGCAAAAAGAAAATTATAAAGAGCGGTTCGCACCCCTCCGATATGCAAAGGCCCGGTAGGGCTGGGGGCAAAACGTACACGTATATCACTCATGGTCTCAGCTCGTTTTTAGGCCTGCAAAGTTAAGAATTCAAGGGCCATATTGCAGCGAATTTGGCATGCTGCAGACAATTCTTGAGTATATTGTCGGAAATCTTCAGATTAAAGCGTGGATTTGAAATTTTGATACGAGATTATTCGTTCGTATTTTAATTCCGATCCATATTTTTCACCAAAAACCAACGTGCATGTCTCTGGCACAAATGTATGCAACCAAAACCTCCAGGGTTTTGAAGCAGTTTTATAAAGATTACACCTGGTCAATCCAAACAAAAGAAAAAGTTTTATATCTCACATTTGATGATGGTCCGCATCCTGAAATAACTCCCTGGGTGCTAGAACAGCTTAAAAAATATGATGCACGAGCCACCTTTTTTATGGTGGGTGCCAATGCCCGCAAACTGCCCGATCTGGTAAAAACAGTTCGGGAAGAGGGTCATGCCATCGGCAATCATACGGAGCATCATGTGAATGGCTGGGATCATACGGGCAAAGAGTACTTCAGGGAAATCCTGCAATGCCACCAACTGCTGAAAACCCCGCTTTTCCGGCCTCCGTACGGAAAAATTAAACGCTCGCAGGCTAGGGCACTGAAACAGCGTTTCGACATTATTATGTGGGATGTGCTGAGCTGGGATTTCCGGCCCAAGGTAAAGCCGCTTCAGGTATATGAAAACGTAAAAAAATATGCAGAACCCGGCTCTATTGTGGTTTTTCACGACAGTGAGAAAGCCTGGCGCAATTTGCAGTTTGCGCTTCCTCAGGTACTCCGCTATTTTCACGACAAGGGCTATCGCTTTGATGCCCTGATCAAATCCATGGATCAGAGACGCATCCGAAATGTTGGTTGATACACACACGCACCTCTTTGTAAAGGAATTTGACGAAGACCGCGATGAAGTCATTCGCAGGGCAGTGAATGAAGGTGTCAGTAAAATGCTGCTGCCTAATATTGACTTGCAAAGCATTGAATCCATGCATCAGCTGGCGGAGGCCCATCCTTCGCATTGCTATCCCATGATGGGGCTTCACCCTTCTTCGGTAGATGGCGCTTACGAACAGGCACTTGATAGCATGGAGAATCTGCTTCGAAAGCGTTCCTACATAGGAATCGGAGAGACGGGACTCGATTACTACTGGGATATTACCTTCAAAAAAGAGCAAATCAAAAGTCTTGAGCGGCACATCGAATGGGCCATTGAGCTCCGATTGCCTATCATCCTTCATACCCGCGAATCCTTTGATGACACGTACGAAGTGATTCGTTCGGCCAACTGCAGTGAGCTGAGGGGGATATTTCATTGTTTTTCCGGCACCGAAGAGGATGCCATGAAGGTGATAAACCTGGGAGGCTTTAAGTTGGGAATCGGAGGAGTCTATACTTTTAAGAACAGCACGCTTCGTGAATCTCTGAAAAACATATCGTTGGAGCATATTGTTTTGGAGACAGACAGCCCGTATCTGGCTCCGCATCCCTTTCGGGGAAAACGCAACGAAAGTGCTTACCTGCGGGGGATTGCAGAGCGTATGGCCGAAGAGCGTAATCTTTCTGTCAAAGAAATAGAAAAGGTAACAAGCCGGAATGCGGTATCGTTATTTCCCCAAATACAGCCGTAGTTTTGATTTATCAGGGCTTTTAGCGAATTTTGGCAGTCTGTTTGAAAAAAAAGCAGGAAAAGCTAAGAGGAGAGGTGCTGGAGTGGTCGAACAGGCACGCCTGGAAAGCGTGTGTACCTTTACGGGTACCGGGGGTTCGAATCCCCCTCTCTCCGCACAAATGACCCGGCTCATAGATGGAAAGGGAAGGATCATGCAAGGACAAGGCATGAGATATCCCGGGATTTAGGAAGACAATGCGGGCATTGAAGTAAAAATTATAAGGATTATTAACACATTTTTCAAATTTCTGCCTTTATTTGCAGGAACCACAATTCATACAATAAAACGAAAAACAATTATGAAGAAACTGATCACAATGTTTGCCTTGGTAGGAAGCCTTGTTTTTCTGGCCTACTCACCAGTGAGTGCCCAGTCTGATTCTGCAATGGCGGATTCGGCAAGCACCATGACGGATGACAGCGCAGCTGCAAGCACGCAAGAGGAAGCTGTAGTGGAGGAAAATACGGAAGAAGTTGTCGTAGAGGCGCCAAAGGGAATTCAAAATGTGCTGAAGCAAAAGTTCATCGAAGGGGACCCCGTGTGGATGACTCCGGTTTTGATAACCCTGATTCTTGGTCTGGCGTTGAGTATTGAGCGAATCATCACACTCAACCTTTCGACAACAAATACGAAAAAATTGCTGAGCGAAATCAATGATGCCCTGAAAGAGGGTGACCTTGAGAAAGCCAAGAAAGTATGCAAAGCCACACGCGGCCCCGTTGCAAGTATCTTTTATCAGGGCCTCGAAAGGGTAGACGAAGGAGTGGATGCCGTAGAGAAATCTATCATCAGTTATGGCTCGGTGCAGATGGGATTGCTCGAAAAAGGCCTCGTATGGATATCACTCTTTATTGCCCTTGCCCCGATGTTGGGTTTCATGGGTACGGTGATTGGTATGATCCAGGCCTTTGACGATATCGCAGCAGCCGGTGACATCAACCCGACCATTGTTGCCAGCGGTATTAAAGTGGCACTTTTGACAACCGCTTTCGGTTTGATTGTAGGTATTATTCTCCAGATATTCTACAATTATATTGTTTCCAAGATTGACGGAATCGTAAACAATATGGAAGAATCTTCCATCTCGTTTATTGACATTCTGATTCGAAACAAAGTATTCGATAAGTTTGGAAGCAACAATTAATAAAACGAGTAAAAGCAATATTATATGGAAAGCAGTGCTTTAAGATATTTTAGAGTCGGGATGTATGCGCTGGGTATATTGATGGCCATAATCACGATTTTCAACCCAACCGGCACGGGCTTTATAGCTACTGCCATTTTCCTGGGGGTAGCTGTGATAGCTGCCATTGGATTTGCGATTAAGACCTTTATTCAAAATCCAAGGAGTGCGGTAAAAACCCTGATCGGTCTGGGAGTGGTAGTTGTGCTCTTCTTTATCGGAAAAGCCATTACTCCGGCAGAACCTGTCTATAATGTCATCGGTGAAAAACTGGCCGATACGAATGTAGCCCTCTATGCCGGTGCCAGTGTTTTTACCGGTATGGTCATGATGCTCCTTACTTTTCTGGTATTCATCGTATCAGAAGTGGTGAGTTTCTTTCGTTAATCAATAAAAAAGGAGAAGCCTGATTATGGCTAAAGGAAAACACAGACCGGATAATGAGATCAATGCTGGATCGATGGCTGATATCGCCTTTTTGCTCTTGATCTTCTTTCTCACGGTTACCAAGATTGATACAGAAAAGGGCATAAAGGTTAAGCTGCCACCCTGGAGCGAAGAAGAGCCCCCGGATGTGGATGTGACCGACCGAAATGCCTTTGTGGTGCTGGTAAACTCGCGTGACGAGCTGCTCGTAGAGGGTGAGCGAACGGACATCACCCAGCTTAAAATCAAAGCCAAGCGTTTTATTGCCAACTTTGGGAAAGATCCCAACCTTTCTACCAGCCCGCAAGCCGCTGTGATTTCATTCAAAGGCAACAGGGGGACATCCTATGATATGTATATCCAGGTGTACAATGAATTGCGTGCAGCGTATAATGAATTGAGAAATGAACTTGCAGAAGAGAAATTCGGTAAGCCCGTAAGTGAGTTTACGGAAGCCGACAGCCTCAAGTTTGAGTATGTCAAGGAGTTTTATCCTTACCGGATATCGGAAGCGGAACCCACAAACTTTTAAGTGATATGATCGGATCCAAGTTCAAGAAAAAACAGGGAAATACGACACCGGGGATTAACACATCCTCGCTGCCGGATATCATTTTTATCCTCCTTTTCTTCTTTATGGTGGCTACGGTACTTCGCGAAACATCACTTAAAGTGAAGAACTCGCTCCCTCAGGCTACGGAGATTGAAAAATTGCAGGATAAATCACTGGTGAAATATATCTACATCGGACCTCCTCAGGATATGTATGTAAAGCAATACGGAACGGATGACCGCATTCAGCTGAATGATGCCATTGCTTCCATTGGTGAGATCGGATTGTTCATTGAATCGGAAAGAGCTGCGCTTCGTCCGGATAAAAGGAGCTACATGAAGATCAGTCTGAAGGTGGACAAAAGCTCGAAACTCGGGATTGTGACCGATGTGAAGCAGGAACTGAGGAAAGCCGATGCGCTGCTGATCACCTATGCCTCGATGAAAAGAGAAGAAGTGTATTAATCGTGCAGAGTTAAACGGAAAAAGATAAAGCTCCGGTCTGGAAAGGCCGGAGTTTTATTATTTGTGCTGCCCGTGAGGCCGGGGAAAAAGCAGAAATAAAAAAAGCCCTTCTGAAGAGATCAGAAGGGCTTTTTCATGTCGGGGTGGCAGGATTCGAACCTGCGACCCCCTGCTCCCAAAGCAGGTGCGCTAACCGGACTGCGCTACACCCCGAAAATGAGTTGAAAATGGCGGTGAGGGGGGGATTCGAACCCCCGGTACGCGGTTAGCGTACGGCAGTTTAGCAAACTGCTGGTTTAAGCCACTCACCCACCTCACCGGATGATCTCTGAATAATTTGATAAGAACTGTTGCCTTCGAATTCTTTTCTTTGACAGATTTTGAAGGACTGCAAATTTAAGAAGAAAATATGCTTATTGAAAGTAATTTAGCTCATACTGAGTTGAATCTTTTTTTCGAGCTCTTTCACGCTTTCCTTGAAGCCTTCATCCGTGTCAATGAGGTTCTTCACCATTTGGCAGGAATGGATGACCGTGCTGTGGTCGCGCCCTCCGAAATGCTTGCCAATTACTTTCAGAGAGTTCTTTGTATAGTTCTTGGCCAAGTACATAGAAAGCTGACGGGCCTGAACAATATTTCTCTTTCTTGTTTTCTCTTTCAGCTTGTCGATAGGTACTTCGAAGTATTCACAAACTGTCTTTTGTATAAACTCAATGGAAACTTCGTGGCTGATAGAGCGAACGAAGTTCTTGATGATCTTTTTGGCCAAATCCAGGTCAATCTCTCTTTTGTTGAGCGAGGCCTGTGCCAGCAGTGATATCAGAGCACCTTCGAGCTCGCGAATATTTGTATTGATATTGTAAGCTACAAATTCAACTACATCACGGGGCAGCTCGATGCCATCGGCATACATTTTCTTTTCAAGGATGGCGATGCGCGTCTCAAAGTCGGGGATGGTAAGATCTGCGGAGAGGCCCCACTTGAAGCGCGAAAGCAAGCGCTCTTCCATGCCCTCCAGGTCGCGGGGCGGACGATCCGTTGACAGGATCAGCTGCTTGCCCGACTGGTGAAGGTGGTTGAATATGTGAAAGAAAATATCCTGGGTTTTGTCCTTGTTTGCAAAAAACTGGATATCATCTACAATCAGGACATCGATGAGCTGGTAGAAATGTACAAAGTCATTCACAACGTTGTTCTTCAGGGCATCGATAAACTGGTTGGTAAATTTCTCACTCGAAACATAGAGGACCGTCTTGTTGCTGAAGTTTTGTTTTACCTGATTTCCGATGGCCTGGGCAAGGTGTGTTTTTCCGAGGCCGACTCCACCGTAAATAACCAGGGGATTGAATGCCGTACCTCCGGGTTTGCTTGCCACGGCATAACCTGCCGAACGGGCGAGCCGGTTGCAATCGCCTTCGACAAAGGAGTCAAAATTGTAATTAGAATTTAACTGCGACTCTACATTCACCTTTTTCAATCCGGGAATGACAAATGGATTCTTAATCGAACTGTTGACCACCAGGGGCATCGATACTTCGGGGTTCTTGTTGTTCCCCGTGTTGTAATTCGGGTAATTGACCGTAAAAGGCTTGGCCTGGCCTGTGCTGTTCTCGACTACGATTTTGTATTCAAGCCGGGCATCTTCTCCAAGTTCACGCTTGATGGTTTTTCGAAGCAAGGAGACATAGTGCTCCTCCAGCCACTCATAAAAAAACTGACTTGGGACCTGAATGGTCAATACTTTGTCCTCAATACTTACCGGTTCAATAGGTTCAAACCATGTTTTATAGCTTTGTCGGCTGACATTATCTTTAATGATTTTTAAACAGTTATTCCATAGGCTTTCGGCTGGGCTACTCATCTAGTTCGATTTTTTCATATTACAATGGTACGAATGAAGCATAGGACTAAATTGACAATAATTAAGTTGAAAAAAAATGCTTTCTCTACTTGTTTTTTTCATTCATTTTTACTTGTTGTACTTTTGTTGAATGTGAAAAAAATAGCTATCATAATGCATTGTGTTGTAATCGATAATTGCAACAGGCAAGGCCGTGTAAATAAAACAGCGTCATTTCACTTTCGAAAAAATACCCAATTGGTTTCCCTAATCTGATATCGTCAAAGACCCGTAAAAAATCATCTGCTCTTCGCCTGGGTGATTAAAAAATTGATTTTCAACCACAAGCGTCTACGAGCAAAATCCAAAGCACAAGGGGGAGTTGTTCACACCTTAAATGTAGATAAATTAGCTTTTATCAGAAAGTAATGAAGCGCTTTTTGTTAACTTTTTTTAAAGTTTATGTGAAGCTATGATGAAGTGCCTGTGCAGTTCATTTAGAAAAGGGATTTGACTTCATTTTTCAGGTAGGCCAGAACCCGCTCATTAGGAAGGCCTTCCTCATTTTCGAGAATAAAGCGGAATAGCGCTTTGCTGAATTCGCTTCCACTTTCATCAGGGGGCATGCCCGAGGCCACCAGATTGATGGTTTTGATCAATTCATCTTTGCAAAGTGTGACCAGGTGCCATAATTCGCCCGATACATAAATCTGTTGTGCAAGATTGTGCTCATATTCCATCTTGATATGGGTGATCAATTCCTGCTGCAACTCCCTTACGCTCATGTTTTGCCTGCGTACCCGGGGGATTAAGTTGCTGAAGTGAATTCGTTCGAGCAGCAGGGCCAGGCGTTCATAGGCCTGCAGCCGGAGCGGAAGTGTGTTTTTCTGCCACATCTTGCGCAATTCGTATTCTTTCAGGGCAATTTCCTTTTTGCTTTGATTTCTGAATACGAAGTATACCGTGATAAATACCAGCAGGGCCGGAACGGTATATTGAAGAATGTTCAGAAGCGTATCTGTCATGTTACAAGAACTTGTTTATTGCCGTGGACGATTCAAAGATACAACACCTCGCTTTCTGTACTGACACCCGTTGCCGGGGTGCGGAAGAAATGTAAGCGCAACCGGGTTAATCTCTCAGAATGCTTCTGGAGATCACAATGCGCTGAATTTCGGAAGTTCCTTCATAGATCTGTGTGATCTTGGCATCGCGCATCAGGCGTTCTACATGAAATTCTTTCACGTAGCCATATCCTCCGTGCACCTGAACTGCTTCCGTGCTGACCCACATGGCCGTTTCGGATGCGAAAACCTTGGCCATGGAGCTGGCCATCGAGTAATCCTCATTTTGATCTTTAAGCCAGGCGGCTTTGTATATCAACGCACGGGCAGCTTCAATTTGCGTAAGCATATCGGCCAGCTTAAACTGGATGGCCTGGAATTGAGAGATGGGTTTGCCGAATGCTTCTCTTTCTTTGGAGTATTGCAAGGCCCGCTCATAGGCTCCCGAAGCAATGCCAAGGGCTTGTGCGGCAATGCCGATGCGACCGCCTGCCAATGTTTTCATAGCGAATTTAAATCCGAAACCTTCCTTGTGGATGAGGTTTTCCTTTGGAACTTTTACATCACTGAAGCTGATCGAATGCGTATCCGAAGCGCGGATACCCATTTTATGTTCTTTGGGGCCAAGCTCTACACCATCCCAGTCTTTTTCAACTATAAATGCATTGATTCCCTTGTGTCCTTTTTCTATATCCGACTGAGCTATGACCAGATATACCGAAGCAATGCCGGCATTCGTAATCCAGTTTTTCACACCATTGAGCAGGTAGTGATCGCCTTTGTCGATGGCTGTGGTGCGTTGATGGGTGGCATCGCTTCCTGCTTCCGGCTCTGAAAGGCAGAAGGCTCCCAGAATCTCGCCTTTGGCCAGCGGCTCGAGGTATTTCTTTTTTTGTTCTTCGCTGCCATATTCTTCCAGACCCCAGCAAACCAGTGAATTGTTGACCGACATGGCCACCGAAGCTGAATTGTCCACTTTCGATATTTCTTCCATGGCCAGTACATAAGAGATGGTATCCATGCCGCCACCGCCATAGCGTGTGTCGGTCATCATCCCCATGAAACCCAATTCTCCCATCATACGGTGAATTTCGGGGGGCATGTGCATCTTGTCGTCTCTTTCAATAACGCCCGGCAGCAATTCGTTTTGTGCGAAATCTCGCGCTGCCTGCCGGATCATCAGGTGCTCTTCGGATAGTTCAAAATTCATCCGGCAAAGTTATGAATTCGGGAAGGGAAACCTTAGTTCTTTTTTAATTTTTCTATTGTTTTGCTGCTCGAGTATCCGGGCATGAGCGGAACGATCAGGACTTTGCCTCCATATGATTTAAGCAGCCGGCCACCAACGACCTGCTCTTTGCTGTAATCGCCTCCCTTCACAAGGATATCGGGGCGGATAACGGAAATCAGTTCTTCGGGGGTATCTTCTTCGAAAACAACCACCGCATCGACTGCTTGCAGCGAGGCCAGCAGCAGGGCCCGGTCTTCTTCCTTGTTGACGGGGCGGCTTTCTCCTTTCAATCGCCTGACCGATTGATCCGAATTCAACCCAAGCATAAGGGCGTCTCCCTGCTTTCGGGCTTCGTTGAGCAAATACGCATGGCCGGCATGCAGCACATCAAAACACCCGTTGGTGAAGACCAGCGTCTTGCCGGCTTCGCGCAACTTTTGGGCAAAAGCAGCGGCTTCGGCCCGGCTAAGGATTTTTTCTTCAGGCGTTTTCATTTTCTCCGGCTGTCTTTTTACCATTTATAATGGGGAGAAGGAGGAGGGAAAGGAAACCAAAAAGGATGATGCCAAAGGTCTGCCCGGCATGGATGGCTGTGGCAAAAGCTGCGGCCGTGGCAGCCGGAACGGCATAGAGCGAAAGAGCCAAACGAACCAGGGAATGGTATGACCCGATTCCACCCGGAAGGGGCATGACCATACCGATGCTGCCGAAGACAAAAACAACCAATCCGGCCATGAGCCCAAGATGGGCGGTTTCGGCAAAAGCAGAAAAGGCTACATAAGTCATGGTGTAATAAAGGCCCCAAATAAAAATACTATGAAAAACAAAAGCCCAGGCATTCTCCATTTTACCAATCGATTTCAGGCCTTCGGCAAATCCGACCGCCAGCTCTCTGATCCGGATCAGCAAAGGGATATGGCGAAATTTTCTGAGAAGCCAGAGGGCTGCGACAATGAAGAGGACCAATATTACTCCGAGCAGTAATAGGGCTTCCCCGTTGGATTGCATGGCATCCAAAACCGGATCTACCAGATAGGTCATGATGGTTTCTTTCAGAAAATGAAACTCAAAGACAATGACTACCCCCATGAGAATGAGGAGGGAAAGCAGGTCGGCAGCCCGCTCCACAATCATGGTACCGAGCAACTTATTGATGGGCACGCCTTCATAGCGCCTCAATATTTCACATTTGCTCAACTCTCCTAGTCTCGGAAAGGCCAGATTGGCAAAGTAGCCGATCATCACGGCAAAGAAGGTGTTGATCAGGCGGGGCGTGAATCCCAGCGGTTTGATGAGCATATTCCAGCGGATGCTCCGGCTGATGTGGCTGACAATCCCCAGGACAACGGAGAGCAGGATCCACCAGTAGTTGGCGCTGCGAAGAGCTTCTTTAATGGCTTCGAAGGCTATGCCGCGAAAGGCAAGCCAGAGCAGGACTCCCGCAAGGAGTATAAAAAAGGCATACTGAAGAAATGTGCGGATTTTTTTATTCAAAACGGCTTAGGCTTCACTTTTTCCCGGTATGAAAATACGGGGTTTATGATTTTTTGCTTCTTCGGGTGTGACGAGGCCGTATGAAGCTATGATAAGTTCGTCCCCGACTTGTGCATGCCGTGCAGCCGGTCCGTTCATGCAGATTACGTTGCTTCCGCGCTCACCCACGATGATATAGGTCTCAATGCGGGCCCCATTGTTGAAATTTAAGACCTGCACTTTTTCATAGGGAAAAAAGCCGACTTTGTCCATCAGGTCTTCGTCAATGGTAATACTTCCCTCATAGTTGAGGTTGGCTTCCGTCACCTTTACGCGGTGCAGTTTTGATTTTAGTACTTGGATTTTCATAGCGGCTGCAAATTTAACAAAGCTGAAAGCAAAATGGGTTCCTTTTTTGCCTTATGTGGGCAAAGGGTGAGCCCCTTTCAGTGAATTCCTTTCAGAAACATGTTGTCAATCAGTCGTACCTCATGCATGCGCACGGCCAGGCAGGCAATGATTTGCGAACTATCGCCCCAACTGCTCACCGGACTGAGGGTGTCGGCATTGACAATCTCAAAATACTCTACCTCACGGATTTCTGGAACTTGCAATAGCATTTCTACAGCCATTTTTTTCAGCTCTTCGGGAGTCATCCGGCTGCTTTCTTTTCGTGCCCGGTCCAGGGTCTTGTACAGGGCCGTTGCAGCCTGGCGCTCTTCTTTGCTCAGCCGTACATTGCGCGAGCTGATGGCCAGTCCGTCTACTTCGCGGGCGGTGGGGCACACTACGATCTCGAGGGGGAGTTTTAAAATGTCGTGTACGAGACGATGAATGATTTTTACCTGCTGATAATCTTTTTGTCCCAGATAAAGCCGGGTGGCCGGGATGATTTCCAGCAGCCGGCTTACCACCTGCGCCACGCCCCGGAAGTGACCCGGCCTGTGCGCTCCTTCCATGGTTTTTTCGAGGTATCCAAAGTCAAAGGTTCTATTTCGAAGCGCCTCGTCCGGGTAGATATCCTCTTCGCTGGGGAGAAAGAGGATGGGGCAGTTGATCGATTCGAGAAGAAGAATATCCTGCTCGATGCTGCGCGGATAATGGCTGAAATCACTGGCCTCATCAAACTGGGTAGGGTTTACAAAGATGCTAACGACTACCTGCTCGTTTTCGCTCATGGCTCGCCTTATCAGCTGAAGGTGGCCTTCGTGCAGGGCTCCCATGGTCGGAACGAAGCCCAGACTTTGACCTTCCGCTTTCAGTTTGCGGATGAATTGCTTGATATCACTGGCTTTTTTAAATATATGCATGTTGTGCCGGGCTTTGGTGTCACTGCGTTGAACCCTCTACTTTAGAGGGCTGTAAGGCAAAATTTTATTATCTTTGCACCGCTTTGACAAGTAGCATAAAACGGGTAAATATATTAACCGCATGGAAAAAACAAAAGTATTATATGTCACGCAGGAGCTGAATCCATATGTTGAGTTGAGTGCTATGGCAAATATTGTAAATAAATTGCCAAAACACATGAATGATGCGGGCATGGAAATCAGAATATTGATGCCCCGTTTCGGTTCAATCAACGAACGCAGGCATCGTTTGCATGAAGTGGTTCGCCTTTCGGGAATAAATATTATCGTTGATAATGATGATTTTCCTCTGATTATCAAGGTGGCTTCCCTTCCGGGTGCCAGGCTTCAGGTTTACTTCCTCGACAACGAAGATTTCTTCAAACGCAAGGGAATATTTACGGACAAAGATCAGAAGATGTTTGAAGACACGGCCGACCGCATGGTCTTTTTCAACAAAGGCGTGATGGAAACGGTTAAGAAATTCGGATGGGCTCCGGATATCATTCACCTCCACGGCTGGATGACGAGTCTGATTCCATTTTACGCAAAAACAGCTTACGCCAACGAACCTGTGTTCAAAAATGCCAAACTGGTTTATTCACTCTATAATCCCTCTTTCGAAGAGAAATTATCCGATACTTTTGCAAGCAAAGCGGCCTCGATCAACAAAGAGATAGAAGAAGATTTGGGTTTTTATGCCGAGGGAAGCCATATCGGGCTGGATAAAGGAGCTATTACTTATTCGGATGCGGTCATTCTTTCGGGAGATGCAGTACACGAAGAGATCAAAACATTCGTAGAAGAGAGTAAGAAACCAAAGATTGAATTGCAAGATGAAGCCGAAGGATATGAGGAACAGTACAGAATTTTCTATGAATCGTTATTGGGTGAATAAAAATTATTCCATCAGCTACAGCAGTTTTTTGGGCCAGTTTTTCTTTTTGGCCCTTTTTCTTTTGACCCTGAGTGCCTGCCAGGAAGCCACAAGCATTGGTAATGAGATCATTTCGGGAAGCAACAACCTGGAACTGGTAGACACCGATACTTTTGAAATTGTTGCAGGCACTTTTCGCGATGATTCGGTATTCTCGGTTTCTCAGCCCTACTACGTAGCCGGCTCAATGACTGATCCCATATTTGGTAAGACCTTTGCCGGAATTTACTTTCAGCCCCTGCCTCCGGCCAACCGGGTAGTCCTGGGCGAAGATCTGGTACTGGATTCCATCGGGCTTGTCTTGAAATATACCGATGTATTTGGTGACAAGGATTACCGTCCTTCTTTTTTGGTTTATCGCATGCGTCAGGCTTTTCTGAACGTGCAATTTGGTGGGTTTTATCGCGAGAATACGGTATTTCAGACCGATCCCGAGCCCGTTGGGTATGTGAGGAATATACGTTTGAAAAGCAGTGACTCGAGCAGTATCTACATCCCGCTGAGCCGGTCTCTCGGAGAGGAGATATTGAGTCAGGCAGGGACCTCCAACTTTACGTCAAAAGGTGCTTTTGCAGGATTTCTCCACGGTTTCTATCTCCGGCCCGACACCTCCAATGGCTATGGTCGCAATATGACCGTCTTCCAAATGAATACCAGCGGTGCCAAGCTGGTGATATACTATCGCAATGCCGAAAGCGACAGCCTCAGCCTGAGCTTCGGAGTGGAGCCCGTCAGTGCCGTGGCCAACGCCATTAAACATCAGTACAGCAATCCTGAGATCATACAGCAGATCAAAGGCAATCCTCCTTCGGCCAATGCCGTATATCTTCAGGGCATGGCAGGGCTGGCAACAAAAATTGAAATACCCTCTTTTGCCGGCATGAAGGATGTAGCAATCAACAAAGCCGAGCTGATCATCACGGTGCTTCCTTCTGATGAGGATTCGCTCTTTAAAGCACCTGACCGCATTGTTCCGAGAATAAAGGCGGACAGCAGTTCCGTTCTTCTCGCCCTGCCCGATGATGAATTTGACCGCAACTTTCCATTCTACCGGCTGGACGGATACAGGAAAAAAATAATGTTGGATGGAAGCCCCTATTACCAATATCGACTCAATATTGCACGTTACCTTCAGGAAGTGGCGCTTGGTAATGTTTCATTGAAGCCCATTTATCTGAGAGCCTACCCCCCGGCAGTCAATCCGGGCAGGGCAGTCATTGCAGATGGTCATCACCCAAATGACAGGTTGAAAATGAGATTAAGAATTATTTACTCCAGGTAAAATTTTCATTATGTGCGGTATTGTTGCGTACATCGGTCCCCGCGAAGCTTATCCAATTTTGATGAAAGGCCTGAAAAGGCTTGAATACAGAGGTTATGACAGTGCCGGAGTGGCGCTGCTCAACGGGGGGCTCAGAGTGTATAAAAAAGCGGGTAAAGTAGCAGAACTCGAAGCATTTGCGGCAGATAAAGACTGCTCGGGGACTATCGGCATTGGTCATACACGATGGGCCACCCACGGTGAGCCCAATGATATCAATGCACATCCGCATGTTTCCGACTCGCGTCAGCTCAGCATGGTTCACAACGGAATTATTGAGAATTACGGATTGCTTCGCAAAACACTGGAAGAAAGCGGCCATCATTTTGAATCCGACACGGATACGGAAGTGCTGATACATCTCATTGAAGAGATTCTGCTTAATGAAGGGGTGGCATTGGAAGAAGCGGTGCGTTTGGCCCTTAGCCAGGTGGTCGGGGCCTATGCCATCGTGGTCATGTCAAAGAATGACTCGTCCAAGCTGGTGGCTGCCCGCAAGAGCAGCCCGCTTGTTTTAGGCATTGGCGAAGGCGAATACTTTATCGCTTCAGATGCCACACCTATTGTAGAGTACACGCGAAATGTGGTTTACCTCGATGACAAGGAGATAGCCGTGGTCTCTATGGACGGAGGACTGAGCATCAAAACGATAGAAAACAAGCAGATCACGCCCTATGTGCAGGAACTGGAGATGAAGCTCGAGATGCTTGAAAAAAGCGGATATGAGCACTTTATGATGAAGGAAATCTTCGAGCAGCCCCGCTCGGTAGAGGATTCGATGCGGGGACGCCTCAATGCGGAACTCGGCACGGTAGTGCTCGGAGGGATCAAAGAATATGAACAGCGGCTGTACCGGGCATCCCGCATTATTATTATTGGTTGCGGCACGTCATGGCATGCCGGCCTCGTGGGCGAATATCTTATTGAAGACCTTGCCCGCGTCCCGGTGGAGGTAGAGTATGCATCGGAGTTTCGATATCGCAACCCCATCGTCCATGATGATGATATTGTGATTGCCATATCGCAGTCGGGCGAAACAGCCGACACCCTGGCAGCCATCGAGCTGGCAAAGTCCAAAGGCGCTACCATTTTTGGTATCTGCAACGTGGTGGGTTCGAGTATTTCGCGGGCTACCCATGCTGGGTCATACACCCATGCCGGCCCCGAGATCGGTGTGGCATCTACCAAGGCATTTACGGCCCAGCTCACCATCCTTTCTCTTTTGGCCCTGATGATGGCCAAAAACCGGGGCACTTTGCCCGAATCAAGATATCAGGCGCTGCTGCTGGAGTTGGAGACGGTGCCGCGGCTTATCGAACGGGCGCTTAAGTGGAATGATGCGATTAAAGAAATTGCAGCCGTTTTCAAAGACTCGGAGCATTTCCTTTATCTCGGACGGGGCTACAACTTTCCGGTGGCGCTCGAAGGAGCCCTGAAACTCAAAGAAATATCCTACATCCATGCCGAAGGCTACCCGGCTGCCGAGATGAAGCACGGCCCGATTGCACTCATTGACGAAAATATGCCGGTGGTGGTTATCGCTACCAACAAGAGCGCCTACGATAAAATTATAAGCAATATTCAGGAAGTCATTGCCCGCAAGGGGCGCGTAATTGCCATCGTGACGGAGGATGACAAGATCATTCGTGAAATGGCCGAATTTGTGATTGAGGTTCCGAAAGTGGAAGATCCCTTTGCTCCGTTGATTACGGCTGTGCCTCTGCAGTTGCTGGCTTATCACATAGCTGTTCTTCGCGAGTGCAATGTGGATCAGCCGCGCAACCTGGCCAAATCGGTCACGGTAGAATAAAACAAAGAGAAGAGGTGCTATTCCACTACGTCCTGCCCGATATCCCTTCTGAAATATTTGCCTTCGAATTCGATCTTTGCGGCATTCTTCATGCTGATCTTCAGGGCTTCGCTGAGCTGAGGGGCCAGTGAAGTGACGGCCATCACACGTCCTCCGTTGCTCAGCAGCTGTCCGTTCTTATCCCTGCGCGTGCCCGCATGAAAAACGATGCTGTCTTTGACCTCTTCCAGCCCCCGGATCGGCTTTCCTTTTTCATAGGTTCCGGGGTAACCACCGGAAGCAAGGATGACGGTTGCTGCAGCGCCTTCAAAAGCCAGCGGCCCCGTTTGTCCGAGCCGGCCCAAAGCGGTGCGGTAGAGGAGTTCGGGCAGCTCATCTTTTATCAGGGGGATAATTACCTCGGCTTCGGGGTCGCCAAAGCGGCAATTGTATTCGATGACATAAGGCTCGTCTTTTACAATCATCAGGCCGAAGTAAATCACGCCCCGGTAATCAATGCCTTCGGATACAAGGCCTTTGACCGTGGGCTTCACGATGCGCTCCTCAATCTTTTTCATCAGTTCAGCTCCGGCAAAGGGCACCGGAGCGATGGCTCCCATGCCACCGGTATTCGGCCCGCGGTCTCCTTCTCCGATGCGCTTGTAATCTTTGGCCGTAGGCAGAAGGACGTAGTGTTTGCCGTCACAGAGGGCAAAGACCGACATTTCCGTTCCCGGCAGAAATTCTTCGATGACCACTTTCTTGCCCGCTGTGCCGAAGCGGCCGCTTAATACACTTTTCAACGCCTCGCGGGCTTCGCGATGATCATCTATTATCAGGACGCCTTTGCCGGCCGCCAGTCCGTCTGCCTTGATCACGATCGGAGGGATCAGTGTATCCATAAAGGCAAAGCCTTCTTCCAGGTAGGCATCTGTAATCTCGCGGTATCGCGCTGTGGGGATTTCATGTCGTTTCATAAACTCTTTGGCAAAGGACTTGCTTCCTTCGAGCAGGGCTCCTTTGGCCGGAGGCCCGAATACAGGAACCCTGCTCAGTGCCTCCACGCTCTCAAAATAGTCACGAATGCCGGCCACCAGGGGCTGCTCGGGGCCCACCACCAGCAGCTCGATCCGGTGCTCGCTGACAAATCTTCCGACAGCCGGAAAATCGAGGATGTCAAGGGCCGTATTTTGTCCCAGTTCGGCCGTGCCCGCATTGCCCGGAGCAATGAAAAGTTCATCATTGCCCGCACGGGCACCAAGGGCCCAGGCCAGCGCATGTTCGCGGCCTCCGCTGCCAATCAGCAATATTCTCATAGCAGATTATTTGCTGTGAATTTAGGGTCTTTTGGCGTTATCCGAGGGGCTATCCGCAGGGAATTTCGTGGATATGATTTTTAACAATTTATTTGAATATTGCCCGAATCAGAAGCAGCAATGAACTTAATTAAAGCTTAATTTTGTTCGGTTTGGAGACTCGCAAAATAAAAAGTAAGGAATGGCTAATTTTTTAAGCAAGACCGTCAAGTCATTGTTTGGTGGCAACAAATCGGAAAAGGATGTAAAAGCGCTGCAGCCGCTGGTGGATCAGATCAATGAGGAGTATGAAAAGCTGCACGCGATCAGCGATGATGAGTTGAGAAATAAGACAGTTGAATTCAAAGCCCGCATTGCCGAGCACACGGCTCCGGCAAGCACTGAGATCGAGCGCCTGCGAAATCAGGCCGCATCAAACGAGATTCCGGTTTATGAGAAAGATCAACTCTACAGTGAAATAGATAAACTGATTGAGAGAAAAGATGAGCTGCTCGAAGAAGCACTCAACGAGATCCTGCCCGAAGCCTTTGCTGTAGTGCGCGAAACCGCCCGCAGATTTAAAGACAAAGAAGAAATCAGGGTAAAAGCAACAGAGCTCGACCGCAAATTGGCCGAAAAGAAGGATTATATACATATAGAAGGCGATACGGCCTCTTTTTCCAGTTCCTGGATTGTGGCCGGCAACCGGGTGAAGTGGGATATGGTGCATTATGATGTACAGCTCATCGGGGGCATTGTGCTGCACCAGGGGAAAATTGCGGAGATGGCCACGGGCGAAGGAAAGACCCTTGTAGCTACGCTGCCGGCTTATCTCAACGGCTTGGCAGGCGAAGGAGTACACATTATTACGGTAAACGATTATCTGGCCAGGCGCGACTCCGAATGGATGGCTCCCATTTTTGAATTTCTGGGGCTTACGGTCGATTGTATCGACAAATATGAGCCGCACTCTCCCCAGCGCAGGGCGGCCTACAACAGCGATGTGACTTACGGTACCAACAATGAATTCGGCTTTGACTACCTGCGCGACAATATGGTGCAGTTTAAGGAAGATATGGTGCAGCGCAAGTTGCATTATGCCATGGTCGATGAGGTGGACTCGGTGCTGATTGACGATGCCCGTACGCCACTGATCATTTCAGGCCCGGTACCGAAGTCAAATGATGAAGAGGAGTTTTTTAAACTCAAACCGCGCATCGAACGCCTGGTCGAAGCACAACGAAAACTGGTTCATAAGCTCTTTCTCGAAGCCAAACGCCAGATTGCCGAAGGAAAAGACGGGGTAAAGGAAGGCGGACTGGCCCTTTTGCGTGCCCACAGGGGATTGCCCAAATACAAGCAACTGATCAAATATCTGAGTGAGGAAGGTGTCAAGCAGATTTTGCTTCGCACGGAGAGCTACTACATGCGCGACCAATCGAAAGACATGCCCCTCGTAGACGAGGAGTTGTTTTTCGTGATTGATGAAAAGAACAACAATGTAGAGCTGACGGAGAAGGGCATTGAACTGATCACTACGGCCGGTGAAGAGAAGGACTTCTTTGTGTTGCCCGATGTGGGTGCGCAAATTGCCGAGATCGAAAACTCGGAGATGAGCGAAAGTGAAAAAAACAAGAAGAAGGATGCCCTGCTTCAGGACTTTGCCATCAAGTCGCAGCGCCTGCATACCATCCAGCAGCTGCTCAAGGCCTACACCCTTTTTGAGCGCGATGTGGAATATGTGCTCATGGACGGCAAGGTGAAGATCGTGGACGAACAGACAGGCCGGGTCATGGAAGGCAGACGCTACAGTGACGGCTTGCACCAGGCCATCGAAGCCAAAGAAAATGTGAAAATCGAGTCGACTACACAAACCCATGCCACCATTACCCTGCAGAATTATTTCCGCATGTATCACAAGCTGGCCGGAATGACGGGAACAGCAGTCAATGAGGCGGGAGAGTTCTGGGAGATTTACAAATTGGATGTGGTCATCATTCCGACCAACAAGCCGGTAATCCGTGATGACCGGGATGATGTGGTTTACAAAACGAAAAAAGAGAAATACAATGCGGTGATTGAAGAAATTCTCGAAAACCGCAAAGCCGGAAGACCTTCCCTCGTGGGTACTACCTCGGTAGAGGTTTCCGAGTTGTTGAGTCGCATGCTCAAGATGAAAGGCATTCCGCACAATGTGCTCAATGCCAAGCAGCATCAGCGCGAGGCCGACATTGTGGCAGAAGCGGGAAAACCGGGTCAGGTAACCATTGCCACCAATATGGCCGGACGGGGTACGGATATCAAAATTACGGATGAAGTGCGCCAGGCAGGCGGGCTCGCCATCATCGGTACCGAAAGACACGAATCGCGCAGGATTGACCGCCAGCTCAGGGGACGGGCCGGTCGCCAGGGCGACCCCGGAGCATCGCAGTTTTTCGTCTCGCTCGAAGACGACCTCATGCGGCTCTTCGGTTCGGAGCGAATTGCCAAGGTGATGGACAAGCTGGGCTACAAGGAGGGTGACATGATTCAGCACTCCATGATCTCAAAGTCCATAGAAAGGGCCCAGCGAAAAGTGGAAGAGAACAACTTCGGAATCAGGAAACGCCTGCTCGAATATGATGATGTGATGAACTCGCAACGCGAACTCATCTACAAGCGCAGGCTGCATGCCCTCTCGGGCGAGCGCCTCTCGGTTGACCTCGAAAATATGGTTGCCGATGTGGCCGAAGACCTTATCGAAAGACACCAGACCGAAGGAAATTTCGAAGAATTCAAACTGGATGTCTTCCGCACGCTTTCGATTGAGGTGCCTTTTGACGAAAAGGAATTCCAGGCAGGCAATCCGCAAATGCTGGCTGACAAGCTCATCGCAAAAGCCCATGAATACTACAAGAGAAAGTCTGAAAACATCATTCAGACGGCCTATCCGCTGATTAAGCAGGTTTATGATCAGAGGCGCGACACGGTCGACAATATCATCATTCCCTTTTCCGAAGGGAGGAGAATACTGAATGTAAAGGCCAATCTGCAGAAGGTGATTGACAGCGAAGGGCGGGACATCATCAGCCAGTTTGAGAAAAGTGTAAGCCTGGCGCTGGTAGACGAGGCCTGGAAAGAACACTTGCGGCAGATGGATGAGCTGAAGCAAGCCGTGCAGGCAGCGTCCTACGAACAGAAGGATCCGCTGCTTATTTATAAATTTGAAGCATTCGAGTTGTTCAAGGAAATGCTGATCAACCTCAACCGGGACATCATCAGCTTTCTTTATCACGCATATATTCCGATTGACGACAGCTCGCAGGTGAAAAAAGCTGCGGAAAGAAGAAGGGCTCCGCAAAAAGATATCAAAGCGACCCGGATGGACAAATTTGTCAATCAGCTGGATCCGCGAAACCTGACGGCCAATAGCAAGGAAAGCAAAAAAAGGCAACCTGTGGTTTCAGACCGGAAAGTGGGCAGAAACGATCCCTGCCCATGTGGCAGCGGCAAGAAATACAAGAAATGCTGCGGTGCCAGCTCGAAAGTAGAGGCATGAAATTTGCGGGCAAATAAAAGTTAATCCTATAATATTTTTTGTCAATCTTTGTTATTGAAACTATGGACAGCAGCAATAGAATTATGGATATGATCAGTACGGAAGAAATTGCTTCCAGAATCGACTATACGAACCTGAAAGCCAATATCAATCTGGAAGACGTGAAGCGACTCTGCAAGGAGTCTGTCGAAAATCATTTTGCAGCCGTGTGTATTCCGCCCGTGTTTATCACCGATGCAGCGAAATGGCTGGAGGGGAGCGATGTCAAAGTGGCCACGGTAGTGGGTTTCCCGATGGGTTACGGAGCCACCTCTGCCAAAGTGGAGGGAATCAAGAACGCAGCCGACAAGGAAGCCGATGAAGTGGATGTGGTGATGAATATTGCCGCTGTGAAAAACGGTCGCTGGGCATTTGCCCGCAACGACATTGAGGCCATGGCCACCACGGCTCACCTCAACAATAAGATCATCAAGGTCATTATCGAGATTGGCCTGCTAACGCGCGAAGAAATCGAAAAAGTATGTGAAATATGCGTGGATGCAGGCGTGGATTATGTGAAGACATCTACCGGATTTCTGGGCCGTGGAGCCACCGTGGAGGACATAGAGCTCTTGCGTACTTTGTTGCCTGCCCCGGTAAAAATAAAAGCCTCGGGCGGTATTAAAAGCAGAGCCCAGGCAGATGCGCTCATCCGGGCCGGTGCCGACCGTATCGGTGCTTCGGCCGCTTTAGACCTCATCGCATGAAAACACTATTAATCGCTACGGCTCTTTTCCTCTCTCTCTGGCTGCACGGTCAGAGCAATGGAGTTGCCGCTGATACGGGAACGGTCGTCCTGGAGATGCCTCCCGAGGTCGAAGCCCTGCTGGAACGGCACAAAGCCTATGTCGACAAGCTGGAAGGTGTACCCGGCTATCGCATCCATGTGGCTATGGCTTCTTCGCTGCCCGAGATACGGAAAGCAAAGAAAAACTTCGATGAAATATTTGCTGACGCCTTCGATTCGGAAGTGATTTATTACCCGCCACGCTACCGCCTGGTGGTGGGCAACTATCGCGACAAGCTCAACGCCTACCACGATCTGCTGATCATACGTGAAGCCTTTCCAAAGGCTTTCCTCTCAAAAGGTCCCATTGATATTCTCGCGCCTTAGCGATATCTGCTCAGGGGGCTGAATGTCCGCTTACTTTTTCTTAATTTTCCCCTCTCATGACCACTTTGAAGAACCGGATTAAAGAAGGCTCGCGGAAAGTTTTTCCGGAGATGCGTGCGTGGCGAAGACATTTGCATATGTATCCCGAGTTGGCGTTTCAGGAGTTTGAAAGCGCCCGCTTTATTGCAGAGCGCCTTACGGAAATGGGCATCAACTACCGGGAGGGCATTGCGAAGACGGGCATTGTGGCAATTATTGAAGGAAAGGACCCGGCCACACGGGTGGTGGCATTGCGGGCGGATATGGATGCGTTGCCCATTGAAGAAAAAAATGAGGTGCCTTATCGATCGCAAAACAAAGGCGTGATGCATGCCTGCGGCCACGATGCACACACGGCCAGCCTGCTGGGAGCTGCCAAAATACTGAAAGAATGTGCGGAAGAATGGACCGGAACGGTCAAGCTGATTTTTCAGCCTTCGGAAGAAAAATTGCCCGGAGGTGCCTCGGTGATGATTCGCGAAGGGGTGCTGAAAAACCCGGAGGTGGCCCGCATCTGGGGACAGCATGTGCACCCGCCCCTTGTAGCGGGAAAGGTAGGAATGCGAGCCGGGCCCTATATGGCATCGGCCGATGAAATATATCTGACGATCAAGGGAAAAGGCGGGCATGCGGCATTGCCGCAAAATGTAATTGACCCCGTTTTGATCAGTGCCCATATCCTCTTGGCTTTGCAGCAGATTGTCAGCCGCAAAAGCAACCCGCTGACTCCTTCCGTACTTTCCTTCGGAAAGCTAATGGCCGAAGGCGCCACCAATGTCATCCCCGACCGGGTTTTTCTTGAAGGCACCTTCCGCACTTTCGATGAGGAATGGCGATTCGAAGCGCATCAGTGGATCGAAAAGATTGCCCGGGATACGGCCCGTGCCATGGGTGGCGACTGCGAAGTGGATATCCGGGTAGGCTATCCCTATGTGCACAATGACGAAGCACTCACAAAGAAAAGCCGCCAATTGGCAGAAGAACTGCTCGGAGCGGAAAATGTAGTCGACCTGCCCCAGCGCATGACGGGTGAAGATTTTGCTTTCTACGGCCGCGAGATTCCGGCCTGTTTCTACCGGCTGGGTACGGGTAATCCCGAGAAAAACATTCTTTCGCCCATCCATTCGGCCACTTTTGATATTGACGAGGAAGCGCTGATTACCGGGGCTGCCCTCGAAGCCTGGCTGGCAGCAGCAGGCTGATCGATTCGCAGGGCTATTGGATATATTTATTTATATGAGCCATGGCCACTGAGCCGGATGGATACGAATGATAATTTCTTTTCAACGGGACGACAGGAGTCGCCTGCAGCACGAGTACTTCAATTCCTTTAGTTGATGCTTAAATTCACACGTAAGATGAGAGATAGTCACTTACGGAGGCTTGTGAGTACCGCATAATTGCATCTCCGATTATCTTCAGGGAAAAAGAAAAAAAATAAGAAAAACAATAGAAAACTTGCCCAAGTCTTTTTATTCTGTTTTATTAGCAGTGGAATATTCCAATAATGCTAATGCCATAAATTAAGAAGGCAATTTTTCGTAGTGCTCGCGGATTACTATGTCAATGTGGTTTAAAGAACATCGCTTCAAACGGAATAATGTGGTTTGCCATTATCGATTAGCAATTCTTCAGAATGATTTTCGGCTGTACATGAGCTAATTCTATTTCTGATGAGCAAAGGCGCTCCGGAAGGGATTTATATTTAGGGTTTGTAGTGCCTTATAAATGAATTATAAAAGGCTATTTTCTAAAACGGGTAAGGTCGTGTTCTATTGTCACGGGCTTTAGGTAAAGAACTTAAAATAAGTGAAACCTTTTCAGTTCAACATCTTCCCCCTGCTACATACTTTTGTACTATTAGGGGAGAAAAAACGAATATTGTGAAGCTATTTAGTCGATCCTTAAAAATAGCTCAAAGGCATACAATTCAACATTTTATGTTGGTAAAATGAGGTATTTATATGCCTTAAATTGCAAGAAAAAGCGTGTATTTGTATCAAAACCTTGCAATTGTGGTAGGAAAAACAGACAAGAGAAAACAACGGGATTTATTTCGTCCTTTATTGCTTGATTTTATCGATCACCGTCACGAGCTGGTGCTTTTGGCCGATAAAATAGACTGGGGCTATTTTGAAAAAGAATTATCTCCGTTCTATTCAAGCAAAGGACGTCCGTCCATGCCAATACGCTTGATGGTAGGCTGTTTAATGTTAAAACGGATTTACAATTTAGGCGATGAAACCTTGGCAAAAGCATGGATTAGAGATCCTTATATGCAGTACTTCTGCGGGATGAATTATTTCGAACATAAATTTCCGTGTGATCCGAGTGATTTTGTGCACTTCCGCAAGCGAATAGGGGAAAAAGGAGTAGAGAAGATATTTGCCTATTCGGTGCTTATTCATGGAGAAAAAGCCCGGGAAAAGCAAGTTTTATCGGACACAACGGTACAGGAGAATAACACTACATTTCCCACGGATGCGAAATTGGCAAAGAA
>WFPF01000078.1 GCA_015487695.1 Chitinophagales bacterium
CTTATAATGGCCCCTGCTTTCCTCAATGATTCGCTGTGGCTTGCCTTCCCTGTTTGAAAGTCCTTATTTTTAAGCCATTGTCTTACTGCTAAAATTTACAGCTTCATGAAACTACGCTTTAGTGCCTCATTGGCCGCCCTGCTTCTTTCTTTCCAGCTCTTTGCCCACGCGCCCCGCGAAGGCATGTGGATTCCCTTTCTCATCAGCGGCAATATCTCCGAAATGCAGGAGATGGGTCTGCGACTGAGTGCCGAAGACATCTACAGCGCCAACCGTTCGAGCCTCAAAGACGCCATCGTCAAATTCGGAGGCGGCTGCACCGGCTCCGTCATCTCATCCCAAGGGCTGCTGCTCACCAACCACCACTGTGGCTTCGGCAGCCTGCAGCGCCACAGCAGTGTGGAGAACGACCTGCTGCGCAACGGTTTCTGGGCTGCTTCGCTCGAAGACGAGCTCCCCAACCGGGGTCTCTCGGTCACCTTCATTGTCTCCATGCGCGATGTCACTTCCGAAGTCATCGGAGAAGGCCTCGATGAGATGAGCATGGTCGAGCGGGCCCGCTACATACAGGAGCGCAGCCGCGAACTGACGAAAGCCGCCACGGGCACCGACCCTTTTCTGAAAGCCGAGCTGGCCTCCTTTTACTACGGCAACCAATACATCCTCATCCTCAAGCGGCAATTCAAAGATATTCGCCTGGTGGGAGCCCCTCCGGGCTCCATCGGCAAGTTCGGTGGCGATACCGACAACTGGATATGGCCGCGGCATACGGGCGATTTTTCGCTCTTCCGCATCTATGCCAATGCCGACAACGGTCCGGCCGGGTACGATGAAAAGAACCGCCCCTTCCGGCCCGGGAAATACCTTGAAATCGACCGGGACGGAGTGCATCCGGGCGACTTCACCATGGTCTACGGATTTCCGGCCCGTACGAGCGAGTATCTCGTTTCGCAGGCCGTCTCCTATCAGGTAGAGCAAAACCTGCCTGCCAGGGTGCGTCTGCGCACATTGCGCCTCGATGTGATCAATGCATGGATGAAAAGCGATGACAAGATTCGCATCCAGTACGCCAGCAAACAAAGCGGCATCAGCAACGGCTGGAAAAAATGGCAGGGCATGATCCGCGGCCTCAAAGTGACCGATGCCGTAAAGCGAAAAAAAGAGTTCGAAGCCCGCTTTGCAAAGGAAGCCGGCCGCGATGACCGCAGGCCCTGGCACGACCTGTTGAAGGGCTTTGAAGAAAACTATTCGGCATTTCTGCCCTACGACCTGGCGCGTACCTATCTGACCGAAGCCGGCCTGGGGCTCGAGCTGGTCAGCTTTGCCATGCGCTTCCGCAATCTGGCCGAACTGAGCGAACTCGATGGCATTGAAGACATGAAGTTGCGTGCCGAGTGCGATAAGCTCATGAAACAAAGTGCACGCTTTTTTAAAGATTACCACGCAGCGGTCGACCGGGAAATTTTTCCCAAACTGCTGAAGGCTTACAGCGAGGAACTGGACCCGGAATACCAGCCGCAGGTGCTGAAAGACATTCGCAGGCGTTTTCACGGGGACTTTGAAGCCTACAGTGATTATGTATTCAAAAAATCTTTTCTTGCGGATCAGGAAAAAGTGCAGCGTTTTCTGAAAAACTACAAAGCACGGGACCTGAAAAAACTAAAAAAAGACCCGGCCTTCCGCCTCATGCAGGGCCTGCTCGATTCGTATTTTGAGGATATACAGCCGCAGTGGCAACGCTACAGCAGCCGCATCGACTCGCTCTACCGGCTCTATGTCCGGGCGCAGATGGAGATATTCCCGGAAAGGGAATACTATCCCGATGCCAATTTCACCCTGCGCATCAGCTACGGAAAAGTGGAAGGTTTTTATCCGGCCGATGCCATTTACAATCAATATCAGACCACCGGGCGGGGCATTCTCGAGAAGGCCTTCACGGGGCTGGACGATTACCTCATTGACGAGCGCATGCAAAAGCTTCTGGAAGAAAAAGACTTTGGCCCTTACGGGGAAAACGGCCGTCTGTCCGTGGCCTTCATTGCCTCCAACCACACCTCGGGTGGCAACAGCGGCAGCCCGGTACTCAACGGAGAAGGGCAACTCTGCGGCCTCAACTTCGACCGCAACTGGGAAGGCACCATGAGTGATATTCACTACGACCCCGACCTTTGCCGGAATATCAGTGTGGACATCCGCTATATTCTTTTTATCATCGACAAATATGCCGGAGCCGAACGCCTCATTCGCGAACTGGACGAATAGATGAAAAAGAAGATTTTTTATGTATGGCTGCTATGCCTCGGGCAGCTTGCCTGCCGCCCCGTGCAGGAAGAAGCGCCTGCCGGCCTATTGCTGAGCTACCCTTCGCTGCTCTCGCATTACGTGGCACCGCCCGAGCTCAAATTCTGGTTTTCGCCCGGCTGCGATTCCGGGACAGTGGCAAATGCATATCTCTGCTATGGCCGCGACTTTATGCCTGACGGTCCCGGGTCTCTGGACGACAGCCTCCTGAATCTCCGCTGGACCAGCGCCTGGCGTGAAAAGGAACTGCCAGCGATGCTGCTGATCGTGCTCCTTCCACCCGAAGGCAGCAAAGGACGCTACCTGCCGGCTGCCGGTCTCTCCGTGCTGCCCGACACATTGCGCAGCTCTTTGCTCCGGGGCCGAAGGAAAGAGAGCGAAAGTCCGCTGGCTTCTTTTTTTACAGAGGAGCTCCTCCCCTTCCTGCGGGCCCGTATTACAGATCCTTCGCTGCTCCAGCGTCCCCGCCTCATCGCTTCCGGGGCCGAAAGCATGCCCCTTGCCGGGGCGCTGGCTGCCTTCCCCGATTCCTTTGCTTCGGCCCTCATCAGCCGCCCGGCATTGCCGCAAATTCCCGGAGAATGGCGCAAACCCTTTCTTCAGGCCTGGCTCGCTTCTCTTCCGGAAGCCAGCACACGGAAAGGACAGCTGCTGATTCTCCCCGAAGAAGAAAAACAGCCCCTTCCGGAGTGGATGACGCCCCTTCTGGAGTCAGACCGTTTTGAATTGCAGGTCATAAAAGGCAAAGTCCCGGGCAGCCGGCACCCCCGCTTGTTTGAGCTGATAAAGATTGCCGAAGAGTTGCACGGAGCGGATCAAGCCTTTTGAATTCATGTTGATATATCGAAGGAGAAAGAAAACGGGTCAGGAAATATCAGGCCGTAACATGCAAAAGGCTATTAAGGTCTTTTTTGAACAGCCGTGAAGCTGTCATGCTGAGTAGTCCCGATGTTCCCTGCGTTCAACCCTGATGCTCGCTTCGCTCAGTCAGGGCAGTGTTTTGTCGGGATCTGCGAAAGCATGCTTGAACGTCTACACTTCTTCAGATTTGTCTTACCCTTCGATACAGCGAATCCCTGCAGGATCCGCTTACTCAGGATGACAAATCACTAACCACTAAAAAGCAATCTAATCAATGCAGTCCCTGCTCGCCCAGCCAGCGCTCGGCATCGAGGGCGGCCATGCAGCCGCTGCCGGCTGCCGTCACTGCCTGGCGGTAGATCTTATCCTGTGCATCGCCCGAGGCAAAAACACCCGGTATATTGGTATACGATGATCCCGGTTTCGTGATCAGATATCCCGTCTCATCCATATCGAGCCAGTCTTTGAAAATGTCGGTATTGGGCTTGTGTCCGATGGCTACAAAAAAGCCCTGAATAGGGATAACTTCTTCCTCTCCCGTCTCGCGGTTTCTCACCTTCACCCCTTCCACTTCCTTGTCACCCAGAATTTCGACTGTCTCGGTATTCCAGTGCACGATAATATTTTCGCTTTTCAGCACCCGTTCCTGCATCACTTTGCTCGCACGCATCTGATCTCTGCGCACCAGGAGGTGCACTTTCGGACATAATTTCGAAAGATAGAGGGCCTCTTCGGCAGCCGTATCGCCACCGCCCACGACAGCCACATCCATGCCTTTGAAGAAAAAGCCGTCACACACCGCACAGGCCGATACCCCGTGGCCGTTCAGCCGCTTTTCGCTTTCGAGGCCCAGCCACTTGGCTGATGCGCCTGTAGAAATGATTACGCTGTGGGCTTTCCATATCTCCGAGTCATCTACAATCACCTTAAAGGGACGCTCCGAAAAGTCCACCTTCGTCACGGTACCGTACTTGATCTCCGTGCCCATGTTTTCGGCCTGTTTTTTAAAATCCTCCATCATCTCAGGGCCAAGCACTCCATCCGGATAGCCCGGATAATTCTCCACATCCGTGGTAATCATAAGCTGTCCGCCCGGCTCATAACCCGTCAGCAGAAGGGGTTTCAGATTGGCACGGGAGCTATAAATACCGGCCGTATAGCCTGCGGGGCCCGAGCCGATGATGATCACATTCCGTATTTCTTCATGTTCCAGCATAATCCTTGAATTTTATATTTTTTGAGATTGCAAAATTAAGCTATTTAGGTATGATAATAGTGTCATATGTCGGACTATATCCACCCCAGATGCCGAGTCCGTTCTTCACATTGCTCTGCACATAGGTGGGGGTGGCAAAGGGTCCTCCGCTGCGCCACTGATCCTCAATGGTTTCCCAGAAACGGAAATGATCGTAGTCGATCATGGTGATTTTGACGACCACCGTATCTCCCGCCTCGAAAAGTCCGTAAGTGCGGAAGTCGATGTCGGAATTGCGTGGGTAGCCCCGTTCGAGGATGAAGGTAAAAAGCTGTCCGTTGGCAAATTGGTCGTCCAGCACGGAGCGGAAATAATTGGGATAGAAAGGCTCTCCGTTGCGCTTTGTAAAGTAGCGGTAGAAATTGCCCAGGGTATCGGGCTCGCGAAAGCGGCACCAGAGCCAGTAAAGGCTGTCGCCCCGGGAGCTGTCGGGGATGGCCCAGAGGCTGTCGATGGGCGGCACCGGTGGGAGGAAGGTACTCGCCTGCAGGTACGTGCTGTCTTTGCGCACTTCCAGGCGGTAGCTCTTGCCCACCTCGCCCCGCAATTCCGTATTCAGATAGACGCAGTAATCAAATCCGGGAGGCAGGGAATCGAGATTGATTCCGAGAAACTGCTCAATCAGCGGGCGGAAAGCCGCGGGCAGGGTACTCAGACAAAATTCATTCATCGCGTATTCCTTCCCGCCTTCCATGACTTTCACATCGGCACCGTGCACCAGGAGGTCCGAAAAACCTTTAAAGGCATCGTTGCCGCCAAAAAAAGAAAAATTGCGTGTAAGCACGATATACGGAAATTGCCCGGTTTCGATAAAACCCTCCACCACCAGTTTATCTTCCGAGCGCGGCAGATCCACGCTGATGTCTTTTTCGCAGGAAGAAAAGAATAAGAGCAAGAACACCGTCAGCGAAAGCTGCCAGGCAAAGTTTATTTTATTATTCTTTTTATCTCTTTCCATTATTATTTTAATTTAAAATTCCAGGTAACGGACGGAATCACGGGGAAAATAGATACCTGCCTGGCCCGGAGATTGACATTGCCGCTTTGTACGTCTCCCTCCGTGTCAAAATAAATAAAATAAGGATTCAGACGGCTATAGACGTTATAGACCGAGAAGACCCATTCCGAGCTGAAATTTTTATGTTCTTTCCCCTTCCGCATGGCCGAAAGGTCGAGGCGGTGATAGGGCGCCATCCGGTAGCTGTTGCGGCTGCCATACTCTGCCGTTATGTTGCCGTCAATAAAGTACCAGCTTTCGGGCATAGTCAGGGTGCTTCCCGATCCGTAAACGAAGGTGCCGGAAAGCACCCAGCGTGCTGAGACTTTGTAAATAGCCACCAGCGAGAGGTCGTGTCTGCGGTCGTAGCGGGCCGGGAAAGGCTTGCCGTTGTTGATATCGGGGAAGATGCGTTCGGTTTTGGAAAGGGTATAACCGATCCAGCCGTTGAGCTTCCCGCGCTGTTTTTTGATATAGAGCTCGATGCCATAAGAGCGTCCCGTTCCGCTCACGAAGCTGCGCTCCACTTCCTCGTTGAGGCCCGGAATGTAGCCGTCTTCGAATTCGAGCTGGTTCTGCAGTTTTTTATAATATAGCTCCAGCGATGTTTCGTAGCGATTGTCATTGAAATTGCGGAAATAACCGATGGAAAGCTGATCGGCCAGCTCGGGCGCCACCAGGATGGAACTGGGCACCCAGATATCGGTGGGCAGCGTGGCATTGGAGTTGCTCACCAGGTGCAGGTTTTGCTGCGTGCGCATGTATCCGGCCTTCAGCGAACTGGCCTCATTGATCATAAAGCGGAGATTGAGGCGGGGCTCCAGTCCGTAATAGCTTTTTATCGTCTCTCCCTTCCCGTAGAGCACCGAATCCTGCAGACGGCCCTGCTCATCGTAGATGAGGTAGCGATAGGGCCCCTGCTGCTGAAAAACAATGCTGCGAAGCCCGGCCGTAAGGCGGAGGCGGCTGCTGAGATCCCGTTCGAGGGAAAAATAGCTCCAGAGGTCGCGGGCATACTTGGGCGAAACGCGGTCGGTCTCAAGGAGCACCGAGTCTTGCGAAGCATCTACCGAGGCGGTGATGGGCGTCATGGTATGAAAAGTATATCCCGCTCCGAAACTTGCTTTGCTCTTGTTGCCGAGAAACCAGTCGAAGTCCACCTTGCCGCTCCAGTCTTCGATGCGCGAGAAAAATTTGAAGCGAAAGCCGAGCTGCTCGGCCCGCATCGAGAAGTTGTAGTCGTTGTAGATCAGCGAAGCATTCATGAAGAGCTTGTCGCTGAAAAGGTGGTTCCAGCGCAGGGTACCCGTGGAGTTGCCCCAGGGAATCTGGATATTGAAATTGCCGCTGCTGCCGGTAAACGAAAATACATCGCGGCCGAAGTAAGCACTGGCATAGAGGCGGTCTTTGTCGGAAAAGCGGTAGTTGGCCTTGGCGTTGAGGTCGTAGAAATAATAGGCGTTGCCTTCCATGCGACTGCCTTTGAGAAAGGGTTTCAGAAGCATATCGGCATAGGTGCGCCTGCCCGAGACCATAAAAGAGCTGCGGTCTTTGACAATGGGCCCTTCGAGGGTAAGGCGGCTGCTGATCAGTCCGATGCCGCCCTCGGCCGAAAAGTGGCGGTTGTTGCCGTCTTTCATGGCAATATCGACCACCGAAGAGAGGCGCCCTCCGTAGCGGGCCGGTATGCCCCCTTTGATCAGGGTGGTGTTCTTGATGGCATCTCCGTTGAATACCGAAAAGAAGCCGAAGAGGTGGCCGGGATTGTAGACGGGCGCTTCGTCCAGCAGGATGAGGTTCTGGTCGGGGCCGCCACCGCGCACGTAGAGGCCCGTGTTGCCCTCCCCGGCACTCATCACCCCCGGCAGGAGCTGAATGGTCTTCATAATGTCGATTTCACCCATCAGGGCCGGTATCTGCTCCACCTGCTCCATGTCGAGCCGGGTAGTCGACATGCGGGTGGTACTCACGTTTTCATTGGCCCGTCTCGCACGCACCACCACTTCCTGCAGGCGGGCGGCCTCGCTTTCGAGGCGGATATTCAGGCGCAAGTCCGATTTCAGGTTAACGGGAATCTCTTTCTCGCGATAGCCCAGATACCGGACCACGAGGAGATATTCGCCAGCGGGCAACTGCAGGCTGTAGAAGCCGTAAGCATTGCTGCCCACGCCTTTTTGCGGGTCGCTTTTGGGGTAAATGACCGCCCCGATGAGGGTTTCGCCCGTAGCCGAATCGCGGATGTAGCCGCTGATGCGATAACTCTGAGCACGGAGCGCAGTGCCGAGGAGGAGGAGTATCAGAAGGAGCAATGATCGCATGGGTGCCGTGCTTTTATGGCATTGCAATGCGCTAGACGGGGAAAATGTTCAATATGTCACGGCATATTGCTTTATTCCCATATCGGAACAGAGAATGCTTTGAGCCGGTTGTATCGACCAAAGACAGAGAAGAGAGGAAATTTAATTCTCTCCCCGGTGCAGGGCTACGATTTTTTCCATCTTTTCTACCGTCAGGGGCTTGCTTATAAATCCTTTTACTTCTCCTATGCTTTCGGCCCGCATGCGGTCGTCCGGATTGCTCGAAGTGGTGAGCATCACGATGGTGGCCTCCCGCTGCATCCTTTCTTTGATCTGTCGGTATTTTTCCAGAAACTCCCATCCGTTGAGCAAGGGCATATTGATGTCCAGCAATATGAGTTCGGGCTGCGGAACCCCCTCGTCCAGGCGTTTCTCAAGGTATTGAATGGCTTCCATCCCGTTTTCGGCTATCTCAATTTCTTCGGCACAATCGACCCGCATCAGCACCATCTTGTTGATGAAGTTGACAGCTTCATCATCGTCCACCAATAGCACACATTTTAGTTTTACATTCATTCTAATCTCGTTTTCTGATTGTAAAATAGAAGGTACTTCCCCGGCCCGGTTTCGGTTTGACCCATATGCGTCCTCCGTGCAATTCTACAATTTTGCGGCACTGTGCCAGGCCGATGCCCGTACCCTCATATTCGGCCCGGGAGTGGAGCCGTTGAAAAATGATAAATATCTTCTCCGCCTGTTCTTCCTCGATGCCGATGCCGTTGTCTTCAAAAGAAAACTGCCAAAAATGCTTTTGTTCTTCGGCCCCGATGCGAATTTTCGGGGTCACATCCTTTTTGCGAAATTTGATGGCATTGCTGATAAGATTCTGGAAGAGCAGCGTGAGCATGGTTTCATTGGCCCACAGATGCGGAAGCGGCCCGGCTTCAATGACGGCTCCGCTGCTTTGGATCAGGGAATCGATGTTCTGTAAAGTGTTTTGCAGCACCTCTTCACTGTCCACTTCGCTCATTTCGGCCTTCTGCCCCAGACGCGAGTAGTCGAGAAGGTCGCTGATCAGGGCACTCATGCGCCTGGCTGCCTTGGCTATGAAATGCAGATATTTCACGGCTTCTTTGTCCAGGCTTTCGCCATATTCCGCTTCGAGCAACTGCACAAAGCTGTTGATCGTATGCAGGGGTTCCTGCAGATCGTGGGAAGCGATGTAGGCAAACTGTTCGAGTTCCTTGTTCTTTCCTTCCAGGGCTTGCAGCGAGTTCATCAACTCCGAAATCATTTTTTTCTTTTGACTCACATCGCGAACAGCGGCAGTGATCAGATGTTGGCCGTCAATAAGCATTGGGCGCAGACTCACTTCGGCCGGAAATTCAGTGCCGTCTTTTCTTCGGGCCACCAAATCCTGGATGGTGCCCATCTCAGCTACGTCAAGTGCAATTCGCGACTCCGAAAGCCTCCCCGTTAATGTCTTCATAAACTGATCCGGAACGAGAAAGGAAATATCCTGCCCGATCAACTCTTCTTTCCGGTATCCGAAGAGCTGCTCCACTTTGCTGCTGGCCATTTTAATCTTTCCATGGATGTCGGCAATGATCACCGCATCGGGGGCCGCATCGAAGAGTGCTTCATATGCATCCTTTCCATATCTGTCCATATGCATCTTGTTTGGCAAGCTAATCTTGTATTTCCAATCTCTCCCTTTCCGGGAAAGTTCAACACTCAGTGTATAGTCTAAACCCATTATGCTATTGTGAAACGGTGAAGTACATTTCGCACGGAAAGCGGATTCGATCTGGATGAATCTATGAGTTGAACGGAATTACGGGTCGCCCGGTCACCGGAGAGCTTACCTGTTAATATTTTATCTCGTTATCAGGTCAATAAAATGTCTTTTTCTGGTTTCAAATCATCAAGGAATATCTGAAAAATTTCTCTATCTATATTGTCAAAATCATTTCCTTTAAATTAAATAATTCGTCTTTCCCTTTGATAAGTTTTAAATAAATAATTTAAGATTTCTTATTGCTCATAAAAATAAGAATTCCTCTTTATTTTCAAAAAAATCACAATAGCCCCGGTATCCGTGTTTTACACATATCAGAACCTGCTATATGGAATGATAAAAGGCGGTGAGCATGTCCGGATAGCGGCAATGACCTATGATGGTCTAATCCTTCTCTCTTTCAGGAACAAGGAGAGCCCCCTCTGCTTTAATAGATCAACAGTTTCGTGACGAATACCTGATGGCCCGACCTGACCCAAAGTATCGCCATTCGCGGCTGCAGCGCATGCAGGTTCAAGCATTCCCGGTTGCTCCTAAACTGTCCGGATGCAAGCAAATGTCCGGAAAGATCAAAAAGCCGGTAACCTGCTCCAAAAAGAGCCGGATCAATACCGGCCAATTGCCTGCCATCAAAATAGATGTTCCTGGCCGGCAAATGCTTCTCCTCTTGTCCGGTGCTCAGTGATTTCCGCACGACAAACAGATGGGTTTCCCGGCTTCCCAAACCCGTATAAAGGAGTGAGTCGCCCTGTATCGGTAGGGAATCGACCCGTCCCTGCCAGGTATAATGAATTACATGGCCGCTAAAAGCCGACAGTCCGCTCAACAAAAAACTTTGCCCGGCAAGGGTGGACCATTGTGGCCGGTTTTGAAAGACCCAGAGTTTGCGTTTTTCGGATTCAAGCACATAGATGCCTGTACGGAGCGGATCGGCCGAAAGAAAGTGCATACCTTGCAGCAGATCGAGGCACATTTCCCATACGCGCCCGCGGCTCTTGGGCTGCCAGGGGTTGATCTGCCAGGCAATGCCCGTGCTGTATGCCGTGTCAAAATGCCCCCAGATCAGGCTCAGGCGATTCACTACGCTGTGACTGTCGCTTCCGCAGACCCCCAAATGATCCCAAATCATGGTGAGGAGGTGGCGGGCAGCGGTATCTTCCGGCACAGGTTCCTGATGGGCTTTATAATTAAATTCGGATGCATAAAAGGCAATTTCGCGGGTAATGCCGCAAGCTTTCTTTACACTGTTAAAATTGCTTTGCGCTGAGAATTTGTATTTGCTTACCGGAGCATATTTGCCAAAATAAGTATGCAGGTCGATGCCGTCCAATGTGCCGTCATTGAGCAGCGGGGCGATGCTGCTTCCATAGCCGCCAAGGGTGTAGTCGCTGAAAGCATTGGCCGACATGAAGCCGCCCGGTATCACACGAAAAGTGTCGTTAATGCTGTGCACTCCGTCTGCCAATCCCTGAAGAGCGGCCTTGTATTCGTCATAAGCGATGGCGTTGCTGTCTCTGCGCATGGCATCGGGCTCGTTGAAAGCCGCAAATAGCGTAACTCCCCAATGCCCGATTCCACGGGCCGCACCCCAGCTGCCTCCCGGGCCGTAGTGTGCTGCAAATGCCGAGCCTATGGAAAACCATTTGCTGTAGTCTCCCACAGGAGTGCCGTATTGCTCAAAAAGAATCATAGGCTGTATATCACGGGCATATGCCAGAGCCATCAGGCTGTCCATTACGTGTACATTGACCTGCCCGTTTTGCCAATATTTTTTCGGATAAATGTTGAATCGGGCCATGCCCTCACCCAGCATATCAAGCAGTTCCATCTGATCCGCTTCGCGTGTGCCGTACCTTCCGTTTGTAAAATTGCCCGCACCCATTCGGGATGGAATGCCTTCCTGCGCTTCAAGCCCGGTGATAAAAAAGAGGGAGAGCAATAAAAACAGCGTCTTTTTCATAATATGGATTTAGGTGACATTGATGGCAGAGAATTGGATGGTCCGGGCAATCTTTCGTTTAACATACGATACAAATTAAGACAATTGGGCTATCTTTGCCCCAGCGGGTGATTAGCTCAGTTGGTTTAGAGCACCAGCTCGACAAGCTGGGGGTCGCAGGTTCGAATCCTGCATCACCCACTCTTTTTCCTTTTTTATTTTCTTTGGCAGGCATTTCGAAGTGTGGCAGCAATTTCTTTTCGAAGCAGATACAATTATTGCCTCATTTGCCGCATATTTGTTCCATGCTCTCCCTAATACCCTCATACCGTTTGTCCGAAGCACGAAAGGCCCTCTTTTTCATACTCCTTTCATTTGGCTTTTTCACTGCCCTGCAGGCGCAAAAAGTGACGATCAGCGACCGGACAACCCGGCAGCCCCTCGACAACGTCAGTATTTTCTCGCCCGGCAGCTCGCAAAGTGTGCTGAGTGACGAACGCGGACAAGCAGACCTGTCAAAATTTGCCGAAGACGACAGCCTTGTATTCTATCGCCTGGGCTACGAAAAGCGAAGTCTGGTAAAAAAAGAGCTCCGCGCGCTCGGCTACCGCATCGAGCTGGCAGCCACGGCCATCCCCCTCGAGCCCATGGTGGTTTCTGCTTCGAAATGGGAGCAAAATCTCCGCGATATTCCCCAGCAAATTATCCGCCTCGATGCCGATCGCATTGCCATGGCCCGGCCGGGCTCGGCAGCCGATCTGCTCGAAGAGAGTGACTTTGTCTTCGTACAAAAGAGCCAATTGGGCGGAGGCAGCCCGATGATCCGGGGATTTGCCGCCAACCGCGTGCTCATCGTGGTAGACGGGGTACGGATGAACAATGCCATCTTTCGCAGCGGCAATGTGCAGAACGTGATTTCCCTGCCACCGGCCGCCATCGAAGAAGCGGAAGTCATCCTCGGTCCGGGCAGCGTACTCTACGGCAGCGATGCCCTGGGAGGTGTGATGGACTTTCATACGATCCGCCCCGAATTGCCGGGCGACTCTTCCCTGCTCTTTCGGACACGTGCCGGAATAGGTGCCAACACGGCCGAAAAAGCCCATCATTTTTATCTGGATTATACGATGGGAAAGGGCCGCCTCGCGAGCCGCACTTTTTTCTCAGCCGGGCGTTTCCGCACGCTGCGCATGGGGCGCTACGGTCCCTCCGAGTATATCAGCAGGTTTTATTGCTTCAGCTGCCCTGACTCTGTGCCGGCCCTGCGCGACAGCCTCAAACAATATCCTTCGGCCTACGATACACGTAATTTCATTCAGAAGATTGCCTGGCAGGCCGGAACGCATCTCCGCCTCGACCTGGCCGTTCACTATGCCGTCACCAGTGATATTCCCCGTTTCGACCGCTATCAGCAATACCGCGACAGCGTGCCGGTCTTTGCCCGCTGGGACTACGGCCCCCAGCGCTGGAGCATGCAACAACTGCAAGCGGCCTACAATCGCAAGACCCGCATCTGGGACGAAATGCGCTTCATTGTGGCGCGCCAAGAGTTTGAAGAAAGTCGCATCACCCAAAGATGGAATCAGGCAGATACGCTGAGACGCACCGAAAATGTGCGGGTGCTCTCGCTGAACATGGATGCCAACAAGAGAATCGGAGAAAAGAGCGAGCTCTTTTACGGCTTTGAAGGAGTCGACAACCGTGTGCACTCGCGGGGAGAAGCCCGCCTGGGCAATTCCCGCTTTCCCTCGGCATCCAGATATCCTGACGGCAGCCTGATGCAAAGTGCCGCCCTCTATATGACCGCAAAGTATCACCCCGACCCGGCCTGGACCCTCCTGGGCGGAGTCCGCTACAGCGCCCTGCGCCTCTATGCGCCCTTCGACACAACTTTTTATTCCTTTCCTTTCCGGGAGGCCCGCCTGCAATTTGCCGCCCTCAACGGATCGCTGGGCGCAGTCTGGCGCCCCGGCAACGACTGGCAGCTAAATCTGCACTTTGCCAGTGCTTTCCGGGCTCCCAATATTGATGATATCGCCAAGGTATTCGATTCCGAACCCGGCAGAGTCATCGTGCCCAACCCCGGCCTGCGACCTGAGTATGCCTACAATGCGGAGCTCGGTGCCGTGCGCAGTTTTTCTTCGAAACTGCGGCTTGCGCTGACGGGTTATTACACCCTGCTGCGCCAGGTCATGGTGAGAAAAGAATTTCAGTTCAACGGACGTGACAGCATCCTCTATGACGGATTGCCAAGCCGGGTGCTGGCTTTGCAAAACGGAGGGCCCGGACGCATCTACGGCATAGAGTTCAGGTTCGAAGCCGCCCTGCTCAGGGGGCTCAACTGGAACAGCAGCTTCAACTGGCAGCGAGGCTATGAGAATGATCCGCTAACGGGCGCAAAGCAGTACCTGCGCCATGTGCCTCCGGCTTTCGGTGTTTCGCGGCTCAGCTACCGCTACCGGCACCTGAGGGGGACCCTTTTTACAAGGTTCAGCGCAGCTGTGCCTGCAGACCGCCTGCCCGAGAGCGAGCGCGCCAAGCCGCATCTGTATGCCCTCAATGCAGAAGGAGAACCCTGGTCACCGGCCTGGTGGACCCTCAACCTCAGAGTCTCCTGGTATCCCGATGCCCATTCGCGAATCGGAGTATCGCTCGAAAACATCCTCGACAGGCGCTACCGGCCCTATTCCAGCGGCATTGCAGCACCCGGACGCAACCTGAAAGTGCAACTCGATATTCAACTTTAAAGCTCCGGTGGACGCGGTGAGAAAAGGCTTTTGCGCAAAATCCCCGGCAGGCCTTATTTTTGAGACATGGCGATAAGACTCCTTCTCCTCCTGATCACCCTCTCAGCCTCGCGGCTCTCCGCTCAATCCGGAGGGATGAACGAGTCGGGGCAATACGAAAACGAGGTATTCAACGACAGCATACGCAGCATTACCTTTCATCCGCAGGGACTGCCGCTGAGTCTGCCCGTCTGGATGCTGGGCTCGGGCGATGAACTCCTTCTCGAATTTGACCTCCTGGGTGACTATGCCGAAAACTACAGCTACACCATCGAACTCTGCACCCACGACTGGCGCCCGGTAGACGAGCTTACCCCTTTTGACTATATCGAAGGATACGACCGCGACCTTCTGAACAATTATGAGTTCAGCTACACTTCCCTGCAGCCTTACACGCACTACCAGCTTCGCATTCCGAATGAGAATTGCCGCCCGCTCATAGCCGGCAATTATGTTTTGAAAATATTCACAGAAGACCCTTCGGAACCGGTCATTGTGCGCAAATTCTTTGTCGCCCGGCAGCTGCTGAGCATCGAAGCCAATATCCATCAGTCAGGAAACATACAGCGGCAGCTCACACATCAGGAAGTCGATTTCAAAGTCCTGCACAAGGGGATGATCATTGCCAACCCCTTTCAAAGCATCAATGCCGGCATCATACAAAACGGGGACATTGACGGAGCCCACAACGGCCTGAAGCCGGCTTTCATTCAGGACAATGTCCTGTCTTTCGATTTGTCAGACAAGAATGAGTTTCAGGGCATGAAAGAGTTTCGCTGGTTTGATCTCCGCAGCCTCATCCACTACGGTGAGCGCATAAAACTGGTAAAAACCCACCTGGGGCGCATTCATGTATTTGTAACCCCCGATCAGGTGCGCTCCTACAAGCAATATTTTTATCACGAAGACATGAACGGCCGCTTCATCGTGCATACCCTTGACGAAACCGTGACGGCCCTGCAGGCGCAATATGCCGAGGTGCACTTTACGCTGCCCCTGCGGCATCCTTTCAAAAACGGAGACATCTACATCATGGGCGCCCTCAGCGAATGGAAGGCCCGCCCGGAAAACCGCATGCACTGGAACGAAAAGCGCAAAGCCTACGAAGGAAGCCTCTACCTGAAGCAGGGATTCTACAATTACCTCTACGGCTTCAAAGAAAGCGATCAGGAGAATGTCAATTATGAGACGATTGAAGGCAACTTTTTTGACACAGAAAATGATTACACTATATTTATCTATCATCGCCCCTTTGGCGAGCGATATGATGAACTGATTGCTGTAAAAACCTTTAATACAATAAAAGGAAAGGAATAAGCCATGCAAAAATTAAAACCGCAGAGGAAACAGGTAAGCCCGGCAGCCGGGGCCGTTCTGATCTCCGACCCTTTTCTGCCGGATGACAATTTCAAACGGACGGTCATTATGCTCTGCGAGCACAATGAAGAAGGAAGTTTCGGCTTTATTCTGAACAAAGCCCTCGGAATGACCCTTGCCGAAGCCGTAGAAGACATGGAAAATGTGTCGCTGCCGCTCTATCTGGGCGGACCGGTGGAACACGAGACCCTTCATTATCTGCACAGCTTCGGGGAAGTGGTGGAAGGAAGCCGTGAGATTCTGCCCGGACTCTGGTGGGGCGGAAATTTTGAAGTCGTCAAGGCATTGCTGAATGACGGGGAAGACCACAGCGGGCACATTCGCTTTTTTCTGGGATACAGCGGCTGGGGAGCCGGCCAGTTGCAGCGCGAGCTCGATGAACGCTCGTGGGTGGTGGCGCGAGGACGCAGCCACTATGTATTTGACCACAACAGCGATATGCTCTGGAAAAAAGTGCTCCACGAAATGGGCGGGCAATACCAGCTCATGGCGGGATTTCCCGAATCGCCCCTGCTCAATTAGCGTTTCAGGCGGTCAAGCAGCGAACCGCGGGTCCATTTGCTCCGGTACCAAGCCGACTCCATGAGGAGCAGGTGAGTAAAAAATGCCGAAAAAGTACCGGCCAGCGCTCCGAAATATACATCCTCATAAAAATGCTGCGCCAGATAGATGCGGGCCATGCCCGCCATGACCGCAAGCAAAACGAAGAAAAGCCCGAGGGTCTTGTTTTTATTCAGAATCGCAAGACTGACAAACAGCGTGAAAGCGGCTGCAGTGTGCCCCGATGGGAAGCTGTGCCAGCTGCCGAGCTGTATTCCATCGACCTCGTGCATGGCCGGGCCGCCCATTTCCCTGAAATACTGCAAGGGACGCATGGCATCGGGATAAATCACTTTTTTCAGCACCAGGATGAGCAGGCCGGTAAAGGCAGCTGAAAGAAGGAGCTGAAAGCCTGCGCGGATGTTGACGAAAAAGAGCAGCAGAGCCACAATCAGCAAAGTCCATCCATCGCCAAGAAGGTTGACAAACCAGACAATGCGGTCGGCCGTGGCGCTGTGGCGGGCCTGCAGCGCAAGCACCAAATCTCCTTTCTCAATCATGAGCAAAAATACCGCACCGGCCAAAAAGAGGGCCGAGAGCAGCACGATCAGCCACATTCGGGCATAAAGGCGTATGCGGAGGGCATTTCTCATGAGAGCCATTTGTTGATTAAGACTTTCAATTTATTGAATTTGGAGATATACGTGTCCATAAAAAGGAAGGCGCTGTCGTTTTTGGCCTTGATGGTGAAAAAGAAGGCAACGGGCACCATCAGCAGCACCCCGCCCCACATTCCCAGGGCCGGAGAAACGATGGATTTGAGCGCCAGGGTCTCGCCCACTTTGAGTAAAATATAGGAAATCACATAAAAGACCACGGCAACAATGACCGGATAACCGATACCGCCCTTGCGAATGATGGCTCCGAATGAAACTCCGATGAAGAGCAATACCAGCGTGGAAAAAGCCAGCATAAACTTCCGGTGGAACTCAATCTTCGCTTTCAGAATGCCGTTCTGATAGCTTTTCAGCCGCACCAGTGTGGGCGATTCTATGCGATCTTTGAGGCTCTTGCTGTAGGCAATGGCCCGGTTGAAGATCACACTGCGCTCCTGGAGCGGAATGTAGCGGGCATAGCTGCTGTCGTCTGCTGCCGGTGCCACGCGGGGCGGATAAAGGGCCAGCTTCCAGAAGAAAGGCAGTTCGCGGCCGTCAAGCCAGGGCATGGTTTGCGCATCGCGCAGAAAACCAAAATAGGGAATCATGTTTTGCAGCATCTCGGCACTCACCTCTCCTGTTTTCTGCTGCAGGCTGTCGATATAGTAATGCAGCTGCGAAAGGTTGAGCATGATGTAGTGATTTTTCAGGCGGTCCTCGTTGCTGCGTGTAAAGGCAAACACACTCAGGTCAAAGACCTTCTCCAGTTCCTCGAAATGGGTGATGCTGTATGGTTTGATTTGCTTGTCCTTGCTTTTGACTCTTTCGTATTTGGCACCGCTAAAAAGTTTTAAGACAAGATATTTGCCGTTGTCGCTTGTAAACATGAGGCCACTGTCGGCCAGGGTAATGTCGTCATTCGCACGGTTGCGCCCCTGGTGGGCGATGTACACCCCGTAAATATGCTGGTTGTCGCTCCCCTTGCGGTCCACCTTGATGACATAATCGTTGAAGCCGGTGAAAAAGACGTTCTCGCGAATATCGAGGGCGGGTTTGGCCTGTGTGATGTCGAGCAGCGTGGTATAAAACTTGAGATTGGCCACGGGCAGAATATAGTTGCTGAAAGCCAGGGAGCCGATGGCCAGGACGAGCGTAAAAATCACGCTGCCCCGGATAAAGCGCAACATGGGAATGCCGGCTGCTTTCATGGCGGTCAGTTCGTAGTGCTCACCCAGCGCACCGAAAGTCATGATACTTGCCAGCAGCACTGCCAGGGGAAGCGCCAGGGGAATCACGTTGGTCGATAGATACATGATCAGTTCGACTATCACGTACCACGCCAGCCCTTTCCCTACAAAATCATCGATGAAAGTGTAGAAAAACTGCAGTACGTAAAAAACGACCACCACGAAGAAAGTCACCAGGAACGGCCCGATCAGGGACCTCATTATCAGCAGGTCAATCTTTTTCAACTAACTTCGATTTTTATGGATCCAAAGGTAACAATTAATGCTTCGGATGAGATGCGGGCCCTCCTTTCAGATGCCCGGATATTTCATCTGAAACGTGCTTTTGCCGGGGAAATTTCACGGGTCTGGCTTTCCCTCTGCGAGCAGTTGCAGGAAGAGGAAAGCTTTCAGCGTTTCCACTTCCCCCGGGGTGTGGATCACAAAGTGCCCCGCATCCGAAAGGGCGAAAACTTTCACGGCCTGCCCTGGGTGCTCTGCGATTTTCCGGCTCTCTTTGCCCGCGGCAGTGTTTTTGCCCTGCGAAATTTCTTCTGGTGGGGAAAGGGATTTCTCTTCATCCTGCATCTCAGCGGAGCGTCACTGGACGAATACCGTGAGCTGCTTGAGGAAAAGTTGCAGGAGAATCTGCCTGATAATTACCGGATTTCGAGGATGGGCAGCGAATGGGAATATGATCCTGAGCGAATTACCCTAGAAAAAGCCTCCGCGCTGCCCGCGAATGCCATTGAAGAGGCTTCCTTTCTGAAAGTGATGGCTTTTTTGCCAGCGGATGCGCTTGATTCCTTTCCCCCGTTCTATCTTCAGTTTCAAAGGAATATGATCCGCCTGCTGAGCCGCTAGCAAGGGGTCAGCCCCCTACTCTTTTCTGCAGTTCATCAATTTGATTCTGCCAGAGGTCCTTCTGGTCTTCTACATCGAAGTCCTCGGCAAAGTCGGTGAGGAAAAGAATGGTATCGCCCGTCACCTCCGATTTTTTTATGCGGAACTCAAAATATTCATCCTCCGGGGCCCCCTCCCAGCGAAAGCGCACGAGGTCGGGTTCATGCTTCTCAACGACCTCGGCTTTCTCCTCCGTTCCGCTCCATCCGAAAGTATAGACCTCTTTATCGATATGAACTTCATCGGCAAACCATTGGGTCAGTCCCGAGGGGGTGGTAATGAAATTAAAAAGAATATGGGGTGAGGCACGGAATACAAATTCCAGTGTAAAGGGTTTTTTCTCGCTCATCTTACTTGTTTTTATCCACTGTCAATAATAAATAAATATCTATCCAAAAGGAAATAAAAAAGAGGAATCCCGCCATTGCCTGAAAAGAGGGCATAGCAATACTGATTATCAATTAGTTGGTAGTTTGCCTTGCAATCTTTAAATTAGAAGGGAGGAAAGCCATTATTCCCAAAAGTGTCATGCGTCAGCTCAAGATCAGCAAATCGATTACCAACCGGGAGAACTTATCACTCGACCGGTATTTACAGGATATCTCAAAGGTTCCCCTGCTAAGACCCGAAGACGAAGTGGAACTGGCCCGCAGGATCAAAAAAGGCGACCGGGATGCCCTCGACAAGCTGACCAAAGCCAACCTCCGTTTTGTGGTTTCGGTAGCCAAGCAATATCAGAATCAGGGGCTTTCGCTCAGCGACCTCATCAACGAAGGCAATCTGGGACTGATCAAAGCCGCCCAGCGATTTGACGAAACAAGGGGTTTCAAGTTTATCAGTTATGCCGTCTGGTGGATCCGCCAGTCCATCTTGCAGGCCCTGGCCGAGCAGTCGCGCATCGTGCGCCTGCCGCTCAACAAAGTGGGCACCCTTAGCCGCATCCACCGCACCTTTGCCGCCCTTGAGCAGGAGTACGAACGCGAACCCAGCATCGAAGAGATGGCGGAAGCCCTGGAGCTGAGCGAGGAGGAAATACGCAAGACCCTCCGCCTCAGCAGCCGGCACCTCTCCATGGATGCCCCGCTGGGCGATGACGAGAATCACACGCTCTCGGATCAGCTCGTCAACAATACGATTCCCCAAACCGATGATACCGTCAGCGAGAAGGAATCCCTGCAAAAAGAAATTGAGCTGAGCCTCAGTATGCTCACCCCAAGACAGCGGCAGGTCATCTGTATGTATTTCGGCATTTCCTGCCCCCAAAGCCACTCCCTGGAAGAGATCGGAAAAAAGATAGGCCTGACACGCGAGCGCGTTCGCCAGATCAAAGACAAAGCCCTGCACCGCCTCAAATCGGCCAAGCTCAATGCCCAGTTGAAAGCCTTTTTGGGGTAAGATTGATCAGGAGTTTAAAAGCAGAGAAGTGGAGAGGAAAAGAGAACCAAGATTTGCCATCCCTGATAATAATATCCTGAGGTTGAAAAACCAGCTTATTTAGAAAGCACTTAAAAATTGTAAATCTTACGGCTACGGGCTTTGACCCTTCCCGGCAAAGATCGGTGATAAATGAGAATTAAAAAATTACGATATAATTCTACAAAAGAACTAGCCAAAACAACAAAAAAATATCAGCCCCTCCATTGAGAGGAAGGGCTGATAACCTTAGTTAATACAATATATGTCTACCATATATTGAACTCAATACCGAAGAACGGGCGGAATCTCAGTCTTGAATTCCGCCATGTTTCATTGTCAATGGGCCGGTAACTCATGTTTCCCGAAATACCGAGAACATAGCTAAAGTACTTTTTCTTTCCCAGATTACGTCTCATCCCATATGATAGACTCACAACTACGTTATTTGAAACAGTTCCATTTGTGAGACCATTAATACTGACTCCCCCATCCAAAATTTCAAATCCTTTTCCGATAGAAATGAAATTACCTGCATTGTAGGCTACATCCTTTCCTTTTTCAAGACGACTGGTACGGTTATAGTACCACCTCATTATCACTAATATTTCAACCGGAAGGTATATGAAAGTTCCGAATATGCCACTCTGTAACATAAAAGGAGTTCCAATGCTAAGCTCAGCGGAAAAATTCTTATAGTAGTTGAGTTCATAACTTACATACAACAAAGGTGTACCAAGCTTAAGTGTACTCACATTAACTACAGTGTCATCCAATACATCTCTGTTCTTAAAGTATTGCCCCTTAGCTGCAAAAGAAAGCAAGATCACCAGGCAAGATGTTAAAATTTTCTTTCGATAGATCATATTACCAGTTTTCATTGTGACAATCATCATTAAAGTTAACCGTCCAATGGTGAACCCGTCCAAATTTATTCACACAAAACTCTTGATATCTGTATAGAGCATCCTTAATGCTAGAAGTTGCAAAGTATTGAAATGTTCTTGCAACTGTTTTTGCATTTTCACGCTTTTTAAATCGTTTTGGTGTTTTGGCCCCCTAAGAAATCGGACATAATTATAGTTAGATATCTGTAATAATTTTTTAAAATTATGTCCTATGGAAAAGCGAACATTCACAAAAGAGCAAAAGCTGGCCATTATAAAGGAAGCCTCTGA
>WFPF01000079.1 GCA_015487695.1 Chitinophagales bacterium
CGATAATGCTCAATGGCCGTATTCACAAAAATTCGCCTCATCCATCCCTCGAATGAACCATCGCCCCGGAAGTTTTTCAGGTATTTGTAAACCTTGATAAAACCTTCCTGCAGAATATCCTCGGCATTGTGCCGGTTTTTGGCGTATCGCATACAAACGGCAAACATCTTGGGAGCAAACTGCTCGTAGAGTTGCCGCTGTGCGCGGGCCTCGCCTTTCAGGCATTGCCTGATCAGCTCTTTTTCGGGATATGCTGCACGGAACGTGCTCATTGGCACTGTTTTAATGACGGAATTTAATGAATTATGGTTGTATGCGGAGCGTATTTAAAAAGGAAATCATCTTTTTCATGGCCCGGGCCCGGTGACTGATGCGGCCTTTTACCTCATCACCCAGCTCTGCAAAGGAGCGGTCAAAACCTTCCGGAACGAATACCGGATCATAGCCGAAGCCTCCGCTCCCGCTGGCTGATTCTGCAATGTGCCCGTTCACAATGCCTTCAAAACGGTGAATTTCATTGTTTAGTATCAATGCAATTACGGTCCGGAAGCGTGCCCTCCGGTCCGTTTCTCCTTCCATATCCCTGAGGAGTTTTCTGAGGTTGGCCCGGCTGTTGCGGGCCGGACCGGCATAACGTGCTGAATGCACTCCCGGTGCGTTGTGCAGGGATTTCACCTCCAGTCCCGTATCCTCGGCAAAAACGTTCTGCCCGCTTCGCTGCCTCACGTATTCCGCCTTCAATATGGCATTTTCTTCCAGGGTCGTGCCCGTCTCGGGAATTTCCTCTTCGATACCTATCTCGCGCAGGGTTCTTATCCGTATGCCCTCCGGAAGCAAATACTGCACTTCCGTCACTTTGTGTGGGTTGCCCGTGGCAAATATCAAATCCATTATTTCTTCTTTTTCAGGTCAAATAGTATTTGCATCGAGCGCCATAGCGCGGCCTTCGACTCCTGCTTCCCTTCCAGTTCTTTATATCCCGCGGTGAAAAGAAGAGCCCGCTCTCCCATTCTGACAATCTCATTCCCTTTCGCTTCGATATTCAGACCCAGGTCGGAGGGCTGCAATCCGAAGGCAATCATATATGCAAAGGAGAAATCCTTCTTAAGAAGCTTATATGGCGGAAGATCCTCCTTCGCTACAGCCACGAAAGCCAGCCGCTCCGGGTCTCTGCCAATGGCCCGAATCAGGCGTATCAACATCTCACTTTCTTCCGGATGATCCTCTTCCGATTCTTTGCAAAGCAAAAAAAGCACATCGCTTCCGGGCTCGCCCCTTAGCAGGTAATTTTCAGTTTCTTGTGAATATTCCCTGAGATAATATGCATTTACATCATTCAATTTCACCTTCATATTCCCCATTATTTCATCATTTTTACTTAAATTCCCAGCAATGGGAAATACAATTTGAATTCAAATTTACATCAGATCCCAGCAATATTTTGATCAATCAAAAAGCAGTATATGGAACAAGCAGAGATTACGAAGGATCAGTATCAGATCACCATTGAACGTGTGGAGAAAAGTCGATTGCCCGAAGTCGATTTTGATAATATCCCCTTTGGAAAGATCTTTTCGGATCATATGTTTACGGCCGAGTACAAAGACGGGCGCTGGCAAAACCTTAGAATAGAACCTTTTGGAGAAATCAAATACAACCCGGCCATGTCGGCCCTGCATTACGGACAATTGATATTCGAAGGCCTGAAAGCACACCGCAGTGCCGATGGAGGCGTCAATTTATTCCGTCACCGAAAAAACTTCCTTCGCTTCAACCGTTCGGCCCACCGGATGGCCATGCCGGCCCTTCCGCGCGAGGTATTTGAAGTCGGGCTGCTAAAACTCCTTGAACTGGACCGCGACTGGGTGCCCTCCGGCATCAACAGTTCGCTCTATATCCGCCCCTTCATGTTCGCCACCGATGAGTATGTAGGCATACGCCCATCGGATACCTATCGCTTTATCATCTTTACGAGTCCGGTAGGTCCCTATTACGACCATCCGGTGAAGGTGAAAGTGGCTGAAAAATATGTGCGTGCGTTCAAAGGAGGTACGGGCTATGCCAAGACTGCCGGCAACTATGCGGCTACCCTCCTGCCCGCCATCGAAGTAAAAAAAGAGGGCTATGATCAGATTTTATGGCTTGACGGATGCCGCTTTGAGCAGGTCCATGAGATCGGCACCATGAATGTATTTTTTGTAATAGACGGCAAGCTCATCACTCCGACCATCGAAACGGGTGAGATACTGGAAGGCATCACCCGCGACAGTGTAATCACCCTGGCCAAGGACATGGGCATTCCGGTAGAAGACCGCATCGTGAGCATCGGGGAGGTGATTGATGCTTTTCATAGCGGGCGGCTCGAAGAAGCCTTCGGAGCAGGAACCGCTGCCACCATTGCCCAGATTTCTGAAATAGGATACAAAGGCGAACGCCTTGTTTTGCCGGCCATCGAAAGCCGCAAAATATCGAATAAACTGAAAGCCGAGTTGATGGGTATTAAGAGAGGGATGAAAGAAGACCGCTACGGCTGGATCGTGAAGATCTGATCAATTGCTGTCGCAGTTGTTTTCTATCCATTTGCCCGCATCCTTGCTGCCCTGTTCTGCGGCTTTCCGAAAATCCTCACAGGCTTTGTTCTTATTGAATGCCCGCAGGTAGGTTTTCCCCCGTTCGAGAAATGCATCGGCATTGTCGGGATTGAGCGAAACGGCTTTGCTCAGTTCTTCGATGGATTCGGCATAATTGCCTATTTCGCGAAGGCAGATTCCCATTTTGATGATGGCCCCATCGGCTCCCGGGTCCAGCTCAAGCACTTTCTCAAAATCCTCCATGGCCGCAGCAAAAATGCCGACCGCCATCTTGGCTTCGCCCCTGAGATAATAAAAAGCACTGTTGTCGGGCTCCGCTTCAATGGCCTTATCCAGGTTCTCCAGGGCTGCCACATTGTTGCCCAGCTTCATATTGCTCAACGCAAGATGGTAGAGCAATACCGGATCTTCCTCATCCAGTGCTGCGGCTCTTCGATAGTATTTCAGGGCCCGGGCATCTTTCCCCAGGGCTGCATAGGCATCAGCCGCCAGCACATAAGCTTCTTTATTGTCCTCATCAAGTTTCAGGGCATTGCCCGCATACTCAAGGGCCTCTTTGTATTGACGGAAGAAGAAGGCATTGCGACCCTTCATCACAAAATAATGGCTCTCCAGCGCACTGCTGTCACTCAAACCCGCAGCGGCTATTTCCAGAATGTCCTGTGTGGCATTGCGCTGGGCATGGAGGCCCAGCGATGAAAAGAAAAAGGTCAGTATGAGGTATTTCAGCACTTTCATTTGATGATAAGATCTTTGATCAGTTCCTCTCCCGCTGCTTCGTTGACTTTTTTGATCACCTGCGCTTTGATCATGGTCAGTTCGTGCCGCAGGGGAGCCGAGTCGAGATAGAGAAAGAGTTTATTTCCTTTTATGAAAAGATCGTTGGTATGGCGCGCCACCATGGAGCCCATGATCTCCTGCCAGCCGCAAATGATGCGGTTCTGAAGATATTGTTCTTTTAAGCCGTAGGCATTGAAAAAGTCTTCAATGACATCTTTCAAGCGCTCCTGATTGTGGTCTTTCATGTTTTCTTTATTCTTGCATCTTCCACTTCAAATATATCAAAAGATGCCGCTCCCTTTCCGAAAATCTGTAATAATCGGCCGGCCGAGGTATCGCTCAGAAAAACCTGTCCGAAAGCCTTGCTTTGTACCATTTCCACAAGCTGCCCGCTTCGGGCATCATCCAGTTTGTCGAAGATGTCGTCAAGCAATAACAGCGGAGTGCGTCCGATATTATCTTTCAGATAGTGAAACTGGGCCAGCTTGAGTGCGATGAGCGCAGATTTTTTCTGCCCCTGCGAGCCGTAGTACCTGAGTTCGTTTTCGTTCAAAAGAAACTGCAGATCGTCCCGGTGGGGGCCGGCCGTGGTACGCTGCAAGACCTCATCGCGCGGCCGGGCCTCTTCGAGAAGAGTTGCCATCTCCTTTTCATGCAGACTGCTCAGATATTCGATCCCGAGCCGCTCGGCAACTCCGGTCAGCTCGCTGTAAAAGCGCCTGAAATAGGGCATAAAGCGGGCAAGAAAAGCTTTTCTTTTTTCGTAGATCCGCTGAGCCACGGGAATCAGCATGCGATCATATGCCTCCAGCAGGTCGTCATCGACACTTCCTTTGCGTGTCGCATCTTTGAGGAGACTGTTGCGCTGCAGCAGCACTTTTTTATATACACCCAGGTCTTCCAGATAATCTTTCTCGCAGAATGAGATACTCATGTCGAGAAAGCGCCTTCGCTCTTCGCTCCCACCGTTGATCATCATCACATCGTCAGGAGCTATGACGACCACGGGATAGCGGCCCATAAACTCCGACATGCGTGTGACGGCTACCTCATTGACGGAAATGCGCTTGCGTTTTCCGCTTTCATGAATACAAAGCACCCGGTCTTTTTCCTGCTCGGCTCCGATTTCACCGGAGAGACGAAAAAAGGAAGTACCAAAACGGATATTCTGGCGATCGAGCGGATTGAAATAGCTCTTCCCGCTGCAGAGAAAATGCAGTGCATCGAGGAGGTTGGTCTTGCCGGCTCCGTTGGGCCCGGCAAAGCCGATGATCTCCGATTCAAATCGAAGCTCAGCCCGCGGATAGCATTTGAAATTAGTAAGTTGAAGCGTGTGGACGAACAATGGGTTTTCCCTTTTAATTTTATATTTTTGCGCCAGTAAAACACAGAAGCTATAATGGCAAAAATAACAAAGGGCACCTACATTGAATGGTACCGTCTGATGCTTCGGATCAGACGCTTCGAAGAGAAGGCCGCACAGATGTATGCACAGCAGAAAATCAGAGGTTTTCTCCATCTGTATATCGGACAGGAAGCCATTGCGGCAGCCGTGGATTCGGCCTGTGAAGAGAGTGATCCGATTATCACCGCCTATCGCGACCACGGACTGGCCCTGACGCGGGGCGTAACGATGAATGAAGGCATGGCCGAGCTCTACGGAAAAGTAACAGGTTGCACCAAAGGAAAGGGAGGCAGTATGCACTTCTTCAATGTGGCCGGGCGCTTTTATGGCGGCCACGGCATTGTAGGCGGACAGATTCCGCTGGGTGCAGGCCTCGGATTTGGCGAAAAGTATAAAGGAAGCAAAAATGTCAGTCTGACCTTCCTGGGCGATGGAGCCATTAAGCAGGGCTCGTGGCATGAGACGCTCAACATGGCCGCCCTCTGGAAACTGCCGGTAATCTTCCTGATTGAAAACAACCATTACGCCATGGGTACCTCGGTCGAGCGATCGGGCCCGGTGAAAGACCTTCACCACATGGCCTGTGCTTACAACATCACCCATGAAGCGGTAGATGCCATGCACCCGCTGCCGGTTCATAAGGCCCTGGAAAAAGCACTGAAACAATGCAGAGCGGGCAAAGGGCCCTACGTACTTGAACTGAAAACCTACCGCTACAAAGGACACTCCATGTCGGACCCAGCGAAATACCGTACCCGCGAAGAACTGGAAGCCTATCGCAAAAAAGATCCCATTTCGGGTGTGGCACACGACCTGCTCGAAAAAGGATACCTCGATGAAGCCGGACTTAAGAAAATTCAGGACGAAGTGAAAGCCGAGGTGGAAGAGGCCGTTGCATTTGCTGAAAACTCACCTTTCCCTTCCGCAGATGCCTTGTATGAAGATATTTACGTACAAGCCGATTATCCATTTATAAAAGATTAAGCCAAAAAAGACCATGACAAAACATAAAGAACAGGAACGAAACCTTCTGGAAGAAGCACAGAACTTCTATAATCGCTACAAAAACATCCTCATCGGTGTGACCCTGGCCATCGTGCTGGGCGTGGCGGCATACGTGTACAAAGATTACCGGGCCGGCAAGCAGGAAGAAGAAGCCCTGCCGCTGATGAGCTATCCTCAGGAATATTTCCGGATTGATTCATTCTCTCTCGCACTCAACGGAGACGGAGCCAATCCGGGTTTCCTGGATATCATTGACGAATATCCGTCAAGCACTTCGGCCAACCTGGCCAACTATTATGCGGGTGTCTCCTACCTGAAACTGGGCGATGTGCAGTCGGCCATTGACTATCTGGATGATTTTTCGCCCGAGACGGATATCCTTGCGGCCCGCAAATACGAATTGCTGGGCCACGCCTACTCCCAACTGGGCGAGAGCGATAAAGCCGCCAAATATTATGAGCGGGCAGCCCATGCCGTGGATCATGACTTTTTCACACCTTACTACCTGCAACTGGCCGGTGATTACTTCCTCAATCTGGGCAAGTACAAGGAAGCCCGTGAAATGTATCAGGAAATCGAAGAAAAGTATCCTCTTTCGGCCCAGGGCCGGGAAGTCGTAAAATACCTGAAACTGGTAGATGCGAAGCTAAAATACTCCTGACTTGGCAAGCGCTGAGAAAAACCTGTCCGATTATCAGGCAGACCGGATTGCGGATGCTGCCAACATGACCTTTGCCATAGTGGTATCCGACTACAACGCGGAAATTGGTGAGGCACTGCTCAATGCCTGCCTCAAGACCCTGCTCGACAAAGGGGCTTCAAATGACAGCATCATCGTCTATCATGTGCCGGGCGCTTTTGAGCTCGTTGCGGGAGCCGCCTGGGTGGCCCGCAAATTATCTCCGGATGCCGTGATCACCCTGGGCTGTGTGATCAAAGGAGAAACCCCCCATGATCACTATATTAACCAGGCTGTTTCGAATGCCATTGCCGGAATGAATGCAGAACTGGACCTGCCCGTAATCTTTGGATTGCTGACGGTAAATAATAAAGAACAGGCTTTCGAACGTGCCGGAGGCAGCCATGGCAACAAGGGCGTTGAGTGTGCCGTGGCAGCTATTCAGATGCTCGCTCTGAAGAAGGAAATCAACAAAGGCATTGTTCCCCTCTAAGCTGAATGCAGCTGCTTCTTTTTCAACTTTCGTAAAAGTATGATTGCAGCACCTGGTTTTTTGAGTATCTGCGCAATTTGCGCAAGGCTCTTTCCTTGATCTGGCGGATGCGCTCACGTGTGAGTCCCATGCGTTCCCCGATTTCTGCCAGGGTCATGCGCGGTTCGCCATCCATACCGAAGTACATCTCTATGATTTTTCTTTCGCGAACACTCAGTACCTCAAGCAATCGCTTTAGTTCCTTTTTCAGGGCTTCGAACATGAGTACCTTTTCGGGCTCTGATCCCGAACTGTCCTCCAGTGTGTCGGAGAATGTATAGTCTTCATCATTCCCTATCGGTGCATCGGTTGACTGATGACGAACGGAGTTGTTCATTACCACACCCAGCATGCCGGGCTTGAGGTCCACCATCTCCGAAAGTTCATCGAGTGTTGGCAGCCGTTCGTTGCTTTGCTGAAATTCCCGGGTGGCTTTGTTGATTTTGTGATAGGCTGTGGCTTTGTTGAGCGGCAATCGCACAAGCCTCGCATTGTCAACGATGGCCTGCAGAATGCTCTGACGGATCCACCAGACGGCATAGGAGATAAATTTAAAGCCCTTGGAGGCATCAAAGCGTTGTGCAGCCTTGATGAGTCCGATATTGCCCTCATTTATCAGATCGCTGAGCGGCAGGCCCTGGTTCTGATATTGTTTGGCAATGGATACTACGAATCGCAAATTGGCGCGTGTCAGTTCTTCAAGCGCTTTCTGATCGCCCTCTTTGATCCTTCGGGCCAGATCAATTTCTTTCTCGGAGCTGACCAGCCCTTCTTTACCGATTTCATTCAGATAGCGGTTCAGAGCGGGGGTCTCCCTCTGCGTAATGCTCTGCCTGATTTTGTAATGCTTCATGGTGGGGTATTTGTACCATAGGTACGCTCCCCATCCCGCTTGGTTTCATTTTTGGTGTACTTTTTACACCTTCATATTTATTCCTTATGATCAGATTCCCGCTTCTCCATTTTCTCCTTGATATGGGCCGGGGGCTCGAGAAGCACTTTTCTGGATAGTTTGAACTTGCCTGAACGCTTGTCGATGTCCAGCAGTTTCACCTTGATCATATCCCCAACCTTCAGCACATCTTCCACCTTCTCGATGCGGCTCCAGGAGATTTCGCTGATATGCAGAAGTCCTTCCTTGCCGGGCAGAAATTCAACAAAGGCTCCGTATGGCATGATCGATTTCACCTTGGCTTCATAGACCTCACCGGTTTGCGGCACAGCTGTGATGGCTTTTATTTTTTCGATAGCCGCTTCTATGGAATCTTTGTCGTCTCCACTGATTACGATTTCCCCCTGGTCGCCCACTTCGTCAATGGTGATGGTCGTTCCGGTTTCGCGCTGCATCTCCTGAATGGTCGAGCCACCGGGTCCGATTACCGCACCGATAAAGTCGCGGGCAATAAAGATCTTGTGAATACGCGGCACGAAGGGTTTGAACTCGTAGCGCGGCTGATCAATTACTTCATACATCTTGTCGAGTATCTCCAGACGGGCTCTGCGGGCCTGTTCCAGTGCCTGGCCCAGCACTTCATAAGAGAGTCCTTCGATTTTAATATCCATCTGGCAGGCACAGATCCCTTTGCGGGTTCCGGTTACTTTAAAGTCCATGTCACCGAGGTGATCTTCATCTCCCAGAATATCTGTCAAAACAGCCACTTCTCCGTTCTCACCCGAAATCAGTCCCATGGCAATGCCCGAGACGTGGCTTTTTACTTTGATACCGGCATCCATAAGGGCCAGGGAGCCTCCGCAAACACTGGCCATCGAAGAAGAGCCGTTGGATTCGAGCACATCGGCTACAATTCTCACCGTGTAGGGATTTTCCTCGCTGTCCGGCATCACCTGCTTCAGCGAGCGGTGGGCCAGGTTTCCGTGTCCGATTTCCCTTCGGGCCGGACCGCGCATCGGCTTGGTCTCACCGGTAGAAAATGGCGGGAAGTTGTAGTGCAGGATAAAATCTTCAAATCCCTTGTAGGTGGCATTGTCAATCATCTGCTCATCCAGCTTGTTGCCAAGCGTAGTGGATGCCAGCACCTGGGTTTCGCCCCGGGTAAAGAGTGCCGAGCCGTGTGTTCGCGGCAATACATCGATTTCCATATACAAAGGCCTGATATCTTCCAGTCCCCGGCCGTCCAATCTTCTTTTTTCTTTCAGAATGACCTCACGGATCACTTCTTTCTCAAGGTTTTTGTAGTAGCGCATGGCCAGTTCCAGTTCTTCCCCTTCCTCATCATCATCGTAGAGGGCTTTTACTTCTTCTTTGATGGCTTTGAGTTTTTCGCTGCGTTCCACCTTGCTGTATGCGCCCCGGGCTACTTCATATATTTTTTCTTTGGCCAGCTCTTCGACCCTGGCTTTTACTTCTTCATTTTCTTCCTGCGGCACCAGACTACGCTTTACGGTGTTTCCGCTTTCCTCCATAAGCTTGACCTGCGCCTGGCATTGCAGCTTGATGGCTTCATGCGCTACTTTGATGGCTTCCACCATTTCCGCTTCGCTCACTTCCTTCATTTCGCCTTCAACCATTACCACATTGTCCATGGTGGCTGCCACGATCATTTCCATATCGCTTTCTTCCATTTCCTGAAAGTTAGGGTTCAGCTTAAACTCGCCATTCACCCGTGCCACGCGCACTTCGGAGATGGGGCCGTTGAAAGGTATGTCGCTGGCCATGATGGCGCTGGAAGCGGCAAAAGCTGCCAGGGCATCGGGGAATACATCGTTTTTGTCATAAGACATCAATTTGACCAGTACCTGCGTCTCGTGATAGTAGTTGTCAGGGAACATCGGTCGCAGTGCCCGGTCGACCAGGCGGCTGGTAAGAATCTCATACGAGGAAAGGCGTCCCTCGCGTTTGAAAAATCCACCCGGTATTTTTCCGGCAGCCGAATAATTTTCCTGGTAATCAACAGTGAGAGGGAAAAAGCTGGCGTTTTCTTTGGGCTCGTAGGCCGAAACAACCGTAGCCATAAGAACGGTGTTGCCGCAGGTGACCAAAACGGCACCATGTGCCTGATTGGCCAGTTTGCCTGTTTCAATTTTTATTTTTTTGCCGTCAGGCATGTCAAATTCTACAGATTTGTAGTTGGGGAAGAGGTGTTTAAATGCGCTTTCGTTTGTCATCTTCTTTTCGTTTTCGTGTAATGTATCGTATATGTATATAAAAGAACAAGGGAATAGCGGCCGGGCTGTCACATCGCTCCGGCATGCAGGAGCGGAAGCCCCGCATGCCAGCCGTTGTCAATCAGCCGGTAGCAGCCAGTCCCTTGTATGGTTTCGATAAGAACAGGAGATTATTTCCTGATTCCGAGTTTCTTAATAAGCTCACGGTAGCCATTGATGTCACGTTTTGCCAGATATTTGAGCAGTCTTTTTCGCTGACCTACCATTTTGAGCAATGCCCTTCGGGTGGAGTGATCTTTTTTGTGTGTTTTGAGGTGGTCGGAAATTTCTTTGATCCTTAAAGTAAGGAGCGCTACCTGACCTTCGATCGATCCGGTGTTTTCTTCGCTTCCTCCATATTCTTTAAAAATCTCCGTTTTGGTTTCCTTCGTCATGTAAGGCATGGTAATACTGATTTAATTCTCTTACTATTTTTCGAGGTGCAAAGTTAAGAAAAAGCAAGTTATTAATTAGAGAAAAATGACTTCAGACTCAGTCAATAAAATAGGAACGCATCTCCGTCAGCTTCTCTTTGAGCTCGTGCCGGTGTACGATAAAGTCCAGAAAACCTTTTTCGAGCAGAAATTCGGAACGCTGAAAGCCCTCGGGCAGGTCGCGTTTGATGGTCTCCTTGATAACGCGGGGGCCTGCAAAGCCGATCAGGGCACCGGGTTCAGCGATATTGATATCACCGAGCATGGCATAACTGGCTGTCACGCCTCCCGTGGTAGGGTCGGTCATCAGTGAGATATACGGCAGGCCGGCTTCGGCCAGGCGCGTGAGGCGGGCCGATGTCTTGGCCATTTGCATCAGCGAAAAAGCAGCCTCCATCATGCGTGCGCCACCGCTTTTCGAGATGATCAGAAATGGGAGTTTGTGTTCGATGGCATAGTCGATGGCCCGCGAAATCCGCTCTCCGACCACCGAGCCCATCGACCCACCGATAAACTTAAAATTCATGGCGGCAATCACCCAGGGCTTTTCATTTATCTCGCCCGTGGCCACCGTTATTGCCTCACTGACCTTGTTCCTGGCTTTGGCCTCCTTCAGGCGCTGTGCATAGGGTTTCAGATCTTCAAAGTGAAGTACATCGACCGGTTCGAGATGCTCGAAGAGAAGCAAAACCCGGTCAGGATCATCAAATAGAAATTGAAAATACTCCAGCGAATCGATGCGGCCGTGCAGACCACAGGAAGGACAAACCCAAAGATTTTCTTTGTACTCCTTCATCGGGATGGTTTCTCCGCAGCCCTTGCACTTGTGCCAAAGTCCGTCCGGAGCTTCTTTCTTTTCGGTGGTAGAAGTGGTAATCCCTTCCCTAAGTCGTCTGAACCAGCTCATAAAAGTTCCTTATTCGGGTGAACGAAATTAAAGGTAGTATTAAAAGAGGAGTGTGCAAAATACTACGCGATGCTGATCTCCTTATTGAGATAGACATCCTGGATGGCGTGCAATATTTCCACTCCTTCCTTCATGGGTCGCTGAAAGGCTTTTCTTCCCGAGATTAATCCCATACCCCCGGCCCGCTTGTTGATCACGGCCGTTTCTACCGCCTGTGCAAGGTCGGATGCTCCGCTGGAAGCACCTCCGGAGTTGATAAGGCCGGCCCGGCCCATGTATCCGTTGGCTACCTGATAGCGTGTCAGGTCGATCGGGTGCTCGCTGCTCAGTTCCGTATAGATTCTTTCATCCAGTTTTCCGTAGCTGCTGCCTCCGGTATTGAGTGCTTTGTAGGCGCCATTGTTGGTCGGCAGTTTCTGTTTTATAATATCGGCCTGGATGGTGACCCCCAGGTGATTGGCCTGGCCCGTCAGGTCGGCAGCCGTATGATAATCCACTCCGTCTTTTTTGAAAGCGCTGTTGCGCAGATAGCACCAGAGGATGGTGGCCATCCCCAGCTCGTGGGCCCGTTCAAAGGCTTCGGCCACTTCGATGATTTGCCGGTTCGATTCGGGCGATCCGAAATATATGGTGGCTCCCACGGCTACAGCTCCCATGTTCCAGGCTTCCTCGATGGTGCCGAACATGATCTGGTCATAGCTGTTGGGATAGGTCAGCAATTCATTGTGATTGATCTTCACGATAAAGGGAATTTTGTGCGCATATTTGCGCGCTACCGCACCCAGCACTCCGAAGGTGGAAGCCACGGCATTGGTGCCTCCTTCGATCGCCAGTTTTACGATGTTCTCGGGATCAAAATAGAGGGGATTCTTTGCAAAGGAAGCTCCGGCACTGTGTTCGATGCCCTGATCTACCGGGAGGATGGAGAGGTAACCCGTAGATCCGAGGCGCCCGTGATTAAACAGCGTTTGCAGGGAATTGAGGACCCTCGGATTGCGGTCCGAGTCGATCCAGACACGATCAATAAAATCGGGGCCGGGGAGGTGTAAAAGATCACGCGGAATGGTTTTGCTTTCATGTTGCAGAAGATATTCCGCTTTGTCACCGAGGAGGTTTATGATCTGATCAATACTCATGATAATTCAGTTTGATTTTCCGCAGCAAATATAACATTTCCCCCCGGCAGCCGGGGCGCTTTCGCTTCACTTTTATTTCAATATTTGCAGGGAGGCGGCCAGCCGGTTGAGATAGGCCGGAGTATGGAGCAAACGGCTTCCGTACCAGGAAAAAAGCTCCCCGTCTGCGATGACGGCCTGCACACCGGGCATCCATGCCTGCAGGTGCTTTACATGCTTTTCTTTGAAGGGAAAGGGCTCGGTAGCCAGAATAAGCAGATCGGGCTCCAGGCTTTTGAGTTCCTCCAGATCGGTAAGCGGATAGCGTCCGCGTTCTTCATATATGTTTTGCAAACCCCATCGCTGTAAGATGTCATTAATGAAGGTGCCGCCACCCACTACCATGAGGGGGTCTTCCCAGATGAGGTAGGCCACGCGCCCGGGCCGCACTTGCCGGAGCTCTTCAAAGGTCTGCACAATCTCACTGCACATTGAAGCTGCTTTTTCGGGCCGGCCGCAAATACGACCCACACCCCTGATCATCAGCAGGGCTTCTTCCAGGCTTTGTACATCGCTGATCCAGACCGGAAAGTCCTTGGCAAGCGCTTCGATTTCCTCCTTCCTGTTTTCTTCTTTGTTGGCAATAATCAGATCGGGAGCCAATGCACGGATCTTGTCCAAATGCAGACTTTTGGTACCTCCCACACGCGTCTTGCTCCGGAACCAGTGCTCGGGATGAATGCAAAAGCGCGTAATGCCAATGATTTCCCGATCGAGGCCGAGATCATAAAGAAGCTCCGTCTGGGAAGGAACGAGAGACACGATGCGCTTTGCTTCTCCCGGCACTTCCAGCTCGCGCCCCAGCATGTCAAGCAGCTTCAACGGGCACCTCCCGCTTCGAATCCGAAAGCCGATGCAAAGTGCCAGATCAGCAGCCCTGCAGCCACCGATACATTCAAGGAGTGTTTGCTTCCGAACTGGGGAATTTCGATGCAATGATCCAGCTCGCCCATCACTTCCTCATCGATGCCGTTCACCTCGTTGCCCAAAACAAGCAGATAGCGCGCTTCTCGCTCCACTTCGAAATTCTGCAGAGGAACGCTGCCGAAAGCCTGCTCCACGCCCACGATCGTGTACCCCTCGGCTTTCCGCCTGCGGATACCCGCCAGGCTCTCGGGCTCTGACGACCAGGGAACCGTCTCTGTGGCTCCCAGGGCTGTTTTGTGAATATCACGATGCGGAGGTGCCGGAGTATAGGCCCCGAGGTAAATATGCGCTACACGGAAAGCATCGGCCGTACGAAAGACTGAGCCCACATTGTGGTGGCTGCGAATGCGGTCGAGCCAGAGCGCCAGCGGCAAACGGGGCGTTTCCCGGTAGCTAAGCGGGTCGATCCGACCCAGCTCCGTAATCTTTTTCTTTCTGAAACTCTGCATCCACAGCAATTTTGTTGAGAATAATTGCAAGCGCCCTAACTTTCAGTCCTATTTTAGTTGTTTTATTTTCGCTCTGCAAAATCAGGATACAAATATTGGCAAATATTTCGACCCATAAAAAATCCGCCCAAGGCGCAAAGGGCAAAACAAAGGAAACCCCTTTGATGGCTCAGTACAAACGCATCAAGGCCAAATACCCCGATGCCCTGCTGCTTTTCCGTGTGGGCGACTTTTACGAAACCTTCGGCAGCGATGCCGTCACCACGGCTCAAACCCTGGGCATCGTGCTGACGAGGCGGGCCAACGGCTCGGCTTCGGAAGTGGAGCTGGCAGGTTTTCCGCATCATGCCCTCGAAACTTATCTGCCCAAGCTCGTCAAGGCCGGCTACCGGGTAGCCATCTGCGACCAGCTCGAAGACCCGAAAAGCAGCAAAAGCATTGTCAAACGGGGTGTCACCGAACTCGTGACCCCGGGGGTCGCACTGAACGATCAGATTCTGGACCACAAGGCCAACAACTTTCTGGCAGCACTCAGCTTCGAGCGCGATGAGATCGGCCTGGCGCTGCTGGATGTCAGTACGGGTGAATTTCTTACGAGTTCGGGTTCGATTGAATACATCGACAAGCTGATGCAGGGATTTCTCCCGAGCGAAATCATTGTTCCCCGCCCCCGCGTCAAGAAATTTCACGAGCTGTTCGGACAGCAGTTTTACGTTTATCCGCTGGACGAGTGGATTTTTAATTCGGAGTTTGCCCACGAGAAGCTCTTGCGACATTTCGGCACGGCAAGCCTCAAAGGTTTCGGCATCGAGGGCATGGAAGCAGCCATCACGGCTGCCGGAGCCGCCCTCCACTATCTGGACGAGACCGAACATCCCAACATCGGCCATATCACCCGCATCGCCCGCATTCCGGAGGAAGATCACGTCTGGCTCGACCGCTTTACCATCCGCAATCTCGAATTGCTCTCCACTCCTTTTGAAAGCGGCACTTCTCTGCTCGATGTGCTCGACCAGACACAAAGCCCCATGGGCGCCCGCCTCCTGCGCAAATGGCTGGTGCTGCCGCTCAAGAATATCGATGCCATCAATTACCGCCTCAATGCCGTTGAATATTTCGTGAAAGACAGGGAGTTGAGCGAGAAGATGGAGGCGGAGATCAAGAAAATGGGGGATGTGGAACGCATTATCTCGAAAGTCGCCCTGAAGCGCATCAATCCCCGCGAACTGCTCTCGCTGCACCGGGCACTGGAAGCCATGCTGCCCATCCGGCAGGCTGCCCTCGATGCCGGCTCGAAGGAGCTGGCAGCACTGGGCGAGCAAATCAACCCCTGCGAGGTGGTCAGGGGAAAGATAAAAAGCACTCTCTCGGAGCAGGCACCGGTGAGCATAGACAAGGGCCACGCCATTGCCGAAGGCGTGAATCCGGTACTTGACGAACTGCGCGACCTTGTAAAAAACAGCAAGGGACGTCTGGCAGCCCTTCAGGAGAGGGAAATGAAAAGAACAGGCATTGCCTCGCTTAAGATCGGTTTCAACAATGTATTCGGATATTATCTCGAAGTGCGCAATACGCACAAAGAAAAGGTGCCGCCCGAATGGATACGCAAACAAACGCTGGTCAGTGCCGAACGCTATATCACCGATGAACTGAAGGTGCTCGAAGAAAAAATTCTCTCGGCCGGAGACAAAATACTGAGTCTCGAGAAAGAGCTCTTTGAAAAACTGGTGAGCGAAGTGGCCCTGCATGTGGAAGCCATACAGCAGAATGCCCGTGTCATTGCCCGCCTCGACTGCCTTCTTACCTTCTCGCGCAATGCCCTGCGCCTCAACTATCGCAGACCCGAGCTCAGCAGCGATCACATCATCGATATCCGGGAAGGACGGCATCCGGTCATCGAGCAGCAACTCGATCCGGGCGAGCAATACGTCCCCAATGACATTTATCTGGATGACAGCAGCCAGCAGATACTTATAATTACCGGGCCCAACATGAGCGGAAAATCGGCCCTGCTGCGCCAGATGGCCCTGATCACACTCATGGCCCAGGCCGGCAGTTTCGTGCCCGCAAAAGAAGCCCGCATCGGCATCGTAGACAAGATATTCACCCGGGTGGGTGCTTCGGACAATATCAGTTCGGGCGAGTCCACTTTTATGGTGGAAATGAACGAAACGGCCAGCATATTGAACAATATCTCGGACCGCAGCCTCATCCTCCTTGATGAGATCGGCCGGGGCACCAGTACCTATGACGGCATCTCCATCGCGTGGTCGATTGCCGAGTTTCTGCACAGCAACGGAAAATTTCGCCCGAAGACCCTTTTTGCGACCCATTATCATGAACTGAATGAGCTGGAAGGCAAACTCGAGCGGGTAAAAAATTACCATGTAAGTACACGCGAAATAGGCAAGAAAGTGCTCTTTCTGCGCAAACTGGAAAAAGGAGGCAGTCATCACAGTTTCGGAATTCACGTAGCCCGGATGGCAGGCATGCCCCCGAAAGTGCTGGAACGGGCCCGGCAGATTCTGAAAGAGCTGGAAGAAAAAAGCATCGGCAGCGACCTGGACCGGGTGCTGAAAGAACAAAAGCCTCCTTCCAATATGCAGCTGAGCATTTTCCAGCTCGATCAGCCCGAGTTGCGGGAAGTGGCTGAAATTCTCCGCAGCCTCGATATCAATGCCCTCACTCCGGTGGAAGCACTGATGAAGCTGAATGAACTCAAAGACAAACTGAAAGGATGAACAACTCCGAAAGAGCCCCTGCCGGCAGCACAGACATGCATGCCTTCTCTCAGCGAAAAATTCGCTGGACCGTGACGGCATCGGTACTCCTCGAACTGGCACTCCTCAGTTTTGCGCGGGGCAGCCTGGGCCCCTATCTGAGCCCGCTTCTATTGCTGGGCGCTTCACTGCTTACGGGATGGGGCGCTATCCGGCTCAGCCGCGGGTTTACACTGCCCTCCTATTCCCCTTCCGCATCTTCGGCCAAAAGATTTCTACCCTGGCTTCTCCCCCTTTTTCTGCTGTTGATTCTCACCTACCAATATGGCGGTATCATCGGCAGTGTACCGCTGTCCGTTCAGGATGTCAGCCGCTCCGATATCATTCCACAGGTGATGGTGCTGGTGCGCAGGTTTCTCAGCGGGGAATTCCCCTATCTGCCCATACAGATCTGGGGCTATACCCTCTATCCCACCTATCTGCCCATGCAGTGGCTGCCTTTTGTCGTTCCCGAGCTCCTGGGCTTCGACTATCGCTGGATGAGTTTCGGGCTTTATCAGCTGGCGATCTTCCTTCTCCTCTGGCAGGCCCGAAAGCTCTTTCGCGCGGATCTTCAATTCCTGACCTTCTCACTCCTTCCCTTTGCTTTTACCGCAGTCTATCTACACTACGATGAGGCCCTCTTTATTTGGACCATCGAAGCCCTCATTGCCGCCTATTATCTTTTCTTCGCCCTTTCCCTCTTTTCCCTGCGCCTTCTGCCCTCTGCCGGAGCATTGCTGCTCACCCTGCTCTCCCGCTTTTCCATCGTCCTCTGGTCGCCATTTTACTTTCTGGCCCTCTTTTTCTCATCCTACAGGGGCAAAGCCGTCCGGCTGGCCCTGCTGACCCTGGGCGGCATCCTGCTTATTTATGTATTCCCTTTCCTCCGAAAAGACTTTTCCATTTTTCTCAATGGCTATCATTATCACAGCATAGCTGCCGCAGTGGAATGGACTCCGGGCCGCACAGGCCCCGGGGCCGTGCCCTGGCATCTCTACCGGGGCTACGGGCTGGCCGTTTTCTTCTATGAATTTCTGCCGGGGTCCATCGACTTTCGCCTGCATGCGTTGCAGCGAATCCACTTCATCATCAGTCTGCTGGCCGTCCTCCTGCCTGCCCTTGCTTTTTTCCGTCAGCGGAAACGCTACGAGCTGCGCATTTTCCTGCTTGGCAGTCTTAAGATCTATCTGGCTGTTTTTTACGCTTTCATTCAGATTCCCTACCACTACCTTTATCTGGTTCCTGCCATAGTGGCCCTGCCGATCCTGCTCATCAGCTGGGCCCCGCTCTCGCCCCGTCACAGCGGCCATTCCTAAATCTGTCGCCCGCTTTTCTCCTCCTTACCGAAAATATTTTCCCGCTATTTTCTGCTGCCAATTTCCTTTTTTCGAAAAGCAAATATTGTATATTTGCATCCGCTTACGTTTCAAAGCAAACTTTGACATATTAAGCGGGAATAGCTCAGTTGGTAGAGCATCCCGATGCAAATCGGGAGGGTCGCGAAATTGACCGTTCAGATGAAAAAGTTCTTTGTATATATTTTGATTTCCAGCAAAAGCAAACGCTTTTATATCGGACATACCGGTAATCTGAAAGAACGTTTGTTTCAACATAATAGTGGTAAGGTTAAAGCCACACGAAATAAAGGGCCATGGTCTTTTGTATATTTGGAATCCTATGATACCAAAAAAGAAGCGAACAGAAGAGAACTGGAGATAAAAAGAAAAAAGAGCAGGAAATACATTGAGTATTTAATTGAAAATTATACCAATTAAAGCTCAGTTGGTAGAGCATCCCGATGCAAATCGGGAGGGCCGCAGGGTTCGAGGATGAATTGACATATTAAGCGGGAATAGCTCAGTTGGTAGAGCATCCCGATGCAAATCGGGAGGGCCGCAGGGTTCGA